>CABPDL010000036.1:0-25134 GCA_902406375.1 uncultured Collinsella sp.
AACCGCCGAAAGTGTAGCCATCGCGCGTCGGATCGGCCGGCTTGACCAGCTTGCCGTCGGCCGTAGCAACGAACTTAGTGTCGCAAGCAGACCCGCCGTTGGAATTAAAGGCAACCGTCCAAGACTCGACAGCCCCCAGCTTGAACAGAGTACCCGAATCATTGATGTAGTAGAGGTTGCCAGAAGCATCGGCAATGACCGGAGAGTCACAGTACTGGTAATGGCCAGCCGCATCATAAATCTGCGTCGCCTCTGCGTCGCCAAGCGTATAGCGATACACGCCACCGCCAGCAGAGTAGTTGACGTAATCCTTGCTATCCGCGCTGTTCACGGTGAAGTACACATAGGTCTTGCCGCCCTGAACACTCACCAGCGGAGTAGCAGCAATACCGTTGAGGCCAGCCGGCAGCGCCTTGCCGTCGGCAGCAGCGACCATCGTGGTCTTACCCGTCTTCAGGTTATAGAGAACCAGAGCAGAGCCCGTAGCCGTCTGTCCGCCGACAATCAGATTGTCACCAGACACCGCTGGGGCGCTCAGATTATTCGTAAGGCCCAGATCAACCGTCTTCTGTTCACTCAGCACACCCTTCGCCGAAAGCGAAATCACATGGAGCTTTCCGTCGTGCGTCATCTGATAGAAGGTCGAACCATTGGACGGATCGGCAATGCAATCGGCATTTGCGACAGCGCCGAGCTTCATGGTCGAAACGACATCGCCCGTCGTCTTATCAATGCACTTAAGCGTGCCCGCGCTCGTAGGAACAATGGTGTACTTATCCGTCAGCGCAGCGCCAGTCCAATAATAGCCCTCGGAAGGGTCAATGTTCTGCCAAGAGACTTCGCCCGTGGCAATCTTGATACGCTTCAGGGAGCCGTTGCCGTAGGTCGCGTTGTAGTTCTCGTCATACGAAATATCGACCGTACCAACATAGACATACTCGCCGTCCGAAACGACGGTGCAGGAGCTCTGCGTCAAGTCCGTCAAACCAGGCGTCAGCCACTTGCAGATCAGCTTGTCTGCAGTAATCGCCTGGACCGCACCGCCGTTGAGCGGAACGATGATAAGGCCGTTGGTATAGATCGGACGAGAGGTATAGCTCACCTTGGAGGCAAGCGGCGCAGAGGCAACCTTTTTGCCCGTGGACGAATCGATCTTAATGAGCTCGTTCTCGGTCGCGATGTACACAAAGCCGTTAGCGATGACAGGTTCGCTGCAGTTGGCATACTGCTGACCAGACTCGGCCTTCCAATCGAAGGCCCACTTAAGACCGGCGGCCTGCGCAGGTGTCTTGGCATCCGTTACGGTCGAACCGTTGCCACCGTTGCCGTAGCCGGCCCACTCGGCATCCCAATCAGGAGTCGTTGCACTCGGGTCCACGACAATCTTGTCGGGATCGGGCATGGGCGATTTATCGGTGGTGTAGGCAAACGTAGCCTTGTCGCCGCTCTTGAGCGTGACCTGGTTGGCGCAGAGAGATGAGGGCTCTCCGTTGATAAACAGACGCCAATATTTCTTGGTCGCACCATCCCAGCCATACGGCTTGTGATCGAACGGCGAAGTAATGGAATTCAGGAACCAGTACTCACCACTCTGGGAGCCGTTGTACGTAACGCCCTTCGCCTTCAGAACCGTCTCAATAAGGTCCTGGGCCGTAGAGCCTTCGGGCAGGGAAACATTGCTTGCCGAGCCCCAGCGAGTATTGTTGCCGTTGACATCGGGACCGATAACATCGACGGACCCAAGAACCTGACCGGGGAGGGCATCGGCGTCAGCACCATACATAAAGGTGACGGCGTCACCCTCTTGGAGTTCGTAGTTGCCGGCCCCGACTTGGGCGAACTTGCCATTTACATAGAACTGCCAATAACTTTTGGTCGCAGGATCATACTCATAGGTCTTACCGTCAAGCGGCGAGGTAATGCCGCTGAGGTACCAACCCCAAGACTCTTCTTTAGCATCGAGGGTAAGACCAGTCTGCTCCAGCAAATCCTTAGCAGTGGAACCAGCCTTGAGACTCGTCTGGCCCGTCGAGGCCCAAACCTGCTGCTTGCCGTCCTTGTCCTTACCGAGGACCTGAACGGAGGCACGGACGGAATCAGAGGGCAACTGGTCGCCCCAGCCACCGTAGAACCACGTAACGGTATCGCCAGCATGAATGGTGACATTGTCTGCCGTGTAGTCGCTCGACTTGCCGTTGATGAACAGCTGCCAATAGGTCGAATAATCGAGCGGCGTACCCAGCTCAACGCCGTTGTACTTAAGGCTCAGAATGAAGGAGCCCGCAGCAACGGCGTCGATGTCATTCGCCTCGAGCGCGACCTTCGTAAGGTCAAGTGCGCTCGAGCCGGACGTCACCACATACTGCGCGTTATCGACCCAAGTCTGAGTCTTGCCCTGGGCATCGCGACCAATGACGGTCACATTTGCGGCAACCTGGTCCTTAACGACAGGGGACGCGCTACCGGCCGTATAGGCAAACTCAATCTTCTGCCCCTGGGTGAGCTTGATGCTGCTCGCGCCAACCGAGGAAGACGCGCCATCGACGAACAGCTGCCAGAAGGCATAAGTCGTCGGATCGTAGACAAGCGTGCGGCCATCGCTCGGGGATGTGATGCTTTTGAGGTAGAACCCGTATGCCGTGTTCGGATCGTAGTCCGCCTTGAAGCCCGTCTTCTCCTGCAGCTTAATAAAGGCATCCGCAGCCGTCGCGCCCTCGTCGAGCTTGAGCTGCGTAGGTGCCACCCAGGTCTGAGCCTTGCCGTCGGCATCGGTGCCGATAATCGAGAACGAGACCTCGACTTGCTTCTTGGCGACATCGCCAGTTTCCGTCGGGTTCTCTGCCTGGACGGCAGCCACGGCGGCAGATCCTGCTTGGCCAGCGGATGCCGTCGAAGACTGCTCGCTCGCGGCAGGGTTCTCCCCCGTCGCCGAGCCTTCGTCGCCAGCTGCCGCCCCTGTTGTGGCGGTACTAGCTGCAGGCGCGCTCCCAGAATCTGAAACCTCAACGTTGCCCTGGTCGGCAGCACCATCCGCAGGCGCTGCGTCCTCACTCGGCGTCGCAGCCTGAGCCACAGCCTCGGCAATGCCCTCGGCGCCCTCGGCCCACAGCTGAGCCGGCGTGGTGCCAAAGGCCATCGCGAAGGCCAGGAATGCCACCAGACCGCGCTTAGCTACACCGCGTGCAATCGCGCCACGGCGATGCAACGAGGCGCACTCACGCTCGTCCTCAAACATATCCATTTGTCCCCCATTGTCTGTACTTGGAGCGTTGCCTTGAGGCTGCCCCACGTCATCGCGCATGTTGCGCTCGAGTTCCCCCATCGGGGTCCCCCTTCCCTCCAGAGCCCTATGCACGCCGGCGGCATACGCCGCAGCCGCATGCAAGATGGGAGGCGATCCGACTTAACCTTAACGACTCGGGCACGTCGTCCGATCTGCGACGCGAACATCCCGAGCCAAGAGGAATTACGGTTACTGGTACAGCCGGGGACTTGCACCCCGATTCTCCCAAACGCGCAGGAAAACCGCGCATTCGTGCGTCTCCGCACCACCATCTATGCCATCGATTATTACCGTCAGTATGGTATCACGCAAAAGGGCCTCGCACGCAGGCGAAGCCCAAGGTAAAAGCTATTATTTGCGATAGGAAAATACGGTGACCGCAGCCCCTAGTGCTTGCCGCCGTGACTGTTGAGCCAGATATTGCGGCCCAGCATAAGCGCCAGCACCAACGCGCTCACGTAGCCCAAAAAGCCAATGACCGGAATGCCAAACACAACCGGCTCGATGCGCGCGTAGTACACCACCGACGAACCGATAAACAGACCGGCGATCACAATTGCCATCGACATGCGGTCGATAATTCCACCCAGCTGTCGCAGCGCCTTATCGCTGCTCATGATCTGCGTGTTCACCTTAAGCTGGCCGCGCGTGAGCATGCGCGAAGCCAGGCCCAGATACTCGGCCGCCTCGAGCGAGCCCTTCGCCGCGCGATAGCTGCTCGCGGCAAGATCGCGTCCCATGTCGCGCACGCGCGCATAGGTGCTCTTCTCGTTTTTGATGTGCGTCTGGATGATCTGGATCATGTTGACGTTGGGCATATACTCAGTCAGCAGGCCCTCGAGCGTCACCATGCCGCGGGCGAACATCGTTACCACGCTCGGCAGCTCAACGTCGTTTTTGCGCGCCAGGTTTAACAGCGAGGTCAAAAACTCGCCGATATCCAGATCCTTCAGGTCAAGGCCCGCAAAGTCTGCGACGATAAAGTCCAAATCGGACAAAAAGGCCGAATGATCGAGCTCAGCCGAGTCGCCGCGCGTCACGGCAAAGCGCATGAGCGAATCCTTGAGCTTGGGCACGTCACCCTCGGCCACGGCGAAAATCATGTCCTTGACGATACCGCGATCGTGACTCGACATGCGTCCGACCATGCCCAAGTCGATAAAGTAAACGATGCCGTCCTTGAGAATAATGTTTCCCGCATGCGGGTCGGCATGGAAAAAGCCGTCATCGAGCACCTGCGTCGAGTAATCCTCGACGATTGCGGCACCGATCTTTTCCAAGTCATAGCCCTCGGCCACCAAGCGTTCAGGATCGGCGATCGAAATGCCGTCGACGTAGTCCATAACCACCACGTGCTCGGTGCACAGGTCCAGATAGGATTTAGGGCACGTCACGCCATGAACGCTCTTATGGAACTCGTAGAAGTCGTTGAGGTTTTTGGCCTCGGCCAAAAAGTTGGTCTCCTCGCGAAACGAGGTCCACAGCTCCTCGACTACGCCGTGCAGGTCAACGAATTGATCGGTGTTGACGAACTTGGAAACGATACGCACCACCGAGCGGATGATATCGATGTCCTGTGCCATAACCTGCTGCGCACCGGGGCGCTGCACCTTGACGGCCACGTCCTCGCCCGTCACCAGACGAGCGCGGTGCACCTGCGCGAGCGATGCGCTACCAAGCGGATTGGGGTCGATCGCATCGAACATCTCTCCCAGGCGCAGGCCGTATTCTTCTTCCAGACAACTGAGTACGACCTCGTACGGCACCGGCTCCACGTCGGACCGCAGACGACGCAGCTCGTCGCAAAAGCGTTGCGGCAGAATCTCGGACCGGTTGGCCAGAATCTGCCCCATCTTGACGAACATGGGGCCGAGTTCCTCGAGCAGGCGGCGCAAACGAACCGGCGTGAGGTTATCCCACACGCGGTACTTTTTGACCAGGCGAACAATCTGCCCGATGCGCTCGCGGCGACCCGCCGGCGTGAGCTGGTATTCTTCATCCGGCGCCATCGCGTCGGGCTCCTCGGGGACCATATCGACAGCGCGCGGCTTCTTGCGAGCGCCCGAGACAACGGCCTCAACCTCATCGACAACCGACGTCTCGTCACCCAAGGGGTCTAGATTGTTGTAATCGGTGGTGGAATCTGCCATCTGCGCTGCTACTCGGCCTCTTCGGTATCCTTCGCATCGTCGGGCTCAACGGACTCGACGGGCACCGAGGTCACGTTGTCCTCGACCGAATCGACGATGTCGCGCACATGGGCCAGGAAGGCCGTGCGCTCGAGGGCTGTCATGACGCGGACGCGAGCCAGAATGAGCTCGTCGAGCACGCGCTGGGCCGCGGTCTCGCCCTGCATGCCCAAGCGCTCGGTCAGATCGGAGATGGTACCGCCGGCCTGTTCGAACATGTCGGACACACTGCGGGCGATACCGGGGGCGCCTGCGTCCTTGCGCACCTGCTCGCCCTTGGTGTTAAGGTCGTCGAGAACCTTCTTGCTGCCCTCGACGGCAACGGCGGCGGCGCCGAAGCCCACGTTGATGGCGCCGTTAACAAGCTGATCGAGTTTCATAACCATGGTTGTCTCCAATCACAAACAACTGCATTGGCGTTCTTGTACCCAAGATTGAGTGAAAGCGACAAAGCGTTTAAGCGCTATTCGATCGACGGGAAATCCCTATCTCACGTTGTCGTTCATCGCGAAAGAGTTCTTCATGGCGCAGCTCGTGGTGTAGAGCACCTTGCCCAACAGGGCATCGGTCTCCACGCGCACGAGCTCGGCAAACTCCTCGTTGGCGCGTGCAAGCTCGGCAGGCACCTCGGCCTCGGGCAGAACGGCTACGGCAGCGTCGACGTCATGAATCTGCTTGTGGCCCATGCCGCCGACCTTCTCCTGATAATCCTCGACTGCGCGGCCGCACTCATGGAAGCGGACGTCGGCCAGCGCGCCGATCAGGCGGTTGGCCCAGTAGAAGTTTTCGGACGTCACGCGAGCCTGCGTGTCGGCAAAGTACTCGGGCATGGTCTCGACGTTGGCGTACAGCGGAACCAGCGCGTTAAACGAGTTGGAGCCAAAGGCCATCCACTGCACGGCGCGGTAGGCCGGATGCGCATAGGGGCGCAGCTGCAGCACAGCGAGCTGGCTGTTGCGGTTGATGCCGATGGGGCGATAGGCGCCACGCGTGGCGGGCGTGCCCTTGCTGCCGTAGCAGTCGTACTCCGTGCCCTGGTAGTGGCTCGAGAGTACGTACTTGATGTCCTCGATGGTCACCTTGCGCTCGGGCACGCGGCTCCAGGGAATATCGTCGCTCTCGGGCGTGTAGTCGGCCTCGGGACCGTCCCACACATCGCTGGGGTTAAGGCAGCGCTGCATATACCAGGCGCGCGGCGTGTTGTAAACGTGGTCGCTGTCGCTGTGCGAGCCAAAGGCCTCGCGCGGGTTAAAGACCGCGGCCGGACCGTCGCCCTCAACGCCCAGCGTCAAGTCCAGATGCCACTCGGCCATCCAAGCGCGCAGGTCGGCGGAGCACATGTGATCGGCCTGGGCGCCCTCGGCGTCATCCAGGTCAAAGCTGTCGATACCCAGCTGGTTGGGCATGGTCACATAGGCGTCATCGGGCACGCGCTTGGCGATCCAGTGGTGACCGCCGATGGTCTCGAGCCACCAGATCTCGTCCACGTCGCTAAAGGCGATGCCGTTGTTCTCGTAGGTGCCATAGCGCTCGAGCAGGTCACCCAGAATGCGTACGCCGTCGCGGGCGGATTTGGCATATGGCAGCACCAGGGTCACCATGTCCTCCTCGCCCAGACCGCCGGGCTGCGCCGGAACATAGCCGTCCTCGTCCTCGTTGCCCTTGGCGGGCACGTAGTCGACGAGCGGGTCGGCGCCGCGAACGCGCTCGTTGGTGGTGAGCGTCTCGGTTGCGGACATGCCCACATTGAGCTCGTTGAAACCGGCCTCGGCCCAGATGCCGTGGCCCGGGACAACATCGGGGACGCTCGTGTAGCGCATGGGGTTATCGGGCAGTTCAACGGTCAGGTGACTCAGGACGCTCGTGTAGACGCGCGGCTGCTCGTCGGGATGCACCACGCGCATACGCTTGGGCTCAAACACCCCGTTGGACGAGTCCTCGTTGCGGGCAACCAACGTCGACCCGTCGTAGCTCGCGTTCTTACCAACCAAAATCGTTGTGCACGGCATGCGCATCCTCCTTGAGCGAAGAAATCAAACGATAACAGTGTATCGCTTCGGCGCAAAAAGGGCGAAACCACGGCGCTGGCAACCCCTGTGGTCAAAAAATGCCAAATGTGAGTACTGTCACCAATTTAGTAACATCAATTTTGCTACGTATGGGTGCCAAAAGTCTACATTTGTTCAAAAATTAGATGATGTAATTCCTCATAGGTCCAATAAAATAGGCTCTTTATCGATAATAAATATCGTTAGAGAGCCTATTTGACCTAAAGAATATGTGACTATCTTGGCAACAGTACTCATATTTGGCATTTTTTGTCCACGGGGTATAGAGCTAACCCCTCAAACAGCCCAAAACGCCTATTTCGATGCGCGCTCGGCCGCCTCGACCACGTGTTTGGCGAGGATCGCCGTCGTCACAGCGCCCACGCCGCCCGGCACGGGCGTGATGGCGTTAACGACCGGCTCCGCAGCATCAGAATCGACGTCACCCACCAACTTGCCAGCGGCCTCGTCCCAATTAATGCCAACATCAATGATCGTCTGGCCCTCTCGAACCGCATCCACGTCAATCGTACGCGCGCGTCCAACGGCGGCAACCACAATGTCGGCAGCACGGCACTCGGCAGCAAGGTCGTGCGTATGCGTATGGCACGTCGTCACTGTGGCATTGCGAGCCGTAAGCATGGCGGCAACGGGACGGCCAATCACCAGCGACCGACCAACGACCGCGACCTTGGCCCCATCCAGCTCAACGCCGTAATGATCCAGCAAAGCAAGCACGGCTTCGGCTGTGCAGGGGGCAAAACCCTCGCCGCGCCCCGAAAGCGTGGTGAGCAGCGAAGCCGGCGTCATGGAGTCAACGTCCTTGGCAGGATCGAGTGCCGCGGCAACCGCGTCCTCGTCAAGGCCGGCGGGCAGCGGGCGGAACATCAGGCAGCCATGAACAGACGAATCGGTATTGATGTCCTCGATGGCCGCCAACAGCTCGTCCTGCGAAACATCGGCGGGAAGCAAAACGCGGCGAGCCTCAATGCCAACCTTTTCGCAGCGCTTGAGCGCACCGCGCTCGTAGGATAGGTCGTCCTCGCGTTCACCCACGCGCACGATAGCCAGCGTCGGCACAACGCCGCGCTCGCGCAAAGCCACGCAGCGAGCAGCAAGTTCCTCAGTCAAAGCGCGAGCAACGGGGGCACCCTTCAGCAGTTCAGCCATGGCTATCCCCTCTTCCTTGCGGCGTCGGCGGCGCGGCGCGCCAGCGCATCGGCGCGCGGCAACCACATGTCGAGCAACTCATCACACGCCGTCTCGAGCTCCTCAGCACGAGCGCGATCCTTCATAGACGTGGTGTTCGCAAAGAGCGTCAAGCTCGCGCCCTGCATAGCGGAACGGCAGAACACGGCGCCGCACGCCACATCGGACAGCAGCTGACGCGAACCCTTGTCGGCCATGTCCTCGAGCAGCGCCAGTGCACGCCCGCAGGCATCCATAATGCGATACGGCGGCATAGCGGCCACATGCAGCGCATCCTGAATCGCGGTCGCTCGAGCCGGATCGCCACGCGGAATACCGTACGCCGCGGACACCTGCCCATATGCACGAACGTCCTCGGCAACCAACTCGACAAGCTCCTGGGCCAACTCATCTGCCTGGGCAAATGCGCGCGTCAGGTCATCCGCGCGATCGGCAAGCGCAGGATTGGTCGCACCATAACGAGCGACCATTCCACAAAGCGAGGCGCCCAGCGCGCCCACAAAGGCGCTCGCGCTGCCACCGCCGGGAACCGGCTCGCGTGCGGCAAGTGCCTCGGCAAACTCTCGACAGGTTTTATCCATCATCTCTTGGCTCATACGCACGCACCTTCAAGTCATATACATCGGTCAGGCGGCAACCGCCGACCAACCGCATCGAACACGTAATGGTGCTAAGTCTAGCCCATAAGCACATGGGCGTCAGCGCACCTGGCCATCGCGGATTTCTATGACGAACGATAGGCCATGCCAACGCAAACATGGGACACATGGCCCACGTTTCGAGGCTCCCGGGCAGCGGCAACTGGGGCATACATATAGGTAAGGAGCCCCATGTTGGGGCAACGCTCATCACGGCACCGGACGACGAATGGAGGAATCACCGCACAGCAAACAAAGTCATCATGTGCACGCGCAACCGCCGCCCCAGCGATCCGCGGCACACGATGTCCCTGGCAGACAAGGAGGACGCCACCATGAAGAAAAAGACCCTATCAATCCTTTCCCTTTGCATCGCCCTCTTTGCCGCATTTGCCCTTGTCGGCTGCGGCGGGAACGCATCGGGCGGGGGCAGCAGCGCATCCAAGAGCGAGGGCAAGGAAAAGGCCCCCGTCGCCAAGAAGACCGACTTTATCTGGTTTAAGGTCGAGATGCCCGAGGGCGTCGGCGTAAGCGACTCCGCCGGCAAGAATGCCGACAGGGTCCAGCTCACCTTCCCCGAAAACGAGAACGCCTCGGCCGATCGCTTTATCCCCGTTTGGAAAAAAGCGATGACAGCCGAGGAATCCCACGCCGACCAGGCAGAAAAGAAGGGGGATACGTTCCAGTGGAAGGATGGCGGGTCCGTCGAGTATAACGGCAGGACGTGGCTCGTCGGAACATACGAGGACAACAGCGGCATCTCAACCATGCTTTTTACCGACGTTGAACCGGGAAGCGTCTGCGTTCTCATCGCGAACTTCGATCAGCACGAGAAAGAAGCCGAGACGCTCCTCAACTCCATCGAGTTCCCCGATGACATGGCGAAGGCAGTTGCCGAGGCACGCGAAGTTGAGATTTCGAGCATCGAGATCAAGTAACGGGACCCCGCACACGCCCACGTACGCGCGCCCCATTAAAACAACGGGCACCCAACCCCGGGGAGGGCCGACAACATCGGCCCTCCCCTCTTTTGCGCCCGAACATATTGCCACTTAACGGCGCAAATCCGGCCCTCAGAATGGGACACATGGCCCACCCTAGCGAACCGTCCACGCGTACAGTAAAGACAGGTAATCCATGGGCGGTTACAGATCGAGGAGGACACGACCATGAAAAAGAAGGCCTTTGCGATTCTCACCCTCTGCATCAGTCTCTTTGCCGCGGTTGCCCTGGTGGGCTGTGGCGGAAGCGGCGGCGCTACCGGGAGTGGCGGTGGCGGCGGAGCAGAAAAGCCAGCCGTGGATATGAGGACCGACTTCATTTGGTTTAAGGTCGAGGTCCCCGAGGGCGTCGAGGTCACCGACGTCGCAGGCGATACCGCCGACAGGGCCCAGTTTAAGTTCACCGAGAGCGAGCACGCCAGCGATCGCTTCATCCCCGTCTTCGATCCTGACAAGAACGCCGACGAGCTGTTCGACTACGAGGCAAAGTGGAATGCCAGCTTTGAGTGGACCGAGAATGACCCCGTCAAGTACAACGGCAAGACTTGGCGCAACGCTTCCTATACACACTCGGGCGGCGTGACGACTGAGTACTTCACCGAAGCAGGCGGCGGCAGCGTGTACGTGCGCATCGACAACGTCGAGGAGCACAAGGACGCCGTCGAGACCATGATGAAGTCTCTGGAATTTGCCGATGACATCGCCAAGGCCAAGACCGAGGCCATGGATGTTAAGCTCGACGATATCGAGATTAAGCGCTAAGCGACTCGCGAGCGCAACGGGAAACACGAGCGCAGTGCTAACAAGCGGCAGTGCCCCAGTGCTTCGCACCCAGGGAGGGCCGGTAAACCGACCCTCCTTTTCTTATGCCGGTAGCCGACGAACGCGAGGATGCCGGACGCCGGAACCATCCCAGACGCGGTAGCAGCAAAAATAGACAAGCGCCCCAGCACGTCCGCCCGCCGATTTATAGCGCCGCGCACACAATTAAAGCCGGCGCCTTTAAACATCTGGGCAGTATAGTGACCAAAACTATCGCATAACCGCACCCTGCGAACGGAGGAGTTATGACCGAACACCACGCCATCAGTCGCCGAGCGTTTACACTGGGCCTTGGACTCGCCGCGTTGTCGCCATTTGTAAGCCTGCCCGAAACCGCGGGATTGGGCCTTCCCGTGCGCGCGGCATTTGCAGACGACGCTGCCACAGCGTCGGTCAGCCTCGACAATTTCGTCATTCGCCTTCGTCCCGCGGGCTATTTTCGTACCGCGAGCGTCAACGAAGACGGCAACGTCATCGGCAACGTCTGCCACCTGTTTAATGACGGCACGTCCAACAAGCTCATCCTCGAGCACGTGGCGACCGATACAGATAATACAAATTGGTATGCCATTCGCACCTTGCTCAATTTCGAGGAGCACAAGAAGACAGGCTACAGCATTTGGTCGGTCGACGGCGACTCGGACAAAGATGGAAAGGTTATCCACGTATGGAGTGGCGAGTACGACCATAAGGACAGCCGCGCCTATACGTTTGACCCCCAGTCCGACGGAACTTATATTATTCGAGACCGCATATACACGAAAAACGGCATTAACTACCTGGCCATAGAATCGAAAGGCAAAGACCAAGACAACAACAAGATTTGCCAAAAGAAATATCCCATTCCGTGGGAGCTCGAGCTTGTCGGCTACAGCATGGACAAGACCAATGCCACAGTTAGCAGCATCGACTGGACCACGTATAGCAGCTACGTCGACGGACCATGTTGGATGAGCCACGTCGATGACAACAAATACCTCGACGAGCTGAGCATACCGGGAACCCACGATTCGGGCACCTGCAGCGTGGACAACGACACCGAGCCCCAATCCTCACAAGCAAAGTGCCAGCAGGATTACATCCCCACGCAGTTGCTCGAAGGCATTCGCTATTTTGATATCCGACTCGGAAAGGACGACAAGAACGGCGACCCCGGCATCGACCATGGAAGATGCTACCTGCTCAAAAAAGACGGGGGCTATATGCATCTCTCCGATGTCATCGGTTACTTCAAAACATTTTTGAGCGAAAAGCCGTCAGAAGCGCTCATCATGCTTGTGTCACGAGGCAACGACGAGGCTACCGACGAAAGTGTTACGACGGCCTTCGCCAAGGTTATGGGCAAGGATCCCGACCTGTTCTATACGTCGAGCCGCGTTCCCACACTGGGCGAGGTGCGCGGAAAGATCGTCCTGCTACGTCGATTTGGACTCGCCGGCAACAGCGCAAGCGGCCACACGTGGGGACTCGACCTCACCCAATGGGACGACAAAATCGCAGCACACCCCGACAGCTCCTCTATGTGTCTCGTCCAAAACGCGCAAGGCTTTGAAGCCGAGGGGAAAGCAGGCGACAAAAAAGCCTATTGCACCAAGGTATATGCCCAGGACCATTACGAATGCACCGGAACCGACAAGATCGAATGGGTCGATATGGCACTGCGGGAAACGGCCAATCTCACCCGCGGCAAGGTTGACGTCATGGACAATGATGGGTCCAAGGAGCAGGTCTTGGAGCGCTGTTGGTCCATCAACTACACCAGCTGCACGAATCACAAACAAGGAAGCAACCCATTTACCGCAGCGCGAGTGGTCAACGAGCATCTGTACAAGAGCCAGTACATCAACCCCAGCGGCAACGAGAAAACAAAGTCAGATTGCCTCAAGCACATTGGCATCATCGCATCCGACTTTGTTGATGCGGCACTGGCGCGGAGCATCTACCAGCGCAATTACGCACAGCACAAGCAGACAGCTTCGTACTACCTCCCGACCCGCATGCACATGACATACGGCGACTCGCTGAGCGATGCCTCACTCCAAGATGGCAAGACCGTTGGCGAGGGTCATTTCCGCCTTGTCAACAGCAGCAACGTACTCAACGTGGCGGCTTCGGGCCATGCGTTTGCCATCGAATATGTGGACGTCGACGCCTTGGGCAACGAGACCGTTACGGAGCTGCGGGGCTCCGTGCCCATCGATATCGATCCACGCGCGCTGACGCCCCATTTTGAGGGACTCGAAGGCCTTAAGGCCGGCGAAGACGTGCGCGCCAAGATTGCGGCATCACTCGAGGGCAAGCTCGAAACCGATGCCTGCACGGCCCAGCTCGAGTTTGTGCACGACGCGAACGGCGCTCCGGGAACGGCGATGGCCGAGGGCGAGGCATTTGCCGCGGGGACGTATTGGGTGCGTGCGAAAGGCCTGTTGGGCGACGCGGCGCAAAACTACACGCTTGCCACCGACGGAGCCGCAAGCTTTACTGTGACGACTTCGGGCAGTGCAGGCGGCACCGGCACCGACAGCGGTACCAACGCGGACAGCGCCGACAAGAACGGCAAGGGCAACAAGAGCAAGGGCTCGGCCGGAAAACTCGCCGACACGGGCGACGGCTCTGGCATCGCCGCCGGGCTCGCCGCTGCCGCCGTGGCGACAACGGTCGCTGGCGCGGCAATGCTTGCCAGTGACCGCGAAAACGCTGGGGACGATAGCGAATAGGCAAGCCGGCCTTTTAGACACATCGACTCAATCGGGGGCGTAGGACACCGTTCTGTGCCCCCGATTTTTACCCTGGCCCGAACGCCGCCATAGGCTACATCACTATGTTCAGCACGTTGACGAATTCCTGAGCCCGGGAGCGGCTGCTCAGGCTAAAGACACAGGCGGTCAACAGCCTGTTGCGAAGAAAAACATTGCGGCCCTTGATCCTGCTGACCCCCGTGATGTCCTTAAGGTAGACAATCTCGGTGTGCTTGCCGCCGAAAGTGCCCTTCTTGAGCACCTCGATACGGTTAGGGTAGATCTTGACGTCTTTAAACCTGCCCGAACCTTTGTCCTGGAACAGCAAAGTGTTGTTATCCATGCGTGTCACTCCCACGGGGTTCGCTAAAACTGCCTCTATGGCCACATTTTAGTCACTTCGGGAATCCTGCACGAAGGCGCTAGGCGACATTGAAATTCGAGTCCGCGCGAGGCTTTAAACTAAATGCAATAAAGATGCATTCCACAAGAGGAAAGTGGGGCGACAGTGATGGGCGAACTGGTAAACCGTGGAGAATCGGCAATCGTGCCAGAAGTTTTTTACAAGCAGGTTTCCTCGATTCTCAACGCCGCTCGCGACAAGGCCTATACCGCCGTTAACTTTGCGATGGTTGAGGCGTATTGGGAGATCGGCAAGAGCATTGTTGATGAGCAGGGCGGAGAGGAGCGCGCCAAGTATGGAGAGGCGCTGCTCAAGGCCCTCGCAATCAGACTTACCAAGGATTTTGGTAAAGGTTTTGAAGCAAGAGAGCTGCGTAAAATGCGTCAGTTCTATCTTGCATTTCCAATTCGGGACTCACTGCGTCCCGAATTGAGTTGGACACATTATCGCAGGTTAATACGCATTCCTGACCCCGAAGCTCGCACCTGGTACATGAACGAATGCGCCGATTCTCGCTGGAGCACGCGTCAGCTCGAGCGCCAGATCAACACCATGTTCCGCGAGCGCCTGCTTGCCAGCAAGGACAAGGAGGCCGTCACCCAGGAAATCCAAAAGAGCGCCCCGGCTCGTCGCCCCGAGGATATCATCCGTGACCCATATGTACTGGAGTTTTTAGGTTTCTCGGACGATACTGCGTTTCGCGAGAGCGATCTAGAGCAGGCGCTCATCACGCATCTTCAGAAGTTCCTGCTGGAGCTTGGCCGTGGTTTCGCTTTCGAGGCGCGCCAAAAGCGCATCACCTTTGATGGGCGCCATTTCTATATTGACCTTGTGTTTTACAACTATCTGATGCGCTGCTTCGTGCTCATCGACCTTAAGACCGATGACCTTACGCATCAGGACCTGGGCCAGATGCAAATGTACGTGAACTACTACACGCGCGAGCTCATGAACGAAGGCGACAATCCGCCTATAGGCATCGTGCTCTGCGCGGACAAAAGCGACTCGATTGTCGAGTACACGCTGCCCGAAGACAACGACCAAGTGTTTGCCGCCAAATACTTGCCGTATCTTCCAAGCAAGGAAGAGCTGGCGCGCGAGCTGAGTGCCGAGTACCGCGCCATCAACGAAGCGACTAATGGCGAAGCGCAAGGGTAGCAGCACGTTGCGACCGATACCCCCGACGGCGTTTCATATCCCCCGACATAAGAGGAGCGCTCCATGACAGACAGACCGAAAACGACACTGCGCGACTGCATCTATGGGCTTGCCGTCGGCGACGCGCTGGGCGTTCCTTACGAGTTTAGGCCCCGCGGCACGTTCAAATGCACGGACATGATCGGCTACGGCACGCATGGGCAGCCCGACGGCACCTGGAGCGACGACACGTCCATGATGCTTGCTACCTGTGACTCGATTAGGGAGCTCGGGCACATCGACACCGCGGACATGCGCGACAAGTTCGTCGGCTGGATTGCCCGTGACGAGTATACAATCGACGGCGTTTTCGATTACGGCGGCACGACCGCCCGCGCCTTGCACACCGGCAAAGGAGGCTCCGGCGAGCGCGACAACGGCAACGGCTCGCTCATGCGCATCGCGCCCCTGGCGTTCACCGATGCGACAGACGAAGAAATCCGTGAGGTCTCTGCAATCACCCACGCTCATAGAACATCGACCGAGTCATGTGTCACGTTCATCGAGCTGTTGAGGTCCGCGATGGACGGAGCGCTCCCCGAATGGGTACTCTGTCTGAAAGATGTACCCGAGCATGAAATCAGATCCGGTGGCTTCGTGCGCGACACGCTTAAGGCAGCCACCTGGTGCTTCGTCAACACTAACAGCTACGAAGAGTGCGTGCTTGCCGCCGTCAACCTAGGCGACGACACCGACACCACCGCAGCCGTCGCAGGCGCCCTCGCCGGCACGGCCTACGGTATCGACGCAATTCCGCAGGAGTGGATCGATACCCTGCGCGGTAAAGAGTTGATAGAGCAGTGTTTGTTTTAGGACACGCCTTTAACGAAGACAATGTCAGTCAACGCAAATGATTAAGGGACCGCATAAATGATGATTACAGAGCGCGCCGTCATGGGTCCGTTCGTCACAGAGCAAAGTACCGTGGGGCCGTACACCGTGTTGGTATTCGAATCCCCGCTGCCGCAGAAAAGGGCCGGTTGCCCCGGCCCTTTAGACATTAGCACCTGCGTTGCCCGCGCTTCCAAAGTTGACCGACTGAGGAGCGGGTTCCGCGGCACATCCTGATTTTACCCAGTGGCAAGGCTCTTTTACAGCCGTTCCACCGTTTATTTACATCTGCCATCACGGACATCGCCCGTGCGGGCTCGAGTCCCGCCGCCCCGACCAAAACAGGATCATCCCCGCGCGTGCGGGGAACAGGATTGTTTGCGCTCCACATGTCTTGACGGATTGGTAGGGCGCTTTTCTATGGGCAGAAGATCTGGTTATCGCTACATGATTGAGTTAAGAACCCTCACGAATTCCTCTGCCTGGGAGCGGCTGCTCAGTCTATAGCCGTAGCCCGTCCGCAGCCTGTTGTTCAGAATCACCTGCTTGCCCTTGATCCTATAGACACCGGTGACGTCATTCAGGTAGGTCACCTCTATATGCTTGCCGAAGAAGCGGTTCTTCTTGAGCGTGGTAATCCGATTCGGGTAGATACAGATCTCCTTGAAAACACCGGCACCCTTATCTCTGAACAGCAGCGTGTCGTTGTCCATTTCTATTCCTCCTTGTTGACGTTGGTTAGATTGCGGTCCGAACTGTCATATTGTTTGATTACCAGTTAGATCGACACTGCTCCAAAACATATCTGACCAACGGATGACGACATAGCGCGTTTGATTACCAGTTAGATCGACACTGCTCCAAAACGTACGTCTTGAACTTCAAGCGTCCCGCCTGGTTTGATTACCAGTTAGATCGACACTGCTCCAAAACCACTCGTGCATCTTGTCCGTGGTCGTGTGAGTTTGATTACCAGTTAGATCGACACTGCTCCAAAACCTTACAAAAGGCATGTGCCGCACACCTCTTGTTTGATTACCAGTTAGATCGACACTGCTCCAAAACTCAGGCGTAGGCGTGCCGATGCGCTGGAAAGTTTGATTACCAGTTAGATCGACACTGCTCCAAAACGTAGACGTCTTTGGGCCGCACGGCGCACAGTTTGATTACCAGTTAGATCGACACTGCTCCAAAACAGTGCAATATACCTAGTTTTTTGCAATGGTTTGATTACCAGTTAGATCGACACTGCTCCAAAACAAACTTCTTGCCTATAATGGAAATTATTAGTTTGATTACCAGTTAGATCGACACTGCTCCAAAACGTGCGGTGAGAGAGTGTGGAAACATAACTAGTTTGATTACCAGTTAGATCGACACTGCTCCAAAACGAGCTGCCGACCGCTGATGCCGCCTGCGTTGTTTGATTACCAGTTAGATCGACACTGCTCCAAAACATAACAACGTGCATGGCGTATGCGCAGTTAGTTTGATTACCAGTTAGATCGACACTGCTCCAAAACCACGTGCCATAGGGCTCGACCTCCAAAAAGTTTTGTTACCAGTTAGATCGACACTGCTCCAAAACTTGATATAGGTCGTCCATACGTCGAGCGTGTTTGATTACCAGTTAGATCGACACTGCTCCAAAACTATCTGTGGTTATATCTGTGTTTATATCTGGTTTGATTACCAGTTAGATCGACACTGCTCCAAAACAGGCGACACTCGACACGCCGACGATCTATAGTTTGATTACCAGTTAGATCGACACTGCTCCAAAACTAAACGTTTCGTTTGTAATGTGCAAAGTTCGTTTGATTACCAGTTAGATCGACACTGCTCCAAAACTCAGCGTGTGCGGGTGTGAGCCTGTCAGTGTTTGATTACCAGTTAGATCGACACTGCTCCAAAACACGAGACCTAAGTCGACCATCTGCTTGTGGGTTTGATTACCAGTTAGATCGACACTGCTCCAAAACGCATCGGCTCGGGCGCGCTGGCTGCGGGGTGTTTGATTACCAGTTAGATCGACACTGCTCCAAAACTGACGATATTGGCCTGATCAGCGATGTCAGGTTTGATTACCAGTTAGATCGACACTGCTCCAAAACTCTCTATCGCTTATTCGGCGCGTACTTGCGTTTGATTACCAGTTAGATCGACACTGCTCCAAAACACCCCATACTGTATAGCGCATTGCTTCGCGGTTTGATTACCAGTTAGATCGACACTGCTCCAAAACTGAGGACGAAGCGTGTATATAAGCCGAGGGGTTTGATTACCAGTTAGATCGACACTGCTCCAAAACTCGCGACCAAGCTCACTTTGGTTTTGCTCGGTTTGATTACCAGTTAGATCGACACTGCTCCAAAACCATTGGAGCAAATTCCCTACTGCGACGGGACGTTCAATCTAACCGATCAGTTCTTTCAATGCTCTAAAAACTGCAGGTCAACCGTTAATTTTTGTTCATGTCCGTAAGACATGGTATCTTTTTTATTTTTCAGGAGCAACAGACTCAATTTAAGGAAAAACACGTGGTCATAGAGTGTTTGCAGCTCATTTTCCGTCAAAAAAGTTTTGAGATTTACAAATACGATTGTCTTTCTGCAGCCAGCGTCAAGAGCAAATGAAAGAAAATTCAGCAGATTATCAAGGAACGATTTATCTTCTTGAGGCGCTGCGCCAAATCCTAAAAACTTGAGGTAGCGCTTCAAATCCCATTCTAACCCAAACCCCAAATCGGCATTAAAGCCAAGGTTCAATCCGCCTAAACGCAGTTTTATTGCACGTTCAGCCTCTTCCACCTGCATGCGCAGATCTTCGTCTTCTAGAAACTCACGCTCAACCTTCTTGGTGATTGCGGTCATAAATTCGCGGTCATCCCATGGAAGATTCAGCGCATCAGGCACCACCATTAGAGCGCTGCCGGGCTTTATCTCCTCATCGTCTTTCCAAAGGGAATAAGGCTCCATCGCCTGGCGCCCCAATCCGTTTTGCAAAGAAGCTACAATCCGCGCGAACAGGGCCGAGTTCTCGACTTGCAAAACCGATGTCTCCCCTGCTACTAGCTCCACCGGGTGTTCGAGCCCTGAAAACACGAGCCTCATAAAACCAGAAGCTCCTCCATTGTGTCTATCTCCTCATGGGCCTCGCGGTTACCCGTTATGTACTCCATGGTTGAAAACTGAGATTCGGTCACGCGCAAAACCTGTACAAGGCCAGCTGGCGGGCGATGTTTCCTGAGTCTTTGCACCGCGCTTCCCGCCGCCCCATCGTTAACAACAAGCTTTGCATACACGGATTCCTGGAGCATAAGATAGCCATCTTTAAGAAGAAATTTGCGGAACACCCGGTAGTCTTTTCTCTGCGCAGGAGTATCGACGGGCAAATCAAAGAAGACGACAAGCCTCATATATCTGATCCTTTCCCCGACACTCATACGACCTCAAACGACTCGATTTCGTCTACCGACAGCTTCCGGTCAAGGGCCTTGAAGCAATCGGCAACATACAGAGAGATTACGGAGCCCACGCGATATGTGCCGCCTCGATATGCAATTCCCTGATTGAGCATGTCGACCAAGAGCAGCTTTGTCTCCTTAGAGAACTCGCCGTCAAAGTTATCGAACACAATGCGGTCGACAAGAGGCCTAAACGGCTCCATAAAATCGCAGCTCAAGTTGAACTGGTTGAACTCATTTCTGTGGCAGATTCCCACCTGCGTAAGGTATCCGCGCGCTGCGATCTCGCGATTGACGCTCGACAGCAGAATCGCATACCCATAATTGAGAGCAGCATTCAGAGGTGTATCGTCATCCCTCGAGAAGGATGGACCAAACAGAGAGTTGAAATACAGCCGGGCTGCATGTCCTTCGCGATTCGTCGTATCACCCGAGCGCACCTCGACAACAATGCTCTTAAGCGTCTCGCCCTGTTCCTCACGCGCACGGGTGTGAAGCACGTCAGATTGATGCTTAATCTTGTCGCGTACGATGCGTTGCCATACGCGCTTTTTAATCGGCTCGCCCCACTCAAGCTGTTCTGCGATACGCTTGCTGGTGTTATGGGCCCCGTATAGCGGCAAATACTGCCCAATGGGATCGCGCTTCTCGTCAGAAACGACAAACGCGACCTTTGCCTTGGCAAGCTCCGAGAGCAGATAAGCGCTTATGAACACCTGGTTGGTCTGGAGGACGACCGACGAAATCTCCGAAAGATGGACCTTCGCCGTGTCGTCCTCGCGGCGGACAACCATGTACCCGCCCTTGTACTGCAATTTGCAGGGGTTTGAAATGACAATGTTCCTAAAGCCCGACACGGGTCCTTCTCTCGAACATGCCCGTTACAGACTGGTCAATGATAAAGAACGGGGCCGCTGGTTCGTTGATTAGTTTTGACATATCCGTCACCATAGCGCCCGCTTTTGCAGGCCCGCCAATTCCAGAGAGATCAACGACTCGATCTGCGCCGTTTTCAATACGAATTAGGCCAAATGCAAGCTCACGCTGCTGCAACTCATCGAGCACAGAAACGGAAGACAGCCGAGAGAGCTTAAGCTGCCTGGACAACTTTCCACAAGTTGCATTGGCAGCGTGGTCAATCTTGTGCACCAATCCCTCAAGCAAAGGAAGGACGCTTAGTCTTTCATCCTTTTTAGACATATTTAACAGCAACATCTCATCCTGCGAAAACGCAAGTTGAGAGCCCGATCTGACCTCCTTTGCGCCAGTAATAATCAAACGGTCTCCATCAACCTCAATCAGCTGCTTCTTGTAGATCTTCGGCCTCGTGATACCGACGTACTCCAAACCCTCCTTCTCCGCAAGCTCACGCGCGTACTCGCCGAGTGCCGCCGAGTCGCCCTCGATGCGCGCCGCGAGCCACACGGGAACCTGAGAGAACCGGAATACCGGCTTTCCCTTCTTTTTGGCCTCATAGATAAAGAAGTACGCAAACTGCTGGCTCGAAAAACCACCGTATTGCTTGGCGTCGAGCCCCTGCTTGGTCGACAACTCAAGCTTTGCACCCATCTTGGGATCACGCGGCGAGTAAATCGTTGCCTTCCAGAACGCGCCCGTATCCTCCTGAGGCATCCTCGAGATGTAGCACTGGCGATAGTTAAGCGCACGGCGAATGCTCTCAACCTCCGCTGCTGCATTCCAGCCGTCCGGAAGATACTTTCCCCTATAACGCTTGACCTCGTCGTCCTCGGTCCAGGCATCGTCAAAGACCTCGCCCGTCTCGGGATCAAATCCCGCAGTCATAAAACTATTGACAACGAAACCCGCTGATCCAGGCATGCGGTGGGTTTTCTTAAACAGCTCGGACTGCTCGCGCACGTACTTCTTAATCACGTGCGAGTAGCCAATGGGGTTCTCATACATTCCGGGGTGGCGCATCTGAATAAACAGGCCCAAGCGACATGCCAGATAGGCATCATGCGCATGATGGAAATCATTGGCTTCGCGGCATTTGACCAAGCCGGCTGCCTCACGAAGGTTGTGCGATACGCTCGCCTTAACGGGAACGATCTTCGTTCCCTCGTCGGCATAACGCGCCTCAAGCAACGCCTGCGCCATCTTGACCATCTGGCTCGTCTCCACGAGCTGGCGCGCGACGAAGCCCTTCATGGCATTCTCGTTTATGGAAGACCTCAGCAGGTTGCGATACTTTTTATCGCCAATGAGCTTCGCCTGATGCAGCTGCTTCCACGTTTCGCCCATCTTCCAGCGAATGCTCTTATCAATCAAAAGCTGATCGGTCTTGTGCTGGTTCTCCTCGCGGTACACCAACGCCTTGTTTTCGAGGCTGTCGTCCTTAATATAGGCGCGCGGAATGATATGGTCGACCTCGTACTCACCCGATCCCGCCATAAGCTTATTGAGGTCGATAGCGCGGCCCGAATACAGGCATTTTCCGTTCTGCATCAAATAGAGAGTCAGGCGCTCGTCAAGGTCTACATTGGCTGCCTTGAGCTCCTTGAAATCGTCCATAACAGCCAGGTCGCAGCCCTCGGCCTTAAACGCCTTGAGCGCATCCTCGATGGCGTCCCAGCGCTTCGTGGCCCGCTTGCCCTTTTTCTTTTCGTCCTCGTCGTGAGTCACCTCAACAAAAACGTTGGCCGGCGCGTGCCCCGCAATCTTTGCGATTTCGTCGACAATGCGAATCGCTTGATTCAAGCTGCGACGAATCGCCGGGGATCCGGGAAGCTCATTTACGCCTAGAGACTTCTCGTGTTCGGCATAATATTTGCGATTGTGTTCATCCACTTTTTCCTGGAAGCCCAGCGTGTTGTCGTGGAGAATCTCCATCATCACCATGGTCTCGCCCAAGCGACGCTCGGAGCTGGGGTTTCCTTCTCGCAACACGTCCATGATGCTCATAGAGCGACCAGCTTGCGTATCAATTCTAATACCCGTCAGGAACTTCTCCGACAGACGCCCCCAACCAGTCAGACGCTTTTTGCAGATCTTTTTAATCTGCTCGGCATCGAGCATTCCGTTGCCACTGGGGCCAAACTCATCCTGCAGTTTTTCCTTAAGGATCGAGCGGTCCTCAAACAACGTGTTCCAAAGAATGATCTTCTCGATAACCGGATACTCGGCACGGCTCAACTCGTCCACACCAAAGATGTCTTTGGCAAAGAAGATGTACGAGTCCATCTTCGATTCAAGACCGCTCTCACCCTGGCCGCCGCGGACAACCGGATTTGTCGCGTCGCCCTCTTTTACAAGCCAGTCGGCAATCATCTTGTAGGTAACGCGACGCTTTTTATGGAAAAGCTCATGGACAATACCCTCGCGCTGCGCGGCATCCAGGCGTTGCCAATCGTCACCATCTTCGGACCAGCGAACGCCATTGAGTTCGTTCAGAACGCAGAACTCCTCATAGAGCAAAGACTGCTTGGGAAGCACCTTCTCGCCAGCAAGATAAGTGCAATCACCCGTCATGCGCAGGATAAAATTCTCTGCGCTCTTATTCTTATCGATTACGGTATCCCAGTTCCAAGGCGTGATCGTCGCATCTTCCATGCCGGGCTTACGCTCGGACCATTGGAATCGGTGGTTGCCATGTTTGTCCTGAGCAGCATTTTTAGGCGTCAGCGGTCCCACATAGTACGGGATACGGAACGTGACCAGGCTCTCGATCTTCGCAGCCTCGTCCTTAAGGAACGGATAGAAGCGACCCTGGTTTTTGAGAATGGCCTGCAGCTCCTCAAGATGCAGCTGATAGCAGATGGCACCGTTATCACTCGTCTTAAGGCGACGTAAAAAGCGTTGTTTGTCGAATGCGTCCATCATGGCGGTATAGCGCTCGTCCGTCTCCGCGCCCGTTCCCGCAAAGAGCTTCTTTACGGATTTAGCGAAGTCATCGTAAGACAGTTTATGCAGGTCATATGCGGTATAGCCCTGTGCCTTAAAGGCATCGTAGTCGCGTGAGGGGTCATCGCTATTCGAATCATGATAGGTTGCGCCGCGGAAGAAAGACTCATATGAGCCGGGAGCATATTCGCGGACCAAAGTCTTGAGCCGATCAAGATCATCCGCGTAACAATTGTACTTTTCGATCATGTTGACCGAGATTGTCCGGCCCTCAGCATAGGACAAAAGCCCCTGCAGCACGTAAGCAGAGTAAACACCGCAAACGGACTCAAGAAGCTCCACGCAGTCATCGGGGCATGCGGCCTGCAGCGCTTCTAGCTTCTCGTCATCCGAAGGCGCGAGCTTAGTTGCCTCGCATTCAAAATCGCCAAACACGTCTTTGAACTCACACTGAAGGCCAACGACAGCGTTCGACAAAGCCTTTGCCAGCTTTTTGTTCGCAGCCGCATCCGCAGTGTCCACTTTTACAAGCGCCTGAATGTCTTTTGCCTTTTGCGAACGAGAAGACCTCTCGTCAGCCAAGATTTTCGCTACAGAGGGTTCATCAAGCTTCGCGAACTCGTATTCTCTCGATTCGCACCATGCCTTCAAAGCACCATTAAGGTTCTTAAGAGCATCCGACGTCTTCGCCGTCTTTGCCGTCAGCTTCTCTCCCTGGCGCAAAAAGTTACCGCGATGCTTAACGATGTTATGGATTGCAAGATAGACCAAACGAAGATCGGCCTGCTCATCGGTGTCCATAAGGTAAGCGCGCAGATGATAGATGGTCGGGAAGCGATCGTAGTAATCGGCCTTGGTGAAGTCCTTGGTAAAAATCGGGTCGCCTTCGATGGTTCGCGACTGATTGAGTCGCATGAAAAAGCCGGGGTCAACCTCACTCATCGCAGGCTCGAACAGCTTTTGCAGCAAGTCGAGGCGCCAACGACGGCGCACGTAACGGCGGCGCTGCCCACGATGAACGCGCGCCTCGGACGCCGGCTGCGCACTATCGAACAAACGGCTACCCCACGTTGGCTGCTTCTTAAAATGCAGAAGCTTGCCCTGGGCATCAGTCACCGCCCAGCCAACGGAGCCGGTTCCCATGTCGAGGCCGATATTGTAGTCGCCAGAGTAGTTTCTTAAATTCATGTCGACCAGCCCTTCCGCGCTATGTTACAGTTGCCTTGTCGATTACCAGTTACATCGACACTGCGAGTCAAAATACGGCTTTGCCAAAAATGCCTTCCTTGGAAGGCGTCCCGTAGGGGACAATTTGACTTGCCAGAGGGGTTCCATTTGGAGCCCCTCTTTTTTTGATACTACTACCGCTTACGGACTTTTTTTAATAGCTATCGGCAAACGTAATGTTGCCCAACGTTTGCGCTGTGAGCATAAGTGTTTAATGGAGC
>CABPDL010000037.1:0-24065 GCA_902406375.1 uncultured Collinsella sp.
AGTTTGTGATTCTGCCCAACGAGGACATGGCGCGCATTCGCGAGCATGCCTCGATCGAGTACTGGGAAAAGTACGACGATACCCACACGGTGGTGCGTTTTTGCACCAGCTGGGCCACGACGCAGGAGGATATCGACGCGTTGGCGGCTGTCCTGTAGCCTGATGTAATGACGAGGGGCCGCCCTGCGCCTGAGCTTGGCGCAGGGCGGCCTTTGCTTTTGGGGGAGAAGGTTGTATGACCGAGATGTCCGAGCCGACGATTCGCCTGGCGACGCCCGATGATGCGCCGGCGTTGCTTGCCATCTATGAGCCGTATGTGCGCCAGACGGCGATTACCTGCGAATACAAGGTGCCGAGCGTTGAGGAGTTCGCCGGGCGCATCGAGCGTACGCTCAAGCGCTATCCATATTTGGTGATGGAGCTGGACGGGCGTCCGGTGGGCTACGCCTATGTGAGCGCGCTCAACAGCCGCGAGGCGTACGACTGGTCGGTCGAGACGTCGATCTACCTGGCGCGCGATGTGCGCCATGGCGGGCTGGGCCGCAAGCTGCATGACGCGCTCAAGCAATGCCTGATCGCGATGGGCATCACCAACATGTGCGCGCTCATTGCCGTGCCGCACGACAAGGACGACGAGTACCTGACGCACAACAGCCAGGACTTCCATGCTCATATGGGGTATCGCCTGGTGGGTGCCTTTGACCGCTGCGCCCAAAAGTTCGGCCGCTGGTACGACATGTGCTGGATGGAGTTGGTCCTGGCCGAACGCGTCCCCAACCAACCCAAGCCAACCTGGTTTCCCGCACTTGTCGCCCAAGGTTTCAAACCTACCATATAGGGACAGGTTTTTGGCTGTCTTGCGGTATCAAATCGCCGCAAGAAGTGCAGCGTTCGTACGCTATTTTGACCTGAATCGTCCCTTCGGGACGCCTTGCGAGCTAAGTGAGTAGACTTTTTGGCGCAAAGCGAGCACAAAGCGTATCTGTTTTAGTAAAACCGCAGGTCACGGAGGCGGCTGTGTTGGGTGTGCTCGGCAGGTCGCGAAAAGTCTACTCACTTAGGTTTACGGTGCTGGATATTCTGAGCAGGAACAGTTGAGCTTGGACGGCGCGTATTGCCAGGCGATGCCGGCACTTGCGCCATGCTGGCTTGAGATTTAATAAAAACCGCAGGTAAAACGTTTATTAGGTACATTTTGCCTCGTTTGGTGCGCTAGCCGATGGGCTCGGTGTATTTGGCGCGGTCGGTGCGTTGGATACGCTTGGAGACATGGAGCGGGCGGCCGTCGGTGTCGTAGACGTAGTCGGTGATCAAGATCAGCGCCTGCCCACGCTCAACGTTGAGCAAAAACGCCTCGTTTTGCGAGGCATAGCACACCTCAAAGGTCTTATGCCCTTGCGCCGGCGCACGATGGAACTCCTGACGCAGCGTGGCGTAGAGCGAACCGTTGATATCGCGATCGATGAGTGCCTCAAAGCTCGGCGGTAAATAGGTGGTCTCCAGGCACAGTGGCGCATCGTTCAGGTAACGCAGGCGGACAAGTTTGACGAGCTTGCTGCCCACGGCGGCATCGAAAAACTTGGCCACGTTGCCCGTTGCCTTGGCAAAGCCCGAGTCCACCGTGCGCGTGGTGGGCTTCATACCCTGGCCTTCGACCTGCTTGGTATAGCTCGAAAACACCAGGTTGTTCTCGTGGAGCGCCGGCGTGTCGGCCACAAAGGCGCCGCGCCCGCGCTCGGTACGAATCAGGCCCTCGTCAACTAACACCTTAAGCGCGTGGCGCACGGTGCTGCGCGAAAGCCCCGATTTGTCCATGAGTTCCATCTCGGACGGCAGCTTGTCTCCGCGCGCGTAGACGCCGGCGGCGATGCGGTCGCGCAGCGTACCCGCCAGACGCTCGTATTGGGCCAAGTTCTTTTTCGACGAAGTGCTCATGCGAACAACCTGTATCTAACTTGTATGCTTACTGAACCAAGCATGTATCCAACATGACAACAAAACCGCTGGTAATGGCTTGCCGAAAACTTTACCAGCAAAATTTCTAAGACAAATATAGCATACAACTAGTCGACATAACCAAAACATGTATGTAACTTGTATGCCATCGAGAGCATCAAACGAGAAGAAAGGCTGATGCACGATGACTACTCAGGAACAGGTTAAGGACGTCGTCTCCCAGGTTTTGGCTGACAAGGCAGACAAGGGCGGCATCAAGCGCGTCGTGTGGATTGGCGCCGGCGGATCCAACGGCGGCAACTATCCTGCCCAGTACTTTATGGAGCACGAGGCCACGCAGGTCGTGAGCTCCAGCTACACCAGCAACGAGTTCGTGCACGCCACGCCTGCCTACGTCAACGAGAACACCCTGGCCGTCGTCGTGTCCATGCGCGGCACCAAGGAGACCATCGTCGCCGCCCAGGTCGCCAAGAACCACGGCGCCAGCACCATCGCCATCTATGTTGACGAGTCCGCCCTCACCGAGGTCTGCGACTACAAGATTCAGTACGACAGCCTGGCCGTCGACGAGTCCTGCATGGGCCGCACCAACTCCGCCGTCGTGACCATGATTGCCATGGAGCTCACGCAGCAGACCGAGGGCTATGCCGAGTACGAGACCGCTATGGCCGCCTTCGACCTGGTCGATCCCATCTATCGCAAGGCCGTCGAGTACACCCGTCCGCTCGCAGCCAAGTGGGCCGAGCAGAACGCCGACAAGCCCTGCATCAACGTCATGGCCCAGGGCCCGCTCTTCGGTGCCGCCTACGTCTTTAGCATCTGCAACGTGCAGGAGATGCTGCAGATCGACTCCTGCACCATCAACACCTGCGACTTCTTCCACGGCCCCTTCGAGATTCTGGACAAGCGCACCTCGCTGTTCCAGCTCATCAGCGTCGGCCGCAGCCGCTGCAATGACGAGCGCGGCATCCGCTTCGTCAACCAGTACGGTGGCGAGCGCGTCTATCAGCTCGACGCCAAGGAGCTCGGCCTCAACGACATCAAGGACAGCGTGAGCGAGTACTTCAACCACCTGATCTTTGCCCCGATCCTCAACAACGTGTATATGCGCGCGCTCTCTGCCGTCACCCACAAGGACTATATGACGCGCCGTTACATGTGGAAGCTTGAGTATTAGTTACGGCGTTTTACCAAACGCCGTAACCGGCCGACGCTGCAAACCCGCCAGAGCGGCAATCTGCCTTTCAGCTTCGGTGGCATGACCAGAAGGTCAATGCCGCCTTGTTTCAAGGCACCTTGCTCGCTCTGGCGGGTTTTCGCTGACATTGCCAAAACATCGACGATACCGTGGCTGGCGGGGCACTCATTGGGGACGTACTTAAATGAGTGCCCGCAGAGTGAGAGTGGATAATCTCCCGTTTTTGGTCTGTTTGCGGGCTCAAAATGGGAGATTATCCACTCTCGTGTTTTGGCCGGCACTTGGGGACACTCCCTTTGTCTAGAGATTTCCCGCTCACCGATTTGTGCCTTGAAAAATGTATATAACGACTATAACGTAGTGTGAAACATATTGGAAACAATACCGAGGAGGCTGCGTTGAAGAAAAGCAATCTGGGCTATGTGCTGGTGCTGATCGCCGCGCTTATGTGGGGCAGCATCGGAATCTTTGTAAACGGCATCTCGGCCATGGGCGTTACGTCCCAGAGTATGGCTGCCTTTCGCTTGTTGGTCGGAGCGCTTATCTTGGCGCCGGTCCTGATGTTTATGGGCTGCCGTCCGGGTGAGGGGTCTACCGTGGCTCAGGGTCCGCTGGCCCTGTTCAAGGCAAGCCCTAAAGAGCTTGTTTCCTGCGCGCTTGTCGGTATCGTCGGTTTGGCCGCCGCCAACACTTGCTATTACGAGTGTATGGGCGAGGTGGGCATGTCCACGGCCTCGGTGCTGCTCTATACCTCGCCGGTGTTTGGCGTCGTGCTCGGCCGCGTGCTTTATCGCGAGGACGTGACCCCCAACAAGCTCGTTGCCATCGCTTTTAACATAGGGGGCTGTGTACTTGCAGTAACTAATGGCGACCTTTCCGGTTTCCATTTTTCGGTTTGGGGCGTCACGTCGGGCGTGATTGCAGGCTTTTGTGGGGCGTCGCTCGCGGTGTTTAGCCGGATAGCAACCAAGACGGTCCACCCGCTGGCTGTCACGTTTTGGGGCCTTGTTTTTGGCGGTGCGGTTATGGCGGCTATCGCGGCTCCGTGGCCGGATGTCGCCGCGGCAATGTCGCCACAGCTGCTGCTGTTGTTCCTTGGCTTTGGACTCATCCCCACAGCCGTGGCTTACATCTTATATATGCAGGGTCTGTCCATGGGGCTCGAGACATCGAAAGTTCCCGTCGTAATGTCTTTCGAGACGGTCGTCACCGTACTGGTGGGCATTGGTGTCTATGCCGAGTCCGCCGGCGCGATCAAGGTCCTGGGTATTGTGCTGGTGCTCATGTCCATCCTGATTATGAACACCGACTTCTCCAAGCTGCGCAACAGTGTATTTGTCGGTCATGTCGCTGAGAGCATGACCTTTAAGCCCAACGCGTGGTGGACGGAGAAAACGCAGGACATGGATCTGTTTAAGGAGCGCACCGGCATCGCGCTGGAGCCCACCGTGCAGGAAAGCCCCTGGTACTTCGTGCGATAGGGGATTGCGCGCGGCGTCCGACCTGGGGTTATCCAGCCAGTGCCGGCCTGCCCAGCCCCAACGTTTCAAGTACGTTAAACCCGTCAACGGTCGATTTTCACCCGCGAACGGTCTTTATACTAATTAGCAATATAAGCAACGTATAAGACGTTATAATGAACATAACGAAAAGGAGGAGGCAAGATGAATCAGATCATTCTCGCATCTCATGGCGGCCTGGCCGCAGGCGCCAAAGACACGCTCGAGATGGTTCTCGGCGACGTGTCGAACGTCCACGTCGTGTCGCTTGCTCGTGACGACAAGGAGCCCATCACCAATAAGGTTGAGGCTATGATCGCCACGTTCAACGCGGACGACACCGTGTATGTGCTAACCGATATGCTCGGTAGCTCGGTCAACAACAACATGGTCGAGCTTTCCAAGAATGGCACGAAGTTCACGGTTGTCAGCGGTTTCAACATCCCGCTGGCACTGACGCTTGCTATGAGCCCCGCCCCCATCAAGGGCGCCGAGCTCGCGGCCCTCATCAACGAGGCCCGCACCGGTCTGACCAACCCCAACGCACCGGTTGAGGTCGCCGCGGCTCCCGCCAAGAAGGCCAAGGCGCCCCGTCACAGCTCCGGCCCTGCCAAGATCGTCCTCGCACGTCTTGACTACCGTCTGCTGCACGGCCAGGTCGTCTTTACCTGGACCACCAAGGTCCAGGCCGAGCGCATCATCGTCGTCGACAACGCTGCCGCCAACGATGACATCAAGAAGGGCGCTCTTAAGCTGGCCAAGCCCCAGGGCGTGCGCCTGAACGTCTTCACCGTCGAGCGTGCCCTCGCCAAGATGGACAAGCTCAACACCCTCGGCGAGCGCGTCATGTTCGTCTTTGGCAACACGGCCGAGATGCTGCAGTTCTGCCAGGGCTACAAGCTCGATGCCATCAACCTGGGCGCCACCGCGAACCACGACGGCGCCGATCAGGTCGGCGGCAAGGACAGCTCCGTCTTCTTCGACGCCACCCAGAAGGCCGACATCAACCAGCTGCTCGACATGGGCATCAAGCTCTACGTTCAGCAGACCCCCACGTATCAGAGCGTCGACATCGACGCCAAGCTGTAATCAACCAGGCTTTTGCCTGACTGAAAGGAGAAGGGTATGAATACGTTCATCAGTGCGGTGCTCGTCGGCCTCGTCGGCGTGTTCTGCATGTGGGACTCCCGCCTGCTCGGCCGTCTTAACTTCGAGCAGCCCCTCGTTGGCGCCACAATTGTCGGTCTGCTGCTGGGCGATGTGCCCACCGGCCTTGCCGTCGGTGCCGCCGTCGAGCTCGTGTCCATGGGCCTGGTGCAGGTCGGCGCCGCCGTTCCGCCCGATATGGTCCTGGGCGGCATCGTGGCAGCTGCCTTCGCGTGCCTGACCGATGCTTCTGCCGAGACCGCCATGACGATCGCCATCCCGGTCGCCGTCCTGGGTCAGCTCCTCGGCATCGTGTTCCGTTCCATCATCGCCGCCCTCACCCATGTGGCCGATAGCGCGATTGATAACGGCAAGTTCAAGACCGCCTACCGCATGCACATCTGCGCCGGCTCCGGTCTGTACGCCATCATGTACTTCCTGCCGATCTTCCTGGCCGTCTTTGTCGGTACCGACCTGGTCCAGGCCATCGTCAACATGGTTCCCGAGTGGCTGTCCACTGGTCTTAACGTTTCGACCAAGATCATGACTGCCTACGGCTTGGCCCTGCTGCTCACCATGATGATCAAGAAGGGTATGACTCCGTTCCTGTTCATCGGTTTCCTGCTCGCCGCTTACCTCAACCTGTCCGTCATCGCGGTCGCTCTGATCGGTGTGTGCCTGGCTGTCGTCTTCATGGGCTTCAAGTTCAACGGTTCCCATGCAGCCGCCGGTGTCGATTCCGACTACGATCCGCTCGAAGACGACGAAGACTAAGGAGGAACACACTATGGCAACCGCAACCAAGGACGTGTCCCTGAACAAGAAGGTCAGCCAGTTCTTCTGGCGCTCCTGGGCCATCCAGGCCTCTTGGAACTACGAGCGTCAGATGAACATGGGCTTCCTCTACGGCATGGTTCCCACGCTCGACCGCCTCTACCCCGACGAGTCTGACCCCAAGCAGCTCGAGGCCAAGAAAGAGGCCTACCATCGTCACATGGCGTTCTACAACTGCACCCCGCAGACGAGCGCTTTCATCCTAGGCCTCACCGCCTCCATGGAGGAGGAGTACGCCAAGGATCCCGAGAACTTCGACCCCGATTCAATCAACGCGGTCAAGACCTCCCTCATGGGCCCGCTTTCCGGTATCGGTGACTCCTTCTTCCAGGGCACCATCCGCGTCATCGCCTTTGGTCTGGGCGTCCAGCTGGCTCAGCAGGGCTCCATCATGGGCCCGATCCTGGCCATGCTCATCTCCATCGTGCCCTCCGTGCTGATCACGTGGTTCGCCGCCAAGATTGGCTACCAGGGTGGCCATGAGTACCTGAGCAAGCTCCAGGGCGGCGACCTCATGGAGAAGCTCATGTATGTCTGCGGCATCGTGGGTCTTATGTCCGTGGGCGGCATGATCGCTACGCTGATCGGTGCCACCACCCCGCTGCAGTTCGCTGAGGGTACCGTCGTTATCCAGGACATCCTGGACGGCATGATGCCCCAGATGATCTCCCTTGGCCTCACCGGCCTTATGTACTGGCTCATCAAGAAGAACGTCAACACCGGTTGGCTTCTCGTGATCGCCATCGTGGGTGGCATCGCCCTCTCCGCGGCCGGCATCCTGGCCTAGTCGCGACCCAGTGCTTTCCCCCGGGGGCCTGCCTGGCATCCCATACCCCAGGCAGGCTCCCATCCCTAACATGTGACAAAGGGACAGTCCCTTTGTCACATCCTCAACGGGCCGGCTACTCGGTCCTAACCACGGTAACCCTGCGAGCGTCCGGCAATGTGACGCCGCAACAAATCGAAAGGAATGTGTCAGATGTACGAGATCGACCTTAACCTCCCTAAGCAGATCGTCGCTGACGTCCTGTCCAACCACGAGATCCACAGCGTCGCCTTCGTCGGCTGCGGTGCTTCCATGTCCGACCTTTACCCCGCCAAGTACTTCCTGGCCAACAACACGGACAAGCTGAACGTTCAGATCTTCACCGCTAACGAGTTCAACTACGACACGCCTTCCTGGGTCAACGAGCACACCTTCGTGATCACCTGCTCCCTCGGTGGCTCCACGCCCGAGACCGTCGAGGCCAACAAGACCGCCAAGAAGCACAACTGCCCGGTCGTCTCCCTCACCAACAAGGCTGGCTCCGCTCTGACCGTCGACGCCGACCACGTCATCGTCCACGGCTTCCACGCCAACTACGCCGCCAAGTGCGAGAAGCCTGGCTACGCCATCGCTCTTGCTCTCGAGATCCTTCAGCAGACCGAGGGCTATGACCACTACGAGGACATGATCACCGGCCTCACCAACGTCTTCGAGCTCTGCGAGAACGCCGCTCAGTCCGCCAAGGGTCTTGCCAAGCAGTTCGCCCAGGACTTCAAGGACGACGAGATGATCTACTTCATGGCCTCCGGTGCCTCCGAGAAGATGGCTTATTCTCACGCCGCCTTCCTGTTCACCGAGATGCAGTGGATCGACGCCGCCGCCTACAACACCGGCGAGTACTTCCACGGCCCGTTCGAGGTTTCCACCGAGGGTAAGCCCTACGTCTTCTTCATGTCCGACGGTGCCACCCGTCCGATGGACGCTCGCGCCCTCACCTTCCTGCAGCGCATGGGCGCCAAGGTCGCTCTGATCGACTCCAAGGACTACGGCCTGGCTGACGCCGTGCCCGCGAGCGTCGTCACCTACTTCAACCCGCTGCTGCACCTCGCCGTTATGCGCGAGTACGGCAACCAGATCGCCGAGGCCCGTCAGCACCCGCTGACCATGCGTCGCTACATGTGGAAGCTTTCCTACTAATCACAAGTAAGTAGACCTTACGGGTTGATTGAGAGGGGATGGGGTTTTGCCCCGTCCCCTTTTTGCTCTGGGGAGGGCGTGTCTGCCGCGTCGCAAAACCCCAGATAAAACCTACCAAAATAAACCTGTCCCTTTTTGGCAGGTGGGAGGAGATGCGTATGATCAAGGCAGTGCTGTTTGATATGGACGGCGTGCTGGTCGATACCGAGTGGTTCTATAACCGTCGCCGCGTGGCGTTTATGGAAGAGAAGGGGTTCCACTTTGACGAGATCCCCGATCTTTCGGGGTCTAACGAGCCTGCCATTTGGGAGACGCTGGTGCCCGACGATGTCGAGCTACGCGAGCGCCTGCGCGTGGAGTATAAGCAGGTCTACAGCCCGGACCATCCCGTTCCGTATGCCGAGCTGCTCAACGAGCAGACGGAGCCGGTAATGCGCGAGCTGCACAAGCGTGGCGTGAAGTGCGCCATCGCGAGCTCGTCCTACCGCGAGCTCATCGACGAGCTGGTGGAAATCGCCGGTATCGCCGATGTGCTGGATTACACCGTCAGCGGCCACGAGTGCAGCGCGTTTAAGCCCGACCCCGAGATCTACCTGCGTGCCATGGAGGCGTTGGATGTTGAGCCTGCCGAGTGCCTGGTTATCGAGGACTCGCCGTTGGGCATCGAGGCCGGCAAGCGTTCCGGCGCCTGCGTCCTGGCGCTGCGCCCGCACGAGGGCGTCAACCTGGATCAGTCCGCCGCTGATGCCATTATCGATAGCCTCGCCGACATTCTGACCGCTTTATAGCGTCAATTCGCTACGAGAAGTACCGATTCACGCGTCTTTTGCGGCAGATCGGCTCATTTTGGCTTCGATTTGATCCGTTTGGCTCCGACTCAGACTAAGTGAGTAGACTTTTCGGCTCAGGCAGAGCACAAAGCGAATCTGCCTTAGTAAAACTGCAGGTCACAGAAGTGGCTGTTTTGGGTGTGCTCGACAGGTCGCGAAAAGTCTACTCACTTGGAATTTGGGCTCTTTGGTTGGGGAGATGCTGGCTCGTTTTGGTTGTCGAGAGCGGGTGAATTGAAGCGCCCTTTCGCGCTCCATGCTACAATCGCCGACATGCCCCACAACTACATCTGCCTTCGAAAGGAGCCTACGTGGCGAACGCCATCGATCAGCTCACGGACCGCGTGCTCGTGCTCGGCCGCCTTACCATTGTCCGCCGCGCCATCACTGCTGTGGCGGTCACAATTTCCGCCGTTCTCCAGACATTCCTGATCCAGGCGTTCATTCGCCCCGCCGACCTGCTTCCGAGCGGTCTCACCGGCGTCGCGGTCCTGCTCGATCGCGTTACCTCGCTCGGCGGCGTTCATATCGACATCTCGCTCGGCATGCTCGCGCTCAACATCCCCGTGGCGCTTCTGTGCTGGAGCGGCATCAGCAGGCGCTTCGTCATCTTCTCGATGATGCAGGTCGTGCTTTCGTCGCTGTTTCTCAATATCTTTCACTTCGCCCCGTTTTTGGGCGACAAGATCATGCTCATCATTTTTGGCGGCGTGGTCTCGGGCCTGGGCGCTGCCATCGCGCTTAAGTCCGGCGCATCCACCGGCGGTACCGACTTTATCGCGTTGTGGGTCTCCAACCACACGGGCAAGACCATCTGGGGCGTCATCTTTGGTTTTAACTGCTTTATCCTGGCGATCTTTGGCTTTATGTTTGGCTGGGACAACGCGGCGTACTCCATCGTGTTCCAGTTTATTTCGACCAAGACCATCGACAGCTTCTACCGCCGCTATGACCGCGTAACGCTGCAGATCACGACGCGCAAGGCCGACGAGGTCATGAACGCCTATATCGACCATTTTCAGCACGGCATCAGCTGCGCCGAGGTCGTTGGCGGATACAGCCGCGAAAAGATGTACCTGCTGCACGCCGTTGTCTCGACCTACGAGAGCCAGGACATCATCAAGTTGGTGTGCGACATTGATCCCGGCGCCGTGATCAATGTGTTCCACACGCTTAGCTTTGTGGGCGGCTGGTGGGGCGGTCATGTCGACGAGCCTATGCCTACGGCCGTACCCGATCCCGACAAGCCCGCGCGCATGGCCAGCAGGCAGGCCCGTCTGCACGATCAGGAAAGCTTGCAGCAGGACGACGGCAAGTAAAGATTTGCTGTATGCGGTGTATCGTTTTATCAAACTAAGGTAACATATAAAAAGACGTTATATACGTATTAGTTATTTCGATATTTTGATAAGAGTGATCAGATATGCCAGCGCCCAAAAATGCACCGCTTTACCAGCAGATTTACGACGAGATCAAGGAAGCGATCGAGAAAGGTGTTTATGCACCTAAGGAGCGCATCCCGTCCGAGCTTGAGCTTGCCGAGCAGTATGAGGTGAGCCGCATTACGGTGCGTCGCGCCGTCGAGGAGCTGTGCTCCGATGGCTACCTGGTTAAGCAGCAGGGCCGCGGCACCTTTGTCTCCACGCCGCACATCAATCGCCAGTTCCATGCTTCGACGCTGCAGACGTTTACTGCGTTGTGTGCCGACAATGGCATGAAGGCCGGCGCGCACGTGGCCGATCGCCAGATTGTGCCGGCGCGCCAAAACGAGATGGAATTCTTTGGTCTGCAGAAGGATGCGCTGCTGCTGCATATTAAGCGCGTGCGCACGGCCGACGGCGAGCCCATCTTTGAGGAAAACATCTTTGTGCCGTTTGATGCATACCGCGAGCTGTTGACGGCCGATCTTGAGGACAAGTCGATTTTTGCCGAGGTCGAGCGTGTTGGCGGAACACCGATCGTCTCGGTTGGCTACCGTACGGTCGAGGCCGTTCGTGCCAACGCCGAGCAGGCCACCGAGCTGGGCATTGCCCCGCACGATCCGCTGCTCAACCTGCGTGCCGGCTTTATCGGCCCCAATGGCGAGCCGGTCCTGATGGGTAAGCAGTACTACGTGGGTAGCCGTTACGTCATGGTGATGTAGCTCTAGTTGCGCGGTTTTGCCAAACCGCGCAACGGCTCGACGCTGCGCCCTTGGTTCCGTCGTTCTAACGAACGACGGACCGGTCGACGCTGCGCCTTTGGTTACGCGGTTTTACCAAACCGCGTAACGGCTCGACGCTGCAAGCCCGCCAGAGCGGCAATCTGCCTTTCAACTTCGGCGGCATGATCAGAAGATCAATGCCGCCTTGTTTCAAGGCACCTTGCTCGCTCTGACGGGCTTTCGCTGTCTGCGCCAAAACATCGGCGTTGCCGTGGTAGTCATTGGGGACGTTCTTAAACGACTGGTCATTCAAGAACGTCCCCAATGACTACCCGCAGAATGAGCGTGGCCGGCAACCGTGGGGCACCGGTCCGCATGGCGGCGTATAATCGGCGGCAGATGATTCTGACGTTAGGAAACCATGACCGATAGCATGCAGCAGATGGCGCTCGACACGCTCGGCGCCTATTTTGGCTACACCTCGTTTCGTCCGGGGCAGGACCGCATGGTCGATGCGATCCTTGCCGGCCGCGATGCACTCGGCGTTATGCCCACAGGTGCCGGCAAGTCCATTTGCTACCAGGTGCCTGCGCTCATGCTGCCCGGCATCACCTTTGTGGTGAGTCCGCTGCTGTCGCTTATGGAGGACCAGACCCGCGCACTGCTCGCGGCGGGTGCGCGCCCCAGTTATCTCAACTCCAGCCTTACTCCGGCCCAGCAAAACACCGTGCTCAAGCGGGCGCGCGAGGGCCGCTACCAACTTATGTACGTGGCGCCCGAGCGCCTGCTCGAGCCGCGCTTTTTAGCCTTTGCGCAGGAGGCCGCGGCGGACGGCGGCATTGGCGTGCCGCTCGTGGCCATTGACGAGGCCCACTGCGTGAGCCAATGGGGCCAGGATTTCCGCCCCGCCTACCTGCAGATTCGTGAGTTCATCGATTCCCTGCCGCAGCGCCCCATCGTGGCGGCCTTTACCGCTACGGCGACTGAGCGCGTGCGCGCGGACATTCAGCAGATGCTCGGCCTGCAAAATCCCGCGACGGTGGTGACGGGCTTCGATCGCAAGAACCTCTACTTTGGCTGCGAGGAGATGGGCGACAAGGCCAAGGCAGCCTGGGTGCGCGACTATGTGATTGCGCATTCGGGCGAGAGCGGCATCGTGTATTGCTCGACCCGCAAGACGGTCGATGCGCTGGCAGGCGAGCTTGCCGAGGCGCTGGGCCCCAGCGGCATTCGCGTTGGCCGCTACCATGCCGGCATGGGCAACGACGCCCGCCGTCAAAGCCAGCGTGCCTTTATTGACGACGATCTTCAGGTGATGGTTGCCACCAACGCCTTTGGCATGGGCATCGACAAGCCCAACGTTCGCTATGTCATCCATAACAACGTGCCCGAGAGCATCGAGGCCTACTATCAGGAAGCGGGCCGCGCCGGCCGCGATGGCGACCCGGCCAGCTGTCACCTGCTGTGGAACGGCAACGATTTTCGCATGCGCCGCTTTCTGATAGACCGCGGCGATGCTGCCGACGAGGCACTCGACGATGAGCAGCGCGCGTGGGCGCTCCAGAACCGCTACCGCCTGCTCAGCCAGATGGAGGGCTACTGCAATACCACCGGCTGCCTGCGCGAATACATGCTGCGCTACTTTGGCGACGAGGCCGCGGCCGAGCATGCGTCAGCGTCTGGTGCGGGCGGCGCCGCCACGAACGAGGCCGAGGGCTGCGGCAACTGCAGCAACTGCCTCACGCAGTTCGAGGTCGAGGACGTCACCGATATGGCCCGCGCTGCCGTGCGCTATGTGGCCACGCGTCCCATGCGTTTTGGCAAGTCGCTGATCGCCGACGTGCTCCACGGCGGCAACACCGAACGCATTCGCCAGATGCATCTGGACGAGGACCGCGGCTACGGTGAGCTGTCGAGCGAATCGGTCGGGCGCATCAAGGACATCATCGGCCAGCTGTGCGGCCGCGGTTATTTGGTCACCTCGCAGGGGCAGTACCCGGTCGTGGGCCTGGGCCCGCGTGCCGGCGAGGTCGAGGACGAGGCGTTTGCCTTTACCGTTAAGCGTCGCGCGTCCAAGCGCAAGGCCTCGGCCCGTGCTCGCCGTGCGGTGGATCTGCTGCGCGAGGAGGCCGAGCTGGATCAGCGCCCGCGCGTGGGCGACGATGCCGAGCTGTTCGAGCGCCTGCGTACCCTGCGCAAGGAGATCTCGACCGAGCTCGAGATGGCGCCGTACATGGTCTTTTCCGACAAGGCCCTGCGCGGCCTGTGCCGCCTGCGCCCGCAAACGCGCGACGAGCTTATCCAGGTCAACGGCATCGGCGAGAAAAAGGCCGATGCCTTTGGCGAGCAGTTTATGGCGGCGATTGAAGAGTTTGAGTCCGAGCATGCGCGGGATGGAGCGTAACGATGGCAACCGACGATAAAACCGACCGCGCTGGCGTATCCGCCGTACCGCTGTACCAGCAGGTCATGGACGACCTGAAGGGCGAGATCGCACGCGGCGTGTATGCGGCCGGCTCGCGCATTCCTTCCGAGATGGAGCTCGCGAAGTCTTACGGCGTGGGACGCATCACCGTGCGCCGCGCCATCGAGGAGCTGTCGCGCGCGGGATATCTCAACCGACAGCAGGGGAGGGGCACCTTTGTGTGCGCTCCCAAGCTCAAGCGCAAGATTGTCCAGAAAGGCGACGTCCAGAGCTTTACTGAGGGTTGTGCCGCCAACGACATGGTGGCCGGAGCGCGTCTGGTGTCGCGTACGGTGGTCGCGGCGACGCGCGAGGATGCGGCGTTCTTTGGCGTGGAGCCCGGCTGCGAGCTCATCGTGGTCGAGCGCGTGCGCACGGCCGACGGCATCCCCGTCATGCTCGAGAACAACGCCTTTGTGCTGGCCGACCATCCCTACCTGCAGACGCTTGCCGACGAGGACCTCGCCGATAACTCGATCTTTGCGCTCGTCGCCGAGCATTCGGGCCGCGCGCCGCTCAAGTCCGACCCCTGTACCGTGGAGATTGCGCTTGCCGATGCCCAGGCGGCCCCGCTGCTGGAGGTGCCGGTCGGCGAGCCGCTCTTCTATATGGAGGCGTACTTTACCGATGCGGACGGGCGGCCCCTGCTGCTCGGGCGTCAAAAGATCGTGGGCTCGCGCTACGTGTTCGACATCTAACGTCCATAGATAGAACAACATAGAACAAATTTGCTGAAATGACTTCACGGGCACCTGCTTGCATGCTATAAATAGAACAACATAGAACGACTGCAGGTACGAGCTGCCGTCGTCCAAAGCCGCCACACAAGGAGGAGCGTCACCGTGAACGCACACGATCTGATTCAGGAAATTATCGAGCGCAAGGGTAAGATCGAGAACGTCTTTTGGATCGCCTGCGGCGGTTCGATGATCGACTTAATGCCGGCCAACGAGCTACTCAAGCGCGAGGCCACTACGTTTGCCTCGACGGTCTACACCGCGCGCGAGTTTTGCCTGATGGCCCCCAAGAGCCTGGGGCCGAAGTCGCTCGTCGTCGCCTGCAGCCACAGCGGTAACACGCAGGAGGTCGTCGACGGTTGCGAGATGGCGCTGGCTGCCGGTGCCGAGGTCGTGACTATGACCGACTATGCGGGTTCCAAGATCGACAACGGCAAGTGGACCACCTGGGTCTATCCGTGGGGCAAGGGCGAGTCGCAGGCCGAGGTCCCGCAGGGCATTGGCGTGCTAATGGCTGCCGAGCTGCTCGACCAGCAGGAGGGCTACGAGGCGCTCGCCGACATGTATGCCGGCCTTAAGCAGATGGACGCGCTGCTGCCCGCCGCCCGCGAGAAGGTCAACGCCGAGCTGGGCGATCGCTTTGCCGAGCTCTGCCAGCAGCACAAGTTCTTCTATATCCTGGGCTCCGGCCCCAACTTTAGCCAGACCTATGCCATGGCCATCTGCTCGCTCATGGAGATGCAGTGGCAGCACTGCTGCTACATCCACTCCGGCGAGTACTTCCACGGCCCGTTCGAGGCTACCGAGCCCGGCGTGTTCTACTTTGTGCAGCTCGGATCGGGCGAGTGTCGCCCCATGGAGGAGCGCGCGCTGGCGTTCCTCAACACGCACACCGACACGATCATGGTGCTCGACGCACTCGAGTACGGCGTGGGCGACGTGCCTGCCAGCGTGCGTTCGTACCTGGAGCCAATCTTCTTCTACGCGATGAGCTGCGAGCTGCGCGCAGCCCGCGGTAAGGCGTTCGACCACAGCCCCGAGATTCGTCGCTACATGGGCATCGAGCAGTACTAAGTAACGGGAAAACCATTCACCTTCGATTCGCAAGGGCACTGCGTGAGTCAAAAAAAGCGGGCCGCGCCGGGGATTTCCGGCGCGGCCCGCTTGGTATCGCGCATAGATTCGCGAGGTGTTGTGGCAACCGACGCTTACTTGGCGTCGTAGGCCTCGGCATCCCACCAGTCGAGCTGGGCGATGTTGTCGCGGATGTGCTGGCAGCTCTTGTGGAAGCCCTCGAGCTCGTGCTCGGACAGGTCGAGCGTGTAGACTTCCTCGACGCCCTCGGCACCGATCACGCACGGCAGGGAGGTAAAGATGCCCTCCTCGTCATACTGGCCGGTCATAAGCGTAGAGGCCGAAAGCACGGCGTGCTCGTTGTGCAGCACAGCGGCGCAGACGCGCGCGGCGGAGTTGGCGACGGCGTACTCGGTGCACTGCTTGCCCTGGTAGGTCACATAGCCGCCCTTGCGCGCGAGCTCCTCGACCTCCATGTGGTCAAAGGCGTACTTGTCGGGGTCCTCGGCCTGAAGCTCGTTGAGGCTCTTGCCGGCGATGGTCGCGGCCTTAAAGGCGGCCAGCTGGCTAAAGCCGTGCTCGCCGATCATGTAGGCGTCGATGGACTTGGGGCTCACGCCGACCTTCTTGGAGATCTCGGTACGCAGACGGGCGGAGTCCAGACCGCAGCCCGAGCCGATGATCTTCTTGGGGTCGTAGCCGGTCAGGTGCCACAGCTCGGTGCACACGACGTCGCAGGGGTTGGAGATGCTCACGAAGATGCCGTCGAAGCCGGCGTCGACGATGCACTTGGCAAAGGTGCGGGCGGCGTCGGTGGTAAAGAACAGCTCGCCGTCGCGGTTACCGGCGGCCAGCGCGACCTTGCCGGCGGCGTTGACGATGACGTCGCAGCAGGCCAGCTCCTCGTAGTGGTCGTAGCAGTTGACGATCTTGGTGTTGTACGGGACAAACGAAAGGGAGTCGCGCAGGTCCTGGACCTCGGACGTCACCTTGGCCTCGTTGATATCGCACAGGTACAGCTCATCGGCAATGCCCTGCATGAGCAGGCTGTTGGCGACATGTGCTCCTACGTGGCCCTGGCCGACCACACCGATCTTACGCGTCTGGTACATATATGTATCCTTTCGGCCGAGTTTTTCGCGTCGAACCATTGTAGCGTCCTGCGCCCACTTTGCTAGGCTAAAGCGCCGTAGATTCTTGGGGCATGCCGTAATCTCTACTTTTGGAGTGATTTGGGCCGCTGACGGCATCGCGGGGCGATGTGCTCGCGCGGATGGGGCCGCTCGTTGTACCATAGCTGCAACTGACTCGTAAGGAGCATCCATGCCCATTCGTATTCCCGACGCCCTTCCTGCTGCTGCGCAACTCGAGAGCGAGAACATCTTTGTCATGACCGAGTACCGCGCACTGCATCAGGACATCCGTCCGCTGCGCGTGCTCATCCTCAACCTCATGCCCACCAAGATCGCCACCGAGACGCAGATCATGCGCAAGCTCTCCAACACGCCGCTGCAGGTGGAGGTGGACCTGCTACGCACCAAGACGCACGAGGCCACGCACGTGAGTGCCGGCCACCTGGAGACGTTCTACCGTACGTTCGACGACATCCGCGACATCCACTACGACGGCCTGATCATCACGGGCGCGCCCGTGGAGCAGATGCCGTTCGAGGAGGTCGACTACTGGCCCGAGCTCTGCCAGATCATGGACTGGTCTACCACGCACGTACACTCTACGCTGCACATTTGTTGGGGCGCGCAGGCGGGGCTCTACCATCATTACGGTATCCAGAAGCACGACCTGCCGGCCAAGGCGAGCGGCGTGTTCGAGCATCATCTGGTGAAGCCGCAAAGCCCGCTGGTGCGCGGCTTCGATGACCGCTTCTATGCCGTGCACTCGCGCAACACCGATGTGCGTCGCGAGGATGTGGAGGCCGAGCCGCAGCTTGAGGTCGTGGCCGTGTCCGACGAGGTGGGCCTGTACATCGTCAAGTCGACCGACAGCCGCCGTTTCTTTGTCTTTGGCCACCCCGAGTACGACACCGACACGCTACGCCTGGAGTACGAGCGCGACGTGAAGCGCGGACTCAACCCGGAGGTGCCGGCGCATTACTTCCCAAACGACGACCCCACGGCCGAGCCGCTCAACGTCTGGCGCAGCCAGGCTCAGCTGCTCTACACCAACTGGCTCAACTACTACGTCTACCAAACCACGCCCTACGACTTAGCCCGCGCCGGCGAGGAGCACTAGACTGCGACTGTGGCGCTTGCGGAGCGTTGCTCTGCACGAGCGTGGATTATCGGACACACGAGCGTGGATTTTCGGACGTTTGAAAACGAGCGTGGATAATCTCCCATTTTTGGCCGAGGAACGGGCTCAAAACGGGAGATTTTCCACGCTCAATTTTCTTCAGCCGTCGTACCGGCGGCCCCATCACGCGTCGAGTACATACGGACCATGTCACAAACTAGGTAGTTTTGAGCCACGGCATATTTTCTTTCAATGAAATCGACGGCTTTTGAGGCTCAAAATGTGGAGACAGGGACCTCTCGACAACCGTTCTACCTGCAGATATAAGCCATTAACCTAAAACGTCCAAAACCGTCAAGCATTTGGTCAGCTGCTGGACAGCATTTGGTCAGACTTCGCATGAAACCGTCTGGTACGTTGGCGCCGTTCCAAGAGTTGGGAGGCGACATGGCAAACGCGACGGCGAATCAAAGACTCACAGGCCACATTAAAGCGTGCGAGCAGCAGATGAGCTGCGTGTACGCGCGTACGACGGCGGAGGCAAAGCAGATTGAGCGGCGGGTGGCGGCGGGAAGTCTCAAGGTGGTCATGCCGGGGCTGTATGCGCGTCCGGAATACTGGTCCGAGCTCAAGTTTCGGCAGCGTTATCTGCATCGGGTGCGGGCGCTTGCGCAAAAGCACCCCGACTGGACGTTTTGCTCCTATACGGCGGCCGTTGTCTATGGCCTTTCGGTTTCGCATGTCAATTTGACGTACATTCATATCGCCGTGGCACCGGCACAATCAACGACGCCGGGCTCTCAGGTCGTTCGCCATCGTTATGTTCGTCAAACACGGGCCACCCAGATGGACATTGCCGTGACCGATATCGATCAAACGATTACGGATTGCCTGGTCGATGCGTCGTTTGTCGAGGGGCTGATCATTGCGGACTCGGCGCTTCATGAGCAGCTGTTGTCGAAGGAGCATCTCGTTGAGGCAGTCGACAAGCTTGGCTTAAATCGTCGCGGTGTTGTGACGGCGCGCAGGGTTGCACGGTATGCCGATGGCCTGTCGGAAAGCGGTGGCGAGTCCAAGGCGCGCGCCCTGATGATCGAGCGCGGCTGGCAGACGCCGGAGCTGCAAATTGAGCTGTTCGACCCGGTTGAGCCGGGACGGCCGTATCGCGTCGACTACTTGTGGCGCGTGGAAGATCGGCTGATCATCGGGGAATTTGACGGATTCGTTAAAAGCGAGAAGGCAGCGGAGGAGGGCAAGCTCGCAAAGGCGCAGTTTGATGAGCGCCAGCGCGAGTCGAGGCCTTCGCTGCTTGATAACTGCAGGATCGTGCGCTTGTGCTGGGATGATCTGAGGGATCCGGCAAAGCTCGATCGCAAGCTCAAAGTTGCCGGCGTGCCGCGTGCATGTTGAGGCGGTTGCGGGGCGTTAAGCTGCACGAGCGGGGATAATCGGACACACGGAGCGCGGAAATCTGGACGCGCATTGATTGAGCGTGGATTTTCAGACATACGAGGGTGGATTATCGGACGTTTGAATAATGAGCGTGGATAATCTCCCGTTTTTTGCCCCCGAACAGTCCCAAAGTGGGAGATTTTCCACGCTTATCTTGCGGGTGCGATACAACGACATTTAGGCGCTGATGGTGTTGGGCAGCGGCAGGTCGTGTGCATCGGTGGGGACGTGGTCGATGCGCTGTTCGTCAAAGGCGATGCCGACGATTTGACATGCGGGCGAGAGCATGGACAGGTAACGGTCGTAGCAGCCGCCGCCGTAGCCCAGGCGCGCGCCGGTTTGGTCGAAGGCCACGAGCGGCACAACAATCATGTCGAGTGCTTCGGCAGGCACGATGGGGAAGCGGTTGCTGCCGATGTCCGCGGCAGCGAAGGTTCGCGTGGGATGAGTGATAAACGGAGCCGCGGACGCATCGTCGGCGGCAACTGCCCGCATGCACATACGCTGGCCACAAGCTGCGGCTTCGGCTGCCGAGAGCATGCACGGATAGGCTGCGCGCCAGCCGCGCGCGGCGGCCGCAGCGGCAAACGCGGCAGGGTCTGCCTCGGAACCCATCGCGGCATAGACGGCAACGGTGCGCGGCGCCGCGGCATCCAAGCGGCCCAGCAGCTCAACCAGCCGCGTGCAAATGACAGCAGACTTTGCCTTCCGAACATCCAAATCAATCGCATCGCGCCGAGCAATCACCGCCCGCCGCAACTCAGCCTTATCCATTCCAGCCCCCTCTCCCAAACCTACCAAAAAGGGACAGGTTTATTTTGGCAGGTTTTATCTGGGCAAATGTCGAAACCACCACAAAGGTGCCTGTCCCCTTTGTGGTGGTTTTGCTTGCTGTGGCTAGCCCAGCAGGTCGACTACGTTGAAGTTGGCGTTGCTCTTTGCGATGACGTCGCGGCCGCCAAAGACGCAGGTGGGCGACTCGGCTGCGATGCGCGTCACGTCGGTGCCGAGCGAGCGCAGCTCACCGGGCGTGGCGGCGAGCATCTGGGCGCGGCGCTCTTCGCGTGCGTGCGGATCGAGTCCGGCCAGGTAGGTCGTATTGCGGCGCTTGGTGAGCGCGTACGGCTTTACCGGCGCGTCCATGCCGCTCACGCAGCTCACGATAAAGCCCTCAAAGGCGGCCCCGTCGGGCTCAAAGCTGCCGAGCCATTCGCCCGCGCGCGCCACGCGCTCAATCGAGGGATCGATTGCCGGGTCGCGGTAGGTGTAGAACGCCGTCTGGCGCTCGCCGGCTGCGCGGAATCCGCAGCCGTATGCACCGCCCTTCACGCGAATCTCGTTCCACAGGTAATCGTAGGAGAGCGCGTTGGCAGCCACGGCCCAAGCGCCTGTCACGTCAAGCCCCAAGCGACGCGGGTCGCACGCGCTTGCCGCAAAGCAGATGTCGCTGGGGATGACAAAAGCCTCGTGGCGATTGCACGGCGTCGGCACCACGAGCGCGTCGCGGTCGGCATCGGCGCCGTCGCCCGCGCCAAGCCCCAGGTTACCCGCGGCATCCCAGTACGCGTCAAAGTCCTCGTCGCTGCCGGTAAAGCTCGCCATGCAGCCGTCGACCACAAAGATAAGACCTGCCAACTCGGCAAGCTTGGCGCGCAGGTCGTCCAGTCGCTCGTCAAAGTGGTCGAGCAGATCGCGCAGGAACAGGTAGAAGTCCACGCCCGAAAGCTGCTCGCGCACCACGGCCGAAGGCGAGCTGTAGCTCATCGCGCGACCGAGCGCCGCCGAGTGACCGTTGTTGATAAAGCCCTGCTCAAGCCCAATGCGAATCTGCGTGAGCACGTCGCGCACGCGGTCGGCGTCGGCATCTGCCAAAAGCGTGCTCGACCATACCTCGCGCGGCAGACTCGCCAGTGCATCGATCTTCTCGGACAGGGCGCCGGCGCTCACCAGCAGGTAGGGGCGCACGCCGTCCACTTCGGGCTGGGTCATGACTTCGGTCGTAAAGCTCAAAAAGCCCAGCTTGCCGGCGATAAGGTTGTCGAGTTCCTCGGCCGAATGCTCGCGCGTGGGCAGCTGCTTGAGCAGGCGGCAGAGCAGCGTCACATAGGGCAGGTCCTCAAACGCGACGCAGCTTAGGTCGAAATACTGCATGGCGTAGGCCAGACGGTTGGTGGGGATGCCGTGGCGCAGACAGGGGATGGGCGTGGTCGTGTCCACGACCAGCGGCGGCTCGGGGCGTGCCTCGCCAATGTCGGACACGCGCAGGCGCGGCAGCGTGGCCTTGTCTTCGGGCGTGTCCTCGGCCTCCTGCGCGGCACGCAGCGCGGCCGTGCGCTCGACCACGTCGGCCAGCTCGTCATCGGTCATGGCGTCGCGCTTGGCTGCCAGTTCGGCTGCCTCGGCGCCCTCCGAACCCTCGGCGACGTCTACCGGCACCAGCTCGACGAGTGCCATGTGGTCGTTCTCCAGCACGAGCTCGCGCAGCAGGTCCTCAAAGTAGCTGCCGTCCAGCTCGCCGCGCAGCTCCTCGTACACCGGGCCATACTTGAGCGCCAGCGTCGCGGCGTCGTCATCGTAGAGCCAGGTGCTCAGCGCGTCGCACGCAATGGCCACGCCGTCGGCAATGCCGTAGTCGCGCTGGCGCAGGTCGTATTCGTTGCTGCTGATGATGGCTTCCAGGCGCTCACGCGGAACGCCGTGCTCGCACAGGTCGCGGCAGGCGTCCTGGAACACGCGACGCAGTTCGCGCGCCACGCCGGGCTGCGCGTTCTGCAGCATGATGAGCTCGTAGGGCTGCAGGCTCTCGGCCGCGGTGTAGCTCGCCACGTTGCCGCCCAGGCCGGCGGCAAGAATGGCCTTCTTAACCGGTGCCTCGTTGGAGCCCAGCAGCGCCTCGAACAGAATGTCCGCCGCGATCGTGCGCTTGCGGTCGAGCGCGGATCCCAGCACAAGGCCTAGGCCCACCAGGGCGTTCTCGGGTGTGGTGGCCATCTCGACGCGCTTATACTCGCAGGTCACGGACGCCTGCACGCCCAGCGGATTGGGCGCCAGCGTGGACGGGTCCTCGCCGGCGGCGACGGCTGCGTCCATGCGGCGGCTCGCGGCGCTCGGCTGCGACAGGTAGCGCTCGTCCAAAAAGGCCAGTGCGCGGTCCACGTCCAGGTCGCCGTAGAGCGTGATGTAGGAGTTGGAAGGATTGTAGTGGCGCGCGTGCGTATCCAGGAACTGCTCGTAGGTGAGCGCAGGGATCGCACGCGGGTCGCCGCCGCTCTCGTGCGCATAGGCGGTGTCGGGGTAGAGCGCGGCGTTGACGGCGTCGTCCAGCACGCTCATGGGGTCGGACAGCGCGCCCTTCATCTCGTTGAACACCACGCCGTTATAGCGCAGCGTGCCCTCGCGCAGGCTCGCGGAGCTGTCGCCGCCCTCGCCCTCGGCGCCCTCCGGCAGGTCTAGCTCGTAGTGCCAGCCCTCCTGCTCAAAAATGGTGGGCTTGGTATAGATGGCCGGGTTGAACACCGCGTCCAGGTACACGTCCATCAGGTTGTACAGATCCTGCTCGTTGGTGGTGGCGACGGGGTAGATGGTCTTGTCGGGGTAGGTCATGGCGTTGAGGAACGTCTGCATGGAGCTCTTGATCAGGTCTACGAACGGCTCCTTGACGGGGAACTTAGCCGATCCGCACAGCACCGAGTGCTCAAGAATATGGAACACGCCGCTAGAATCGGCCGGCGGCGTCTTAAAGCCAATGGCAAAGGCCTTGTTTTCGTCGTCGCACGCCAGGTACAGCAGGCGAGCGCCCGAGGCGGTGTGGCGCAGCACGTAAGCGTCGGCGTCGAGCTCGGGCACGGTCTCGCAGCGCTCGACGGCAAAGCCATGGCAGGTGGTGCCGGGCACCAGCAGCGCGGCGGCCGCGGCGCGCGGGTCGGTTGAAGTGGTGGGCATATGCAGTCTCCTTTGACGCCCCAGCGGGGGCGAATCGAGTCGAATCCACGAGAGTATACCCATATGGAGCCGTGACTCTGCAGCGAACTGGCGGTTATGCCGATGGGAAGTCGATGCGTCCTGGCCGCCTGTCGAACGAGAGTGGAAAATCGGACGGACGAGAGTGGATATTTGGATGCAAATTGAATGAGAGCGGATTTTCGGACGGAATCAGCCTCAAAACGCCGAAAAACCGTCCGGAAATCCACTCTCGATTCCTGACTGTCCATCACTCATGCATTTCTCATCTCTCACTCATCTCTAATATGAGAAATAACAGAAAGATGAGAGATAAATATGAGAGATAACTGAGCAGCAAAGAGACAAGCAATCATGGTATTGTCTCAATACCGATTGTTTCTACCAGCAAAAACATATTTAAATGAAACAGATGGCAGACATCTTATCTTCCATCTCTCACTCATCTCTTATATGAGAGATAGCAGTAATATGAGAGATAATTACGAAAGATAACTGAGAGATGAAGGAAATCTATTCGCGGCATTCTTCGCAGAACCGAGCGAAAGGACGTGCAGAT
>CABPDL010000038.1:0-22604 GCA_902406375.1 uncultured Collinsella sp.
AGCTCTGCAACGGTATCACCACCATCAACGACTCCATCAAGGCGCTCGACGCCGTGCATCAGAAGGCCGAAGCCCTCGATGGTCAGGAGCAGGCCAACGTGTATGCACACGAGGTCGTTCCCGCTATGGATACGCTGCGCGCCGCCGTGGATGCCATGGAGGAGATCGTGGCCGCCGACTACTGGCCGGTCCCGACCTACGACGACATTCTGTTCTATGTGTAACAGACACGTTTGATTTTGCGTGTGAAGGGGTCTCGCCTGTGTGAGGCCCCTTCTTTTTTGCCGCTTTGACCTGCTTTGAACTTGCAGCCGAGCGAGCGTTTCGCGCGGGGCATTTTAAAAGTTGTAACCTGTTTTGGCATGCGGACGTTTCGGGCGTTTGTTCATAAAGGGGAGGATGATCCGATGAGGGTATTCGATATCGTGTTTAGCCCGACCGGCGGAACGGAAAGGGCGTCTGGCTACATTGCCAATGCGTTGGAAGGGGAAACCGTTGCTGTAGATCTGACCGATAGCGGGCTTGGTTTTCGCACGGTTGCGATGACAAAAGAGGATGTAGCCGTGATCGCGGTGCCCTCGTATGGCGGGCGAGTCCCGGCTGTGGCTGCGGAGCGCTTGGGTATGATGCGGGGAAACGGTGCGCAGGCGGTTCTGGTTTGTGTTTACGGAAACCGCGCGTATGAGGACACGCTGGTCGAGCTTGAGGATGCGGCAAAGGGCGCGGGCTTTCGGGTGATCGCGGCGGTTTCTGCCATCGCCGAGCATTCTATTGTTCGCCAGTTTGCAGCCGGTCGGCCAGATGCGCAGGACGCGGCGCAGCTCATTGGGTTTGCGGATCAGATTCAGCAAAAGATATCTGCAGGAGATGCTTCTGAGCCGGCTATTCCGGGCAATCGTCCCTATAAGAAGGCCGGGGGCGCCGGTATGGTGCCCAAGGCCACAAAAGAGTGCACCGCTTGCGGGGCTTGTGCCGCAGCGTGCCCTGTTGGCGCTATCGATAAAGACGATCCCAAGCGGGTGGACAAAAAGGCCTGCATCTCTTGCATGCGCTGTGTCGCCGTGTGTCCGCATGCCGCCCGCGCGGTAAACCCCATCATGCTCTCTGCGGCTACCAAGATGTTGAGCAAAGCCTGTGCCGAACGGAAGGAGTGCGAGCTGTTTATCTAGCGCAAGGGCATTGAGTACTTTTCGTCTTATAACGGCAAAAAGAACGAACCCGTCGGACCTTACATCCGGCGGGTTCGAACATTTTAAAGTTGGTGCCCCCAGCGGGATGTCCGCGTGCGGCTGGCGCCGCCCGCATTCGCTGCGTCGCTTCACTCCTTGCGTGCTGCGCTGGAAAACGCTTGCGCGTTTCCTCAGCTCCGCACCCTGTCGGGTTCGAATCCCGGCGCATGGGTAGCAAAAAGCCCGCTACCGAATTGGCAACGGGCTTCTCAGATTCTGTGGTGCCCCCAGCGGGATTCGAACCCGCGATATCCACCTTGAAAGGGTGGCGTCCTTGGCCGCTAGACGATGGGGACAGCGGGAAAGAGTATAGCAGACTTTTTTGCCGGCGCGTATATCGTTGGCAAACTGGAAAACCACCACACAGGAGCTGGCTCCCTATCCTGATTTTCAAATATCTCAATCTGTAACATCTGGGCGGGCAAATCGGCTCTATCTGTTACAGATCGAGACAAACGGCGGGCGTCGGGACGAATATCTCAATCTGTAACAGTAAGACGACTTTTAACGGTCTAGATGTTACAGATTGAGACAAACTGCCGTGGCAGGTCAAAACCACCACAAAGGTGCCTGTCCCCTTTGTGGTGGCGGGGCGTTAGAGGAGGAGCTTCATCGCGGCGTCGTGGGCGGCGTGCTCGTAAGTGTCGTCGAGGGGCTTGAGCGGCAGCAGAGCGGTGGCCCGTGCATCGCCGCGGCGCTCGAGAGCGTGGGCGATGAGCCAGTCGGCGAGCTCGGGGTTCTTGGGCAGTGCCGGTCCGTGTAGGTACGTGCCGATGACGCCCTTGTAGATCAGACCCTCAAAGCCGTCGTCGCCGTTGTTACCGGTGCCCGTGACGACGGACGTTCCGAGCGGCGTGGCCTCGGCGTCCAAAAGCGTGCGGCCACCGTGGTTCTCAAATCCCACAAAGGGCTCGGGTGACAGGTCGGTCTTGACGGCGACGTTGCCGATCAGGCGGTCGGAGCCGCGCACGGTTTCAGCAGCAACGACGCCCAGGCCCTCGATGCGATCCTCGCCCATATAGTACGAACGGCCGAGCAGCTGATAGCTGCCGCAGATAGCGAGCAGCGAGCCGCCATCCTCAACATAGGCCGCGACCTTGTCTTTTTGGGCGAGCAGCTCGTGTGCCACGGCTAGCTGGTCGCGGTCGGAGCCGCCACCCATCATGACGATATCGGCATCGGTCAAATCAAGCGTTTCGCCCATACGGACCTCGTCTACACGCACGGGAATGCCGCGCCAGGAGCAGCGGCGCTCGAGGACAATGACGTTGCCGCCGTCGCCATAGAGGTTGAGAGCATCGGGATACAGGTAGACGATGCGCAGCGGGCGCAAGAGCTCGACCGGCGCAATATCGGTGGGGACAGCGCTGCCATTGGCGCGTGTTACGGCGCAGGAGGCGACCGAGCTTGCATCGGTGCCCTTAAGATCGTCGAGCTCCTTGACCAGTGGCGGGAAGGCCGTGTAGTTGGCGACGGCGTAGAAAGTATCGCCAGCCTCCTCGTCCGCCACGGCACCGATTGCTTGCTCGATATTCGAGATGATGGCGGCGTCGATGCCGGCGTACTTGAGGCGTACCTGCATGTCGTGCGCACGCGTGCCTCCGGCAAAGGCGACAAGACCCGGCGTGTCGGCGATGCGCTCGAAGTCGACATCGTAGATCCACGAGACATCGTGGCCGTCGGCATCGTTATCGTTTAGGAAGAAGGCGCAGAGCCTGCCACCTGCCGTTTTAATGGACTGGATCTGGCGATCGAAGCCCACGGGATTCTTGGCCAGGTTGGCCTCGACGGTGCGGCCGGCAATATCCCAGCGGCCCATGCGTCCGCCGGCGGGCACGTAGGCATTAAGCGTGGGCTGCAGGTGCGCCGCGTCCACGCCCAGCTCGTGCGCCGCAAAGAAGGCGGCGGCGACGTTATAGACCATGTACAGGCCGTTGTAGCGCGTGGCGATGTGCACGGCGGGCGCGTTGGCCTCAGGTCCAAAGGCCAGGTCAAAGCCGTAGCCGTCGCAGCCGAGCTCAACGCCCGTCACGCGGCGGAGCAGCGCGGGGCGACCCCAGCCGCACGAAGGGCAATGATAGGCGCCCAGCTGTCCGTACTGCACATAGTCGTATTCCAGCGGGGCGTTGCACTGCGAGCAAAAACGCGAGTCGCTAATGCGGTCGGACTCGGTGCCCGTGGCGCCGTCGATGCCAAAGGCGATGCTCGTGTTGGGGACGCGCGCGGCGATCGAGGCGCACAGCGGATCGTCGGCGTTGTAGATGAGCGTTGTCGTCGGAGAGAGCTCCAACGCATGGGCGATGACGTCCTGGGTATGGTCGATCTCGCCGTAGCGGTCCAGCTGGTCGCGGAACAGGTTGAGCAGCACAAAGTAGGTCGGCTTGAGCTTGGGCAGGACGCGCACCGTGTAGAGCTCGTCGCACTCAAAGACGCCTACGCGCTTGCTGCTGGCCGTTCGCTTAAGGTTGCCGCGCGCCTCGAGCAACGCGCCCACCACGCCCGGCTCCATGTTGTTGCCAGCGCGGTTGCACACCACGGTGGCGCCGCTGGCGGCAACGGCGTCGGCGATGAGGTTGGAGGTGGTGGTCTTGCCATTAGTACCGGTGATCACCACGCTGCGGTCGACCAGGCTCGCGAGGTCGCTTAGCAGCTCGGGGTCGATCTTCATGGCGATGCGGCCGGGAAGTACGCCGCCCTGGCGCTTAAGGACGGAGCGCAGCCCCCAGCGGGCGATATCGCTCGAGGTGCAGGCAAGAGATGAGCGGAGATTCATGAAACCGTTCCTAACGTAAACGATATGGTCGGGTCGAGTGCGTCACTAAAAACCGTAGCGGCGCGCAAATTCCTGGGCAAGCTGCGACACGTCTTCGCAGGCATTGGCCCAGGGGGCAAAGTCTGGAGTGTCCGAGATAATGCCGTCCGCTTCCCAAACGGCCTGGTGCGAAAGATCCCAGGGATCGCGTGGCTCGGGCCGGCAGGGAAGGTACGGTGTCTGGTACATGGGATTCAGCAAGAAGAACGCGCCGCCCTCGCAGCGGTTAGCGAACTCACGCAGCGCACGCACCGCCGGACGCATCTTGTTCGTTTTGAACAATAGGATTGTGCGGGCGAGCAGGTACCAAGGAGAGTTCTCGAGTGCATCGGCTCCCGCCTGTTCCTCGAGCTGGTGCGCTAGGGCGAAAAAGCCGTCCTGGTCTTCCAGGCGAGCGAGGGCGAGCAACACGGTGCCGGCAGCTCGGGTGGGATAGCCTTCTGCCTTAAGGACGCGGCGGGCGTAGTTGGCAGCAGCGCGGTAGCGGGCGCTCGCCATGCACAGCTGCGAGATGGCCTCGAGTGTGTGAAGCCACCCGATAAGAGCCGGCTCGCTCACGGTAAGGTCTGCTGCGGTGACACCGTCGGCCAAAACATTATTGGCCCAGTAGTGCGGGGCTTCCATGTCGAACCCGGGCACGCTTTGCTGCAGGTAATCGGCCGTGGTCGCCTCGAGCTTCATCAGGTCGCCCAGGCAGGCGTCAACGGGCGTGTCGGCCAGGATGATGGCGAGCAGCTGCGCGTCGACGGCCAGCGCATCGACGCGGACGATCTTGAGCAGCTCGTCGCGCATGTCGTCGAACAGGCGGTTGCGCGTCTGCTCAAACTCCTCGTCGCTGCCCATGTCCTCGATGCGATGGAGCTCGTCGAGCAGGTGGCGATGAACGCCGGCATAGGACAGCAGTGCCTGGGCATGCTCGGCCTGCGCATACTTTTGAGGATTCGCGCTAATGTCGTTATGGACAAGCTCGCGTGCTGCATCGGTGAGCTCGGGGTGCGACGCCAGATAGGTGCGCTCCAGGTAGGCGGGGATGTAGACGCTCGGATCCATTAGAGGTCCCCTCCCTTAAATGGAAGCCCCTGCTCGGCCGCGCGCAGGATGCGCTCGTCGATCTGGGAACGCACGATGTCGTTGGTGGCGATCCAGGCGGCAAAGCTGGCGTTGTCGGGGGCGCCCAGGCCCTCCTGCAGTACCGGCGTCGCCTCGGACAGCGCAAGGACAAGCTCGTCGGTGGAGCCTGCACCCACGTTGACGCGGGCATAGACGCCATCGGGAAACTCGGTTTGGAAGTAGAGCGCCTCGGCTGCGTGCGGACACGAGCGCGCAAGGATGCGCAGGTAGTGCTCGGCGCCCTCGTAGTCCAGCTCGCGCCAAGCAGCGCTCATCAGCGCGATGAGCGTCCATGGGTCCAAGTCACGCTCCGCATCTTTGGGGCGGCGGCGCAGCGGGGTATTCGCGAGGTACGGCACGGAGTGAGCGGAGCGAAAGCGCTTGAGCTCCTCGGCGGGGTATTCGAGTTTTGCCATGGCGAGCATCGCGGTGTGGCGGACACCAGCGGGGTCGTTGGGCGCAAAGTCCAAGCTGCGATTTGCGGCTTCGAGCGACATGCGATAGCGGCCGCTAATGAGGGCGCGCGATGCCAAGGCGGCAAGCCAGCGCAGATAGGGGCGGCGCGTGAGGTCGCCAGCGGCCTCGCGCTCGTAGGGGTCCTGAGCCGAGGCGATCTTGAGCGCCAGGTCATGCTCGACTTCATCGCACTTGGACACCAGGTACTGTACGTATTCCTCGTTGGATTCGGCGGTGAGCGCCGTCAGCATGCGCTGGGCATCCCAGTTGGCCGGATCGAGCGCGGCTGCCTCGCGGAGCATGTTCTCGGCTGCGGCTTCTTCTTGCTCTGCCTGGGCGTCGTCGGGGATAAAGGGGATGCGGTAGTCGACAGCCTCGACCACCTTGGCAATGAGGTGCCCGGCGCGGTCGCGGTCGTGCACGATGAGCGGTGCAGGGTTGCGGGTGAATTGTTCCATCAGACGCTCTACGGCGGCACCGTCGGTGAGCGGGATATTGTCGCGGCGCAAGGCCTCAAGAACGAGGCGATGGCAATCCTCTTGAATGGGATCGAATGCCATGGGGCCTCCTTTGCTGCGGTTAGGGTTCAAATGTCTCTATATAAGGTTCTAGTTTACCCGCATGTGGCACACCGGGGGTGCCGCACTTGGACTTGCACCTTTGCACCACGAAGACGGATGTCGCACAAATGTCGGCACCTTGGACGACCGAGTGGTATCACGGTGCCGCAAACGGTCGATTTTTGGCGGCGAACGGGGCACATTTTGGAGGAGCACCGTCCTGCCCGGGATATGTGGTCAACCTTGATAAAACGTTTGCCCAGCTTGGGAGTATGAATGCCCCACAAGGGTCTTCAGGGATAGAAAAAACGTTTCATCATTGTCGGCTTTAGGTGAATAACTGACCAACCAGAACGGTAGAATAGTGTTTGTCTGAGCGTTGAGACGTTTAGACATCGCGCATTGTCATCGCCGGCAACGCGCAAAACGGTCCTAACGGAGCCAATCGGGTGCTCCGTTATATACGCAAGTCTAAGAGGGGCTTGTTTAGGAGGCACAGTATGGGACGTTTTACCAATCCTCGCGATCTGTACTTTGGTGAGGGCGCTCGCCACGAGGTGAAGAACCTCAAGGGCAAGAAGGCCATCATCGTTTCTGGCGGCAGCTCTATGCGCCGCGGCGGGTTCCTGCAGGACGTCGAGAACGACCTTAAGGAAGGCGGTTTCGAGGTCAAGCTGTTCGAGGGCGTCGAGTCCGACCCGTCCATCGAGACGGTCATGAAGGGCGCCGAGGCCATGCGCGAGTTCGAGCCCGACTGGATTATCGCCATCGGCGGCGGCTCGCCCATCGATGCCGCTAAGGCCATGTGGGTCTTCTACGAGTATCCCGAGGAGTCCTTCGATAACATCATCCAGCCGTTCAGCTTCCCCGAGCTGCGTCAGAAGGCTCATTTCTGCGCCATCTCCTCTACCTCCGGCACCGCTACCGAGGTCACCGCGTTCTCCGTCATTACCGACTACGCCAAGGGCATCAAGTACCCGCTGGCCGACTTCAACATCACCCCTGATGTCGCCATCGTCGACCCCGAGCTCACCTACACCATGCCCGCCAAGCTGTGCGCCCACACCGGCATGGATGCTCTGACCCACTGCATGGAGGCCTACGTTTCCACCTGCGCCTCTATGTTCACCGACGCCAACGCCCTGCACGGCATCCGCGAGATCGTCGAGTGGCTGCCCAAGTCCTATGCTGGCGACCATGAGGCCCGTCAGCACATGCACGAGGCTCAGTGCATCGCCGGTATCGCCTTCTCCTCGGGCCTGCTCGGCATCGTTCACTCCATGGCTCACAAGACCGGTGCTGCCTTCGAGAACGGCCACATCATCCACGGTGCCGCTAACGCCATGTACCTGGGCAAGGTAATCCAGTGGAACTCCAAGGACCCGCGTGCTGCTGAGCGTTACGCTTACGTGGCCAAGGAGATCCTGCACCTTCCCGGCGAGACCAACGAGGAGCTCATCGCTGCGCTCGTCCAGAAGATTCGCGATCTCAACGACCAGCTCAACATTCCGCAGTCCATCAAGGATTACGCGAATGGTGGCGTGAAGGTCGACGCCGAGAACCCGCAGATGGTTTCCGAGGAGGAGTTCCTCGCCAAGCTGCCCGAGATCGCCGCGAACGCCGAGCAGGACGCCTGCACGCCCGAGAACCCGCGTGAGACCAAGGCTGCCGACTTCGAGAAGATTCTCAAGGCCTGCTACTACGACACCGACATCGATTTCTAATCGACTCTTGTTATCGTAACGAGGGGCTCCGCACGTATCTGTACGGAGCCCCTTTCTTTTTTCTTTTAGAGAATGGGATAGTTATGGCTGCAATTTTCAATAGCCCCAGCAAGTACATCCAGGGTCCGGACGAGCTCGCCAAGCTCGGCTCCTATGTCGAGCCGCTCGGCGCTAAGGCCCTCGTCATCGTGACGCCTTCGGGCAAGAAGCGCGTCGGTGCCAAGATCGAGGGCGGTTTTGCCGAGGCTAAGGCCGAGCTGCTGTTTGAGGACTTTAACGGCGAGTGCTCCAAGGGCGAGGTCGATCGCCTGGTTGCGCTCGCTCGCGACAACGGTTGCGACATCATCGTCGGCGTCGGTGGCGGCAAGATCCTCGACACCGCGAAGGCCGTCGCCTATTACCTGGAGTCCCCGGTTATCATTTGCCCCACCATTGCTTCGACCGATGCCCCGTGTTCGGCGCTTTCGGTGCTCTACACCGACGATGGCCAGTTCGATAAATATCTCTTCCTTAAGGCAAACCCCAACATTGTCCTGATGGATACGACGGTTATCGCGGCGAGCCCGGTGCGCCTGACGGTTTCCGGTATGGGCGATGCGCTCGCAACCTACTTTGAGGCCCAGGCGACGCATGATGCCGACGGTGGCACTTGCGCCGGCGGCAAGGGCGGTATGGCTGGCCTGGCGCTCGCCAAGCTCTGCTACGAGACGCTTATGGCCGATGGCGTCAAGGCCAAGGTCGCGCTGGAGAAAGGCGCACTCACGCCTGCCGTCGAGCATATCATCGAGGCCAATACGCTGCTTTCGGGCATTGGCTTTGAGAGCTCGGGTCTTGCTGCTGCTCATGCCATCCACAATGGCCTGACGATGCTGCCCGAGTGCCATGGCATGTATCACGGCGAGAAGGTCGCCTTTGGCACCATCGTCCAGCTGGTACTCGAAGATGCTCCGACTGAGAAACTCGAGGAAGTCTTGGGCTTCTGCATTGAGCTGGGCCTGCCGGTCACGATGAAGGAACTTGGCGTTGCCGAGCTTACGCGCGAGCAGGCCATGATTGTTGCCGAGGCCGCCTGCGCGCCCGATGACACCATGTGCAACATGCCGTTTGAGGTGACGCCCGAGATGGTCGCAAACGCCATTCTGGGTGCCGACGCACTGGGTCACTACTACCTCATGGATGAGTAAATCACGCTAAAGAAGGGGCAAAGCCGGAAGATGGCTTTGCCCCTTTTTGCTATGGTGCAAAGTAACCTGTTCCAATGCACAAGTTGGTGCAGGGGGGGACAGGTTGCTTTGCATCAATCTTTGTTTGATGAAGGGCGGATTCGCGTATGGCGCTTCCTATGGTTTATGGCGGTCCCGGCCGGTATGTTCAGGGGCCGGGCGAACTTTCGCGTCAGGGCAGGTATTTGTCATGGTTGGGCTGCGCTGCCTATGTATTGTTTGACCAGGGCACCGAGGATCGGCTGTGCAGGCAGATCGTCGATGGATTTCTGGATGAAGATCTAAGCGAGCCGTTCTTTAAAATTTACAACGGTCCCTGTACGGAAGATGCCGTTGTCGAAATGGCCAAGGAAGCCCGGGCTGAGTATTGCGACATGGTAGTCGGTATCGGTGGTGGCAAGATGCTCGATATCGCTAAGGCCGTTGCGTTTTATGCCGAGCTGCCGTTGTGCGTATGCCCCACGGCGGCTTCGATGGACGGTCCGTGCAGCGCGATTTCGGTGCTGTACCACGAGGATGGGTCGTTCGACCGCTACCTGATGCTCGAGAAGAATCCGGACCTGGTCGTGGTCGATACCAACGTGGTCGCGGCGGCCCCACTGCGTATGACGGTCGCTGGTATGGGCGACGCGCTGGCAACGTACTTCGAGGCGCGTTCGTGCGCCGCGGCGCGAGGTGCGAACGAGCACGGTGGCGCGCCGGGGCACATGGCCCTGGTTGCGGCTCGTGCCTGCTATGACACACTTATGGAGTGCGGTGTCGCTGCCAAGCGCGATCTCAAGAAGGGCCGCATGTCACTAGCGGTTGAGCGCCTGATCGAGTGCAATATTCTGCTTTCGGGCGTTGGCTTTGAGAGTGGCGGTTTGGCGCTGGCGCATGCCATCGCCAACGGCCTGACGATTCTGCCTGAGTGCAAGGCCATGCACGGCGAGGCCGTGGCGTTTGGTCTGGTGGTTCAACTGCGCCTGGAGCGTGCGCCCGAGCTGGATCAGGTGCTTGAGTTTTGCCGGCGTGTCGGTCTGCCGACGACGCTCGAGGAGCTGGGCCTTGGCGAGATTTCCGATGCCGACCTGATGAGCGTTGCGGATGCGGCCTTTAGAAACGAACGCAATATGGCCAACGAGCAGGCCAAGGTGACCAAACAAAAGCTCGTGCAGCTCATGCGCGAGGCATAGTTTGGCGCTTGATTGACCTTGTGCAATCGAGGCGGCGATAGGCCATGGGCTATTTGCCGCAAAGATGCTCCGCGTGTAATTTGCCCGAGGCGTGGACCGATGGCGTATCATTATCTCTTGCTTGTTTGCACTGCTCAGGGAGGGGCCGCGCATGGCGCAGGAACACGATCTGTTTGATGACATTATCGAGATCAGCAAGGGTTTCGACTTTCTTAAAAACCCGCTTGGCGGTGTGACCGATGCACTCGATCCGTCGGCGCCGCAGTGGAATCCTGCCGACTACAAGGAGCGTCCGCGCGGAAACACCATTCCGTGCCTGGCCTGCAAAAACGAGAAGAGCGGCTGCACCGCGTGCATGGACGTGTGCCCGGTCAACGCCATCGAGGTCGAGGAAGACGCCATCGAGATCCTCGACTCCTGCCGCAAGTGCGGCCTGTGCGCCGCTGCCTGTCCGACCGAGGCGATCATCTCGCCGCGCCTGGCGCCCAAAAACCTGTATGACGATATCGTCTCTGCTGCTACGAGTCATGAGACCGCCTACGTTACCTGCACGCGTGCTCTTAAGCGCATGCCGCGCGAGAACGAGGTCGTCGTTGCCTGTGTGGGCGATATTACGGCCGAGACCTGGTTCTCGGTGCTGGCCGATTATCCCAATGTGAGCGTGTACCTGCCGTTGGGCGTGTGCGATAAGTGCCGTAACACCGGTGGCGAGGACATCTTGGGCGAGGCCATTGCTACCGCCGAGGAGTGGGCGGGCACGGGCATGGGTCTGGAGGTCGATCCCAAGAGCCTCAAGTGCCATAAGCGCCGCGAGTACGAGCGCAAGGAGTACATGGAAAAGATCGCCCGCACCACGGGCCTTACCGTGACAAAGCTCAATCCGGCAACGGCGGCACTGGCCTCGGTGACGCAGAAGCTCAAAGCCCATCGCCATCAGATCACGCAGCTCGAGCGTACGCTCAACACCATGTGCGGCACCACGACGGCCAAACGTCGCCGTACGCTTACGCACGGGCGACAGCTGGTGCTCTCGACGCTGCAAAACCATCCCGAGCTTGCCCAGAACATGCAGGTGAGCACGCCGGAGTGCGATTTTGACAAGTGCACGTCGTGCGGCGAGTGCGTCAATGTGTGCCCCACGTTCGCCTGCGATCTGGTGGGAAGCGGCCGCTTTGCACTGGAGTCCACGTATTGCTTGGGCTGCGGTGCCTGCGTCAAGGTGTGCCCTGAGCATGCGCTCAAGTTGGTTGAGCACGACGCGTCCAATCTGGTCGTCGTCGATCCCGAAGCCGAGGAAAAGGCCGCCCAGAAGGCGAAGGCCCACGAAGAAGCCCAGAAGGTCAAGGCCGAGGCAAAGGCCAAGCTCGATAAGATGCTCGACCAGGTGGAGAAGCTCGCGGACTAGCTAAAAGAGCGTAAATGATGGCCGGTGGGACAGGTACTGCCCCGCCGGCCAAAAAAGTTGCGGTGGAATAGTTCCTGTTTTGCCCTTAAGCTGGCCATTCTAGGAACTATTCCACCGCAACTAATAAATGGTTAGTTCATGCTGCTTTGGTGGCCGGTTCGACCGGTACCGTTGCGCGTCACGGTTTCATGGAGCAAAAAGAACCCGGGAACCTGTTTGGTCTCGGTGTATTCCATAAGGATACCGTCGGCGTTGTAGGTCTGTCCGCGTATAACGGCGAGTGCGTTAAAGTCGTCGAGATCGAGCACGCGCGTATCCTCGGGCGTGGGATGCTCGATCGTTACATCGCGTTTGCCCGTGGCAATCTTAATGCCAAGATCTTCTTCGAGGTAACGATAGATCGAGTCGTTGACAATCTCGGGTGTCAGCCCCGGTACTTGTGAGCTTAGGTAATAGGAGTCGTCGGAGCACACGGCTTGTCCGTCTGCATAACGGATGCGTTTGGCGCGTGTGAGCTCACAGCCTTCGGGAAACCCGGTAATCTTGGAGAGCGCCTTGCTACAGATGAGGAGCTCAAAGACGGTGGTGACAGTCTTGAGCTCAAAGCCTCGGTTGACCGCGATTTCCTTAAAGGTCTCGAGTCCGCCGCCACCACGACTCTTCTCGTCACTGATGTTGCGAATGACGCGCATGCCTTTGCCTTGCTGGGGGAGCACGTAGCCATCTGCCGCAAGCATCGAGATGGCGCGACGGACCGTCATGCGCGAACAGTCAAACAGCTGCGTGAGCTCAGTCTCCGAAGGCAGATAACTCTGATAGGCGTATGTGCCGTCGTCAATCGACTGCTTCACGTTGTCATAAATAGTTTGGAAGATGGCTCGCGCCATGACGGTCTCCTAGAGCTGGGTGCGTGAACGACGGATGAGGGCCGTCCGCGCAGGTGTCAATCGATTTACTTGCTGGGGTCGATTATATATTTACCCATGGCACGCAGAGCTGGGTCTGACAGGATGGCGCCGAGTTCGTCGAGGGAAGCCACCTTGGCGACCATCGAGGATACGTCGAGCCTGCCAGAGTCGATGAGCTCGAGCGCGCGACGCTGCGTATAAGGGTTGATGTAGGACGAGGTAAGCACAAGCTCCTTCTGGAAGACCTCGAAGGGCTTGACGGTGATTGTCTCATCGGGCTTGGTGAGGCCGAACATCATGACCGTAGCCTTGTGGCCGGCGATCTGGATGGCCTGCTCGATGGTGACGGGCTTGCCAACACACTCGATAACGACATCGACGTTGCCGACGCCCTCCTGCTCCAGGCGGGCCGGGACGTCCTCGTGGATGGAATCAATTGCCAGGTCGGCGCCGAGTTTGAGCGCAACCTCGCGCTTGCCTTCGACGGGCTCGAGCAAGACAACCTTGGTGGCGCCGGCGTTTTTAGCAAGCTGCATCATGAGCAGACCGATCATGCCACCGCCGATAACGACAACTGTGCTGCCGGGCTTGATGTTGCACATATCGATGCCGTGCAGGCAGCAGGCGACGGGCTCGGTCATAGCGCCCTGCTCAAAGCTGGTGTGATCGCCCAACTTGTAGACTTGCTGCATATCGACGGAGCAGTACTCCGCAAAGCCGCCGTTAACGGTGGTGCCGTAGCCGGTCATATGCTCGCAGTAGTGGTTGATTCCGTCGCGGCAGGGTTCGCAGCAGCCGCAGGGATGGTTTGGGTCGATGCACACGCGATCGCCCGGTTTAAAGCCAGCGACATCGCTGCCCACGGCCTCGACAACGCCCGCAAACTCATGACCAAGGATCGTGGGCGGGGTAACGTCCGCTGCGCCCTTGTCGCCTTCATAGATATGAACGTCGGTACCGCAGACGCCGCAAGCTTTGACGTTGATCAGAACGTCGCGCCTGCCCACGGCCGGCTTTGCCGATTCCTCGACTCTGAGGTCGTGCTTTCCATAGAAGACCGCGCTTTTCATGGTGACTCCTTAACGTGGCGGTGAATGTTGTAATGAAGTATAGGCGTGTATGCAGATATAGACAAGCATATCTAGACAAGTAGAAAAGAATTATGAATTGAGGCCATCAGCTATATCAGCTTTAGCAGGCGAAATACTGGACATATACCGTTTACGGCTAATAATCAACCGTTTACCGACCGTAGTATTAATGCTAACTTGTCTAGATAAGTGATATGAGAAAAGAAGTGCAAGAAGTCAGGGACACGGGCCCACCCGTCCTATTGCACGAGGTACACGCAAACGGCGCGTCTGCGGTCTCGAGTGAAGCCAAAACCGCAGTCGCTCCGAATGAAGAGAGGGGGATTCCCCGTCATGATGCAAAAGATACAACGTTTCGGCGGTGCAATGTACACGCCTGCAATTCTTTTCGCATTTTCCGGAATCGTCGTCGGCCTGGGTACGTTGTTTACCACCGAGGCGATCTTTGGCGAGATGGCCACTGCGGGCCATCTTTGGTTTGATTGCTGGAATGTGCTGCTCCAGGGTGGTTGGACGCTCTTTAACCAGATGCCGTTGCTGTTTTGCGTAGCGTTGCCAATCTCGCTCGCGAACAAGCAGAACGCTCGCTGCTGCATGGAGGCTTTGGCCATCTACCTTACCTTCAACTACTTTGTAAGCACAATCTTGGGGCAGTGGGGCCCTGTCTTTGGGGTCGACTACTCTGTCGAGGCGGGCAGCGGTACTGGTCTTGCCACTATCGCAAGCATCAAAACGCTTGATATGGGCATCATGGGCGCGCTTATCATTTCAGGTATCGCCACGATGCTTCACAACAAGTACTTCGACACCGAACTTCCTGAGTGGTTGGGCGTGTTCTCGGGCTCCGTGTTCATCTATATGATCGGTTTCTTCGTTATGGTTCCGGTCGCTCTTATCGCCTGCCTGGTGTGGCCGCATGTCCAGGCTGCTATCTCCGCCTTCCAGGGATTCATCCTTTCCGCCGGTACGTTCGGCGTGGGCGTCTTTGCTTTCTTCGAGCGCGTGCTGATCCCTACAGGCCTGCACCACTTTATCTATACGCCGTTCTATTACGACAACGCGGCGGTCAACGGTGGCATCTTTGCTGCTTGGGCCAACATCCTGCCCCAACTGGCTGCCGATCCGAGCATTGCTCTTAAGGATGCCGCACCCTGGGCTGCCTATACCTGCCCTGGTTGGACTAAGGTCTTCGGCTCGCTCGGCGTCGCCATTGCGTTTTATATGACCGCCAAACCCGAGCGCAAGCAGCGCGTCAAGGCTCTGCTCATTCCCGTCACCCTTACCGCTATGCTTTGCGGTATTACCGAGCCGCTTGACTTCACCTTCCTGTTCATTGCGCCCGGCCTGTTCGTCGTCCACTGCGTGCTCGGAGCGCTCGGCTGCATGGCTCAAAACCTCCTTGGCGTCGTGGGCATCTTCGACGGCGGAATCATCTCGATGCTCTCGTGGGACTGGCTGCCCCTTTGGGCCGCACACGGTCTGCAGTACGCCATCTCCATCCTTGTCGGTCTGTGCTTTACCGCTCTTTGGGTCGTGGTCTTCCGTTTCTTGATCATCAAGTTCGACTTTAAGACCCCCGGTCGCGAGGATGACGATGTTGAGGTCGAGCTCAAGTCCAAGGCCGACTACAAGCAAAAGCAGAGCGGTGCTGCTGCTAGCAAATCGGTCGCCCAGAGTAAGGATGACGAGCGCTTGGTGCTTGCCGAGAACATCCTCGATCTACTCGGTGGCACGGACAACGTCATCGATGTAACTAACTGCGCTACCCGTCTGCGCGTTAACGTCAAGGACAAGGGCGCCGTTGCACCCGAGGCTTCCTTCAAGGCAATCGGTACGCATGGCTTGGTGGTCCAAGGCCAGTCAATCCAGGTCATCATCGGCCTTACCGTCCCGCAGGTTCGCGAGAAGTTCGAGAGTCTTCTGTAAACCATCGTCCATCGAAACAATCGGCCTTGCAGAGCCGGTATGCACCGCAAGGCCGATTCTAGAGATAAAAACTCCACTTCTAGGTAACAATTCCAAACCGTGCAGGCCGCGTACGGGGATGGATTGAGCAAGCGGCCAGAATGAGGAGGACATCATGTCCAAGAAAAACTATGCCGTGACCATTGCCGGCGGTGGCTCTACCTTCACCCCGGGCATCGCTCTGATGCTGCTTGAGGAGCGCGACCGCTTCCCGGTCAACAAGGTGACCTTCTACGACAACAACGCCGAGCGCCAGGAGACCGTGGCCAAGGCCTGCGAGATCTACTTCCACGAGAACGCCCCCGAGGTTGAGTTTAGCTACACCACCGATCCCGAGACCGCATTCACCGGGACCGACTTCGTCCTTGCTCACATCCGCGTCGGCCTGTACGCCATGCGTGAGCTTGACGAGAAGATTCCTCTCAAGTACGGCTGCGTTGGCCAAGAGACCTGCGGTGCCGGCGGTATCGCCTACGGCATGCGCTCCATCGGCGGCGTTATCGAGATCCTCGACTACATGGAGAAGTACAGCCCCAACGCCTGGATGCTCAACTACTCCAACCCCGCGGCCATCGTCGCCGAGGCTTGCCGCGTGCTGCGCCCCAACAGCCGCATCATCAACATCTGCGACATGCCGATCGACCTCATGGATAAGATGAGCCGTATGTGCGGCATCAAGGATCGTCGCGAGCTGCAGTATAGCTACTACGGCCTCAACCACTTTGGTTGGTGGAGCAAGATCTACGACAAGGACGGCAACGACCTCATGCCGCAGATTAAGGAGCACATGGCTAAGAACGGCTACCTGGACGGCATCGAGCACGAGGCCGGCAAGGAGCAGCATGTCGAGGAGAGCTGGATTCACACCTTCGGCAAGGCCAAGGATGTCTATGCTGTCGATCCCGAGACGATTCCCAATACCTACCTCAAGTATTACCTGTACCCGGACTATGTCGTCGAGACGTCTGACCCCAACTACACTCGCGCCAATGAGGTTATGGACGGCCGTGAGAAGAAGGTCTTTGGCGCTTGCCGCGACATCATCGCCAAGGGTACTGCCAAGGACGGCGGCTTTGAGCCAGATGTACATGCCAACTACATCGTCGACCTTGCCTGCGCACTGGCCGAGAACACGCTCGAGCGCTTTCTGCTGATCGTCCCCAACGATGGCGCTGTGCCCAACTTCGACCCGACGGCCATGGTCGAGGTGCCTTGCATCGTCGGCTCCAACGGCTTTGAGAAGATCTGCCAGGGCCCGATTCCGCAGTTCCAGAAGGGCCTGATGGAGCAGCAGGTTTCCGTCGAGAAGCTCGTTGTCCAGGCTTGGGTCGAGGGCAGCTACCAGAAGCTCTGGCAGGCACTCACGCTCTCCAAGACCATTCCTTCGGCGAGCGTTGCTAAGCAGATCCTGGACGAGCTCATCGAGGCCAACAAGGATTTCTGGCCCGAGCTTAAGTAAGGACTGCAGTCTCGAACTCTCACTCATCTCTGCTTCATTTGCGCCGCCGTGGCGTCCGGGTTCGCCCAGATGCTGCGGCGGCGCTATACTTATGCAGTTTGAAGTACCTGTACCAAAAGGAGCTGTCGTGTCCCTTTCCATCGGTATCGTGGGCCTGCCCAACGTGGGCAAGTCGACGCTGTTCACCGCGCTTACCAAAAAGACCGGCCTTGCCGCCAACTACCCGTTTGCCACGATCGACCCCAACGTGGGTATCGTCGATGTGCCCGATAGCCGCCTGCAAAAGCTCGCCGACATCGTCAACCCCGGCCGCATTGTGCCGGCTACGGTCGAGTTTGTCGACATCGCAGGTCTGGTGAAGGGCGCTAACGAGGGCGAGGGTCTGGGCAACCAGTTCTTGGCAAACATCCGCGAGACCGATGCCATCTGCGAGGTCGTGCGCTACTTTAAGGACCCCAACGTTATGCGCGAGGTGGGCCGCACGGGCGAGTTCGTCGATCCCGCCGGCGATGCCGACACCATCATGACCGAGCTCATCCTGGCCGACATGGGCACGCTCGAGAAGCAGCTGCCCAAGCTCGAGAAGGAGGCCAAGCGCGACAAGGAGCTCATGCCCAAGTTTGAGGTCGCCAAGCGCCTGCTTGCCTGGCTCAACGAGGGCAAGCGCGCCGCGTCCATGGAGATGACCGACGAGGAGCGCGCCGCTGCCAAGGGCTTGTTCCTGCTCACCATGAAGCCCATCCTATATGTGGCCAACGTAGACGAGGACATGCTCAACGAGGACCTGGCGCCCATTGATGGCGTCAAGCCGCTGCCGATCTGCGCCAAGATCGAGGCCGAGCTTTCCGAGCTCGATCCCGAGGATGCCGCCGACTACCTGGAGAGCCTGGGCCTGGAGCAGCCCGGTCTGGACGTGCTCGCTCAGGCTGCCTACAAGCTGCTCGGCCTGCAGTCGTTCTTTACGGCTGGCGAGATGGAGGTCAAGGCCTGGACGGTGCGTCAGGGCGCGACCGCCCCGCAGGCCGCCGGTGTCATCCACACCGACTTTGAGCGCGGCTTTATTAAGGCCGAGGTCATTGGCTACGACGACTACATCGAGCTCGGTGGCGAGCAGGGCGCCAAGGCCGCCGGCAAGCTGCGTATTGAGGGCAAGGACTATGTCATGGCCGATGGCGACGTCGTGCACTTCCGCTTTAACGTGTAAGGACGACGCATATGTTTAAATATGGCAAAAAAGCTGGCTACATGGGTATTGCGCTGCTCGTACTTGCGGTGATTCCGCTGGTGGTCGCAGCGTGTGTTATCCCCAACATTGGTCCCGAGGTGGCAACGAAGTTTAATGCCGCCGGCGAGGCGACGCGCTGGGGCAAGAGTTACGAGCTGCTGGCGTTGCCGGTGCTCAATCTGCTGCTGAGCGTGGCGACGTACTTTACGGCGGGACGCCAGGCTAAAAACAATGATGACTCCGCCGCCATGGCGCGCATCGTGTGCGAGCGCTACCTGCGAAACGGCTGCATCACGGGTGTGTTTCTCAACGTAATCAACGTCTACTTTATGTATTCGGCGATTACCGGTATGGGCTTTGGCCTGGGCTTTTAGCTTGCGCCTTTAGGCAACGAGCCTGCAAGCATATTCGATGGCTGCTGCGAGGCCGCCGCTCGATCGTGGTTGAAAGACCATGTCGGCGGCGGCCTCGTTTTCGTATCCGGCGCCGCGAAGGGCGAGTGCGATACCGGCTTCCAAGAGAAGTGGCAGGCCACGCTGGCTGGTTGCAATTACTGCGGCCTGGTCAAGGGTGCAGCCGAACGCCTGACATTGAGCGGCGAGGTCGCCTTGCGCTGGGTCGGGGAGTAGTGCGGTCGCAACACGGCTCGATAGCAGTGTAAAGGCCGTGCGCTCATCTGGGGAAAGGTTTTCGGCCTCAACGATGACAAACTTGGGCTGCACACCGTCTGCGCAACGTGATTTCTGACGCATGCAAATCGAGCAAGCCGACATAGAAAACTCCTGTGTATTCGGCAAAACGTAAACTATAGTTTACGTTTATGTTCGGCTCCATTTCAAACTCGGCTGCATGGACGAACGTGCGAAACAGATTCTTGGCAGGCGGGTCGAAGAGACACGCAGAGACCTTGGTATCTCCAAGGTTGATTTTTGTGTGGCGACAGGAATCAGCCGACCCTACCTCGACCGAATCGAAGATGGGACGGCAAATTTCACGCTCAAGGTTCTATTTAAGATCGCGCCCGCACTCGGCATGACGGTGTCAGAGCTTCTCGAGGGTATCGAGTAGCCTTTTTTGCTAGATTTGCCGCTTGTTGAACGGGTCCCCCCGACGGCGGCGTGCAAAAACGCGAGTATTCAGCATCCCTCAATAATTTAACGGCAGCCGGGGCCACAAATACGACGCGTAATGTTTTGGATTATCCACAAAATTCAATAATATGAGGAATAACAAGCGCGCGGAACGAGTCTTTCGAGTCGAAAGGCAATTTACAGCCAGCGGTTTTAACGTTCCCGGAAGGGGCGGATGCTGAAAACTCCGCTTTTTGCACGTTCCGAGGGGTATCACGTGCCCTACAAGGCCCAAAGAGGCGGATTTTGTTTTAGCTACGCCATCGGGATGCGGTCGTGGTTGACTTGGCTGTAGAACAGGCGCTGAATCTCGGCTGCATCACGTGACTGGCCGAGTGCCCACATGGTCTTGGCCACGAGCGTCTCGGTGGTCATGTCGTCGCCGCGCAGAATGCCCGGATGATCCGCGTAAGCACGGCCGACCTCATAAACGCCCAAATCGAGGCCCTCTTCGGGGACCTGCGTGGTCATAACGACAGTACGGCCCGAATCGACCCAGCGGAAAATCGCCTCCTGGAATGACTCGCCCGACTCACCAAACTCGGGAATACCGCCAATGCCAAAGGTCTCAAGGATTACGGCGTCGTAGCTATCGGCCAGGGCGTCCAGGATACCCGGGTTCACGCCGGGCGTGAGCTTAAGGACAAACACGCGCGGGTCGATGCTGTCGTAGAAACGCACCGGGTTTTCGCCCTGATGCGTGCCGTGAAGCCCGTTGCGCACAATGCGGTCGTTGCGGATGTAGGCAATGGGCGGATAGTTGACACTAATGAACGCGTTAAAGCTCATGGTGCGCTGCTTGCGGGCGCGCGTACCGGCAATGGCTACGCCGCCAAACACGATTGAGACGTCGTGCGAGTGCTCGTCGAGCGCATAGAGCAGGCTCTGGTACAGGTTGAGCTTGGCATCGGTAAAGGGATTGCCCATGGGCTTTTGCGAGCCGGTGAGTACGATAGGCTTGGGGCTGTCCTGAATCAGATAGGAAAGCGCCGCCGCGGTGTAGCTCATGGTGTCGGTGCCGTGCAGAATCACGAAGCCGTCGTGGTCGGCATAACCCTCGACGATGACATCGCGGATACGCATCCAGTCACTGGGGCGCATATTGGTGCTGTCGATGTTCATGGGCTGCACGACGTCGAGCTCGCAGAGGCCCGAGATCTCGGGGACGCTCTGGGCGAGCTCCTCACCGGTCAGGGCGGGGGAGAGGCCGTTGCCGTCCTCGGTCGATGCGATGGTGCCGCCCGTGGCGATGAGAAGGATGCGCTTCATGCTGGTATTCCTATCGGTTTTGTCGCCGCAAGGGCGGAGTCGTTCGGCAGTATTGTGGCACAGGGCGTCCAATGTTCAAACGTAATACATCATCTGTAATGTTTAGTAATACTTCAATTGCCGTCAAATAAGGGCCCAGGTCGTGCGTTTGCCGTGCGCTGATGGCCGTGAGGGACGAGAAACCCCATATAACGTGTACACTATGGAAGTTATTTTCGTTCATTCACGCGGGTGGGCACCGGCTCCCCGCCAACAAGAGGGGGAAACCATGGATCAAAAGGCTTCCGCAAAGGTCCTCGTACTCGACTTTGGTGCGCAGTACGGTCAGCTCATTGCCCGTCGCGTCCGCGACCTCAACGTGTATTCCGAGATCGTTCCCTGCGACATCTCGGCCGATGAGATTCGCGAGATGAACGCCTCTGCGCTCATCCTTTCCGGCGGCCCGGCCTCCGTGTACGCCGAGGACGCTCCGTCCATCGATCCCGCCATCTTTGACCTTGGCCTTCCCGTCCTGGGCTTTTGCTACGGCCATCAGATCACGGCCGTGACGCTCGGCGGCAAGGTCGGCCACTCCGAGGTGGGCGAGTACGGCCGCGCCACCATCACGCGCACGGCTGGCGCCAAGCTCTTTAACTCCACGCCCATGGAGCAGACCGTGTGGATGAGCCACCGCGACGCCGTGTCCGAGGTGCCCGAGGGCTTTACCGTTACCGCCAGCACCGACGTATGCCCGGTTGCCGCCATGGAGTGCGTCGAGCGCAAGATTTTCACCACGCAGTTCCACCCCGAGGTCAAGCACTCCGAGTACGGTCAGCAGCTGCTGAGCAACTTCCTGTTTGAGATCTGCGGCCTGGAGCCCAACTGGAGCATGGACAACCTGGTCGAGACCATGACGGCCGAGTTCCGCGAGAAGGTCGGCGACGACCGCGTGATTCTGGCCCTGTCCGGTGGCGTCGACTCCTCCGTCGTGGCTGCGCTGGGCGCTCGCGCCGTGGGCAAGCAGATGACCTGCGTGTTCATCAACCATGGCCTGCTGCGCAAGGGCGAGCCCGAGCAGGTGGAGGAGGTCTTCACCAAGCAGTTTGACGTCGACTTTATCCACGTCCACGCCGAGGACCGCTACGCCGAGCTTCTGGCCGGCGTGACCGAGCCCGAGGAGAAGCGCCGCATCATCGGCACGCAGTTCTGGAAAGAGTTCTTCGCGGTCGCCCAGCAGCTCGAGTGCGACGGCAAGCCGGTCAAGTACCTGGCTCAGGGCACCATCTACCCCGACATCATCGAGTCCGGCGCGCGCAAGACGGGCGGCAAGACGGCCACCATCAAGAGCCACCACAACCTGATCCCGTTCCCCGAGGGCGTGCACTTCGACCTTATCGAGCCGCTCGACCACTTCTTTAAGGACGAGGTCCGTGCACTTGGTCTGGCGCTGGGCCTGCCGGGTAACATCGTGTTCCGCCAGCCTTTCCCGGGCCCGGGTCTGGCCATCCGCATCATCGGCGCGGTCGACAAGGAGAAGCTCGAGATCCTCAAGAATGCCGACGCCATCGTGCGCGAGGAGCTCGACGCCTATAACCAGCGTCTGTTTGAGCAGACCGGCGAGCGCAACTCCGAGCATAGCTGCTGGCAGTATTTCGCCGTCCTGCCCGACATTAAGTCCGTCGGCGTTATGGGCGACGAGCGCACCTACCAGCGCCCAATTATCCTGCGTGCCGTCGAGTCCAGCGATGCCATGACCGCCGACTGGGCCAAGCTGCCCTACGACGTCCTGGCCCGCATCTCCGGCCGCATCGTGGCCGAGGTTCCCGGCGCCAACCGCGTGTGCTACGACATCACGTCCAAGCCGCCCGCGACGATTGAGTGGGA
>CABPDL010000039.1:0-22074 GCA_902406375.1 uncultured Collinsella sp.
TAGACATGTTCACGCATCAGCTAAACATTATCAGCGTAGTAATTATCTGATGCGGGTTAGCACATACAGCTAGCCCGTACGATAACGGGCGGCTGATGAAGATGAGGGCCGTCGAGCGCAACCGACGGCCCTCATTTTTTATGTCTAGGAAGTTCTTTTTAGAGGAGGAAATGTAATGAACGGAGTTTTGCTCATGGTTGTGGCCGCGGCGGTGCTCGCCTGCGGCTATCTGGGCTACGGCCGCTGGCTGGCCAACAAGTGGGGCGTTGACAAAGAGGCCCTCACGCCGGCCAAGCGCATGAAGGACGGCAAGAGCTTCTCGCCCGTCTCCGCCTTTACCGCGTTCTCGCATCAGTTCAGCTCGATCTGCGGTGCTGGCCCTGTCACGGGTACGATCGTCGCCATGGCCTTTGGCTGGCTGCCCGTCGTGCTCTGGGTCCTCGTCGGCGGCATCTTCTTTGGCGCCGTCCACGACTTTGGTGCTCTGTACGCTTCGATGAAGAACAACGGCAAGTCGCTCGCTCAGCTCATCGAGAAGTACATCGGCAAGACCGGCCGTCGCCTGTTCCTGCTGTTCTGCTGGCTGTTCTGCATCATCGTCATCGCCGCCTTCACCGACATGGTCTGCAAGACGTTCATGTTCACCCCGGCCGTTGACGCTTCTGGCGCCGCTACCGGTGCCATCGACTTCACCAAGTCCTATGCCGCTGGCTGCGCTGGCACCATCTCCATCCTGTTCACCTTCGTCGCTATCGCCTTTGGTTGGGCCCAGAAGAAGTTCAACCTCACCGGTGCCGCCGAGTTCGTCACCGGCGTGGTCCTCATGGTTCTCATGTTCGCCGTCGGTATGCAGTTCCCGGTCTACCTGGATAAGTTCCAGTGGTTCGCCGTCGTCATGGTCTACCTGGTCTTCGCTGGCGCTATGCCCATCCAGATGCTCAAGACCCCGCGTGACTACCTCACTTCCATCATGATGATCGTCATGATCGCCTGCGCTGTCCTCGGCATCGTCGTCCTGGGCGTTAACGGCCAGGCCACTATCACCGCTCCGGTCTTCACCGGCTTCTCCACTGCCTCCGGCATGATGTTCCCGGTCCTGTTTGTCTCCGTCGCTTGTGGTGCTCTCTCCGGTTTCCACAGCCTCGTTTCTTCCGGCACCTCTTCTAAGCAGGTCGAGAAAGAGCAGGACGCCGTCAAGGTCGGTTATGGCGCCATGATCGTCGAGTCCTTCGTCGGCATCCTTGCCATCATCGTCGCCGGCATCATGTTCTCCGATATGAACACCGCCGGTACTGGCGCCCTCAACGCCGGTGTCGCTTCCACCCCGTTCCAGATCTTCGCCGCTGGCATCTCCCGCGGTATGCAGGCCTTCGGTGTTGACGGTACGCTCGCTACCGTCTTCATGACCATGAACGTTTCCGCTCTGGCCCTGACCTCGCTCGACGCCGTCGCCCGCATCGCCCGCACCTCGTTCTCCGAGTTCTTTGCCCAGACCAACGACGCCCTGGCCATCGAGTCCAAGGCCGGCTACATGAAGGTTCTCGGCAACCCCTGGTTCGCCACGGTCGTCACCCTGCTTCCCGGTCTCGCCCTTGCCTTTGGTGGCTATGCCAACATCTGGCCGCTCTTTGGTGCTTCCAACCAGCTGCTCGGCGGTATGACCATGATCACCCTCGCCGTGTTCTGCAAGTGCACCGGCCGCAAGGGCTGGATGCTCTACGTGCCCGTCGCCTTCCTGCTCTGCTGCACCTTCACCTCGCTGGTCCAGAGCGCCATGGGCTGCATGACCGCCGTCCAGGCCTACGGTTTCTTCGGCACCATCCCGGCTACCGCCACCACGGCCGCCGTTTCCGTCGCCGCCACCAAGGGCCTGCAGCTCGTTTTCGCCGTCCTGCTGATGGTCCTGGGCCTCATCGTCGCCGTCAACTGCCTCAAGGAGTTCTTCGGCAAGGAGGCCGGCTCCATGCCTGATGAGGAGCCCGAGTGGTCCGAGATGGGCAAGGCCGAGTACGGTCGCGCCGCTGCCGCTGAAGCTCCTGCCGACGCCGAGGCCGCCAAGGCCTAGTCGGTCGGACGGGTTGAATCTCCCATCTATTTGACTCGGAAAGACCGGGTCCGCAATCAAGCGGACCCGGTCTTTTTTCTTGTGAGAACAGGTGGTGCAAGGGCGTTCTCGCAGATGTTTTGCGTGGATAGGCTCGTGCGTTGTACCATATGGACGTATATGTGTGCATATGAAAGGGGCCCCGTGGCCAAGACGGTATATTCCGATAATCAAAACAATGTCGATGCTTTGGCTGAGCGCCTGAGCAGCCAGACGTCGCTTTCTGCCGAGCGCGCCAAGCTGGTTGCCTACGACCTGCTCTGCCGCAAGGCGCTCAAGATCAAGTCGAGCGCGCTGGCGCAGATTTTCCGTTCCGTCGATAAGGAATGCAACACCAAGGTGATGCGCGACGAACTCATCGCGGCAAAGATCGTTACCAAGATCGAGGGCAGCGGCATTAACGGGCGCCCGGCGTTCTATACCATCAATGCCGAGATCCGCGATGCCCAGGAGCAGCCTGCCGAGTCCGTCGAAGATTTTGTCGTCGAGGATTTCGCTGACGTGCCTGCTGTGGAAGAAGTTGCTCCGCGTGAGCATGTCGATACCGATGAGTTGCTCGATGAGAACGTCGTGCGTGCCTTTACGGCCAAGGCAGGACGCGGCGGTTTTGGCGGGGGCGGCAAGCGCGATGCACAGCGCCGCGCCCAGCAGGAGCGCTTCCGTCGCGCCGTTGCTCGAAAGGGCGAGACGGATGCCGAGGCTGTTGAGACCGAGGTTGCTGCCGAGTCGCAGAGGCCCGCGAAGGAGCAAAAGCCCGTGGAGGCCCAGGAGCCCCAGCGTCGCCGTGGTGCCCACTTTAAGGCTGCGCAGCAGGATGTCGCACGTGAGGTTGAAGAGCCTTCCGAGGCTGCAGACGATGTTGAGGAGTCTGCCAAGAAGGCTCCGGGTTCATGCCGTCCCGGGCGTGGTTTTGCGAGGCGCGCGTATCCCGTAAGGCGTCAGGAGAAGGGCGAGCCGGCTTCGACCGCTCAGGCCGAGAAGGCCGAACAAACCGAGAAAACCGTTGAGCCGGCGGCTCGCGAGCAGCAACCTTCCGAGTCGCAGCCTGCGGCTGACACTGAGGTCAAAGCTCAACAGACCGCTGATAAGCAGGCGGGGGAGAGCGCCTCAGGCAAGCCCCGCCGTCGTCGTCACCGCGGCGGTCGTGGCTCAAATGCCGAGGCCGCGGCCGAGAAGACAGCGACACAAAACGGAGATGAGAAGGCCGAGACTCCGGTGGATCAGGTCAAGCGCCAGCCGGCGAAGGAGGCCAAGTCCGATCGTCCGCAAAAGCGCTCGTCTGCGCCCAAGCAGGAACGTAATACCCGGGCAGATTCCAAGCGTAAGCCTCATGCACAGGCTGAGCCTGCCGCGGCTGATAGTGCTACCCAGCAGCCCGAGTCGGCCGTCCACGGCGAGGTATCGGCGTTTGCCCTTGCCCGCGTTTTGGGCAGGCAGCTGCTCAAAGTTGTCCCTACGCCTACGGCGCTCTCTAAGATCAAGGAACAGCAGACTCAAATTGTTAAGGTCGAGGGCAAGGACGGCAAAAAGGCGCCGCAGCGCACTCAGCACAACGAGATGTCCAACCGCAAGATTGCCGAGGAAATCGCAATCATCCAGGCTTGGATCGAGCAAAACCGAGGTGCCGATACGCCGGTTGCCTCGCGCCGCCAGCGTGCCTACCAGATTTTTAACGACGAGAAGGCTTTTGACGGCAAGCACGGTGAGCGCCTGATAAGGCGCATGACCGAAAAGGGCATCAGCATGCAGGCGATCAAGGTCGCCCCCAACCGCCCCGTGCACTTTACGGGTTTCTTTACGCTGGGCGCCGATAAGCCGTTCATTATGGTCGAGAACCTGGACACCTACGACGAGATCGTCAGGCTGCTGCGTGGCCGCAAGCACGCCAAGCTCTTTGGCATCAAGGTGGGCGGCGTGATTTTTGGCGGCGGATGCAAGGCGAGCGTCTCGCATGCCCTGGACGATTATCTGGCCGAGATCGGCTATCGCTTTAACTACGTCTACTACGTGGGCGATATCGACCGCGAGGGCGCGCGCATCGTCGAGCAGGCTCGCAATGCCAATGTGGTTGAGATTCGCCTGCATGCCGGTATGTACCGCGCCATGCTCGCCGAGCATAAGCGTCGCGTGAAGGCCGGCGGCGAGTGCGAGCGCGCGGCTGCCAACCAGGGCGTGCCGCAGAACTTGGCGGCGACGATCAAGGATCTGCCCATGGTCACGCGCGTGCAGTTCCGCAATGTGCTACGTGAAGGCGGGCGCATTCCGCAGGAGATTCTGATGACCGCCGACTATCGGGATGGCGACTCGGGAAGCTTCGACCGCATGCTGAACAACTAAATTCCGCCGGCCCCGGGAGAGCGGGGACACCGGCTTAGGTTTCCTGCTCTACAGTCCTGCTCACGACGGAGGCCACATTAAGTGGCCTCCTGTTCGTGCGGAACTCGCGATAAACCTAAGCCGGTGTCCCCGCTCTCCCGGGGCCTGTCGTGGCTTGGCCGTTGCATGCGGCTCGCTTTTCGGAACGGGGCTGACGGACACGTTCCGAAATCTACCACCGTCGCTGTACAGGGTGTCTATAAAGAGCCGTGGCCAATAAACGGCAAATATGAGTACTGATACTCTTTTAGTAGCAGTAATTTTGACCAAATTTAAGGTGATTTGACGTGTCGATCGAGCAGATAAGCTGCCGTATCTCCTCAAGTGTTCATTAAAGGAAGACCTTGATGCGAATAAATCTCATTAAGATCTTCTTTTATTAACGAAAATAATGTAGCTACAACGGTAACAGTACTCATATTTGCCGTTTTTTGGCCACAGTCCTTCGGAGGGTCCTCGAAAATAGTCCCGAGCCGGCACTTGGGGACGTTCCTATAATGCCGGCACTTAGGAGCGTCCCCAAGTGCCGACACCGCGTCTGCCTGCGGCGGCCGGGCCCCGCTGCGTCGCTCCGCACCCTTGCGGGTTCGAATCCCTCCGCTTGGCGGCGTTGGCTCGATTTGCTTGACGTGAGGGGCTCTTGGCTGGTGTGGGACGGAGGGATTCCGCGTCCGCCTGGTCGGCGGCCGCGCCCCGCTGCGTCGCTTCGCTCCTTGCGTGCTGCGCTGGAAAACGCTTCGCGTTTCCTCAGCTCCGCACCCTTGCGGGTTCGAATTCCTCCGCTTGCCCACAAGAAAGCGCCCTGGGCCGTTATGGGCTTAGGGCGCTCAGTTTTAATGGCTGGGACGGAGGGATTCGAACCCCCAACAGCCGGCACCAAAAACCGGAGTTCTACCGTTGAACTACGTCCCAATGTGTGGTGTTGCCCAAAAGCAACTCGTCTAGTTTACCTAATCTGCGAGGGCATCGCAAACGCCGTCGAGTAGGCGTACGGCGAGCGTCTGCGCGTCGCTGGCCGTGAAGGTGCCGTTGTAGCGCGTCATGCCCGTGAGCTCAATGCGAATGCGAGCCGGCTTCTGCTGCGCGGCGACATTGGCGGTGCGGATGCGCTGGGCCAGGTTGTGGCACTCGGCGAGGGCAATCGTGGCGCGTGGCGCGGCGTCGGCGGGCAGCTCGTCGCTTGCGATCTCGAGCACCAGGTCAACGTCGGTTGGGACCTCGGAGTCGCAGAGCATCATGCCGCTGTTGTCGGTCGTTGCCGTGGCGATGTTCCACATGCGCGAAGCAACGCTGCGTGCGATGGGGTCCTCACCGATAACGGCGATCTGGAAGCGCTCGAGCACGTTGGCGGCGCGAGCAAAACCGATGCGGGACTCGGCTTCGGTGACCGAGGGCTTGCCCTCCCACACATGATGCAGGCGGTTGATGTAGGCGTAGGTGTCCTGGAAGGCCATGCCGTCGGCAAACAGGCCGACATTTTCCTGGAACTGCTGCAGGGCGGCCTCGGTATGCGGACCAAAGTAGCCGTCGTCTTCGCCACAGGCAAAGCCCAAAACGTTGAGAGCGCGCTGCAGGGCCTGCACATCGGCGCCATGGAAATTGGGCATGCGCAGATACAGGGTGCGGTCGCCCAGCTTATACGAGGCGTCGACCAGGGCGCTCCAACAGGGGATATCGACGGCATGACCGGCAGCAAGGCCACTGTCGAGCCTGAAGGTGCTGACGGCCTGCTCGGTGGTGGTGCCAAAGCGCTTGTCGGCGACCTCGTCGGCATCGATGGTGTAACCGAGCTGCAGAAGGCGGGACTGAACATCCTCGACGGCTGCTCCCTGCATGCCCGTGGTAATAGGTTCCATGAACGAACCCCTTTCGGCGTACGATTCGTACTATTTTGAGCGCGTGTCGGATAGACAACGCGAGACAATGCATAAACATGCACTCAACAGTGTAGCAACTTGTACCCAAACTCGCTGCCCACAGGTTTTATGACCCCCGCTAGTTAAGACGCTCCACAAAGAAATCTGCCATTGAGAGGAAGAGCTCGCGCGCATGCGGGTCGAGCTCGACGCCTTCGATAGCGGCCTTGGCCTTAGCGGTCAGGTCGAGCGCATAGTTGTGGGCGTAATCGATGGAGCCGGTCTCCTGGAAGATCTCCACGGCGCGTGCGAGCTGCGCAGGGTCCTCGGTGCCCGAGGAAAGGATTGCCTCGATCTCGTCGTGATAGCGCTCGTCTGACAGGGCATGCACGGCAACGAGGGTGCGCTTGCCCTCGGTGATATCGGTGCGGAAGTCCTTGTTGGCGGCCTCCTTGGTGCCGATCAAGTTGAGCAGGTCGTCTTGAATCTGGAAGGCAAGGCCCGTGTGCAGCCCAAAGGCGCGCAGTGCCTCAATCTGCTCTTCGCTGCCGCCGCCGATAATGGCTCCGGCGGCAAGCGGCGTCGCTCCGCTGTAGTACGCGGTCTTGTGCGTCGCCATGTCCAGATAATCGTCGACCGAAATGTCAAAGCGCCCGTCGCGGACCCAGCCCAGGTCGAGCGCCTGGCCCTCGATGGTACGGACGATCATCTCGGTAAGCTCGTGGAGCACGCGAAGCTTCACGTCTGCGTTGAGTGTGGGGTCGTCGAGAACCGTCTTGGTGACCATGGTGAGCGCCAGGTCACCGCAGTTGATGGCAAGACCGGTGCCCTCGGTAAGGTGCATGCAGGGCTTGCCGCGACGAATCTGCCCGTTGTCGGCGATGTCGTCGTGGATGAGTGCGCCCGACTGAAAGTGCTCGATGGCCGCCGCTGCGCTGCGGGCGCTCTCAAAGCTGCCGCCTACCGCAGTGGCGGCGAGCATGCAGATGAGCGGGCGGTGGCGCTTGCCAGCGTTTGCCGTAAATGCCGAGAGCGGGGTATACAGGTAGCGCTCGATATCGGCGGAAGTCGCCTGTCCGTCAAAGAACGTGGCCAGATAGTCGTTAATCTGGTCAAAGTGCTGGGCTAAAAAGCTGGTAAACGGACTGGACACGGGTTCTCGCATTCTTTGATAGGTTGCATCGTTGCATTATGCAGACAACATATTGCCACATTAGGGCGTCGAGCGCGGCGGTTGAAGACGATTGGTCCATGCGGCCGCAAGTGCGGTAGGGGCTTGGCTAGATAAGCCCAAAGTGTTCGAGCGCGGTGACGACGCCGTCGTGGTCGATGCTGTCGGTGACATAGTCGGCCTTTTCCTTGAGGAAGTCCGGTGCGTTGCCCATGGCGATGCCAACGTCGACGGCGTTCATCAGCGAGACGTCATTGCTGGCGTCGCCGATGCCGTATACGGTTCCGTGGTGGGGATCGAGGGCGTCGAGTACGGACTGGATACCCTCGCGCTTGGTGCATTCGCGAGGCGAAATCTCGGTCACTTCGAGCTCGAGCTCGTTAAAGCAGAGCAGCGGCTCAAACGCTTGATCCTGAGCGATGCGGTTGGCAAGCGACGTGGACATTAAGATCTTGTAGGCGCTGTAATGTTGCAGCTGCGTAATTGCATCGCCCACGGTGCGGGCGTATCCGGGGGCGTCGGGCGCATCGGCACTCATGCGAACGACGCCATTGAGTCCCTCAAAACGAATCACTTCGTCCGATTGCTCAAGAATGGGAGCAAGGCGCTGCAGCATGCCGGGCGTCATCGCCAAATCGCGAATCACGTGTCCCTCAAGTTCGACATAGCCACCCGCGAGGCAGACGATGCCGGTCCAGGGCAGCTCGAGCAGCTTTGGATGGATGCAGCTCAGCGTGCGCCCTGTGCAGATAAACGCCATATTGCCCTTGGCGACAAAATCACGGATGGCTTGCGAGACCGCTTCATTGGGATAGGGGGAGAGGTCTCGCTCGCTCTCGGGAAGCTCTTGTGCCACTCGAGGGTCTTGCCAGGCGAGTGTTCCGTCGATATCGAAGAAGCAGATATCGCCGCGCTTATGGGCTGCGCTGGCGGAAGGGGAGGCCGAGGTGGTGGGCACAAATCCCGGCTCGAGGCCCATGATCTGGTCAAAATGCTCTTTAACGCGGGGAACGGAGATGCCAATAATCACCTGGGCGGTCTTGCCCGTAATGATGAGGCCCTTGGCGCCCACCGCGACAAACGACGCATTATCTGCAACGATGGAAGGGTCTGCGACCTCGACGCGCAGGCGCGTGGCGCAGTTGGTTGCGCCCACGATATTGCCAACGCCACCTAAAAGCTGAATTACCCGCTCAGCGAGGACGTGATCTTGATCGGATTGAATACTGACCTCGCCATTGGGAGATTGCTCTTTGGCAAAGCCGCTTCCCGTTAAACGATCGATTGCCGCGCGATTGGAGACATGATCCTCGCGGCCCGGCGTCTTAAGGTCATAGACCAAGATGAGTGCTCGAAAACTAACAAAAAAGATGAGGCTAAAGGCAAGACCGATACCGAGCGCCAAAAGGTAGGAGCCGGCATGCATTCGCATGAGCGGGATGAAGTTGAAGGCCGTCATTTCCATGAGACCGCCCGAGAAGATGCCGACGATGCCAAAGAAGTTCATGGTCATGGCAAGGCAGGAGGACAGGACGGCGTAGAGCAAAAAGAGTCCGGGATAGGTGAACATAAAGAGAAACTCGAGCGGCTCGGTGACGCCGCAGACCACCGAGGCGACGATGGCGGGCAAAAGGATGACCTTAAGGCCGGCGCGGCGTTCGGGTTTGGCGGTGAAATAGAATGCTGCCGCGATGGCGGGAAGGCCAAAGAGCTTGCCCCAGCCGGTGGCGGTAAAACCTGCCCAGGGCGCAAGTTCATTTAAAGGGCGCGTGCTATGGGAGAGAATGGGGAGCAGGTTGGTCCACGTGGCGTAAATACCGTCGTGAATGACCAGATTGTCGTAATAGATGGGCATATAGAGCAGATGGTGCAGCCCCATGGGCTCGAGCGCTCGCTCCAAAAACACAAAGATGGCCACGCCGAAGGGGCCGACGCCCGCAAGTGCGTGGCGCAGCGTTTCGGTCACAGCGTATGCGAAAGGCACGATGGTGGCCGAGATGGCGGCAAGGGCAAACACGGCAAAAAAGCTGATGAGGTAGACCAGCGAGGAACCCGAGAAGGTGCCGAGCCAATCGGGAACCTTGGCATCGTAGAAGCGGTCATGGATCGCGACGACGGTTGCCGACACCGCCAGCGGGCCGATAATGCCGGTGTCGAGCGTCTTGATGCCGTCGATGACGGTGATGCCGCTAGCGGAGGTCAAAAACGACGGGTACTTAAGCCCAAGGTTGTCTCCGCTCAGCTTAATGATCTCGCTCAAAAAGAAACAGTAGGCAAAATAGGCTACGAGCGCCTCGAGGCAGCAGCGTGCCGGTTGCTTTTGGGCAAGGCCGATAGGCAGCGCTACGGCAAAAAGGAGTGGAAGGCGCTTAAAGACCGTCCACGAGCCGCGCTGAATGATAGTCCAGAAAACGTACCAGGGGGTTCCGTATACGGCGAGGTCGCCGACGATATCCACGGTCGTTGCGAGGGCGGAGATGCCGACCATGAGGCCTGATATAGAAAACAGCATGGCGGGCGCGAACATGGCTCCGCCAAAACGTTGGATTTTCTGCAGCATAATATGCCTTTCGGATGCAACATGCTGTGCGAGCAAGAACGTTTAAACAATGAACTCATTGTAGAGGACTGGCTGCTTGCCGCATTGACGGTTTTGATTCGGTCCGATTTGGGTTTCGGGGGAACCGTCGACGGTAAATAATCCGTGCTTTACCGATAATCGGTTTAAACAACTTTAAGAAATGCTATCGTGCCTAGCCATACATATTCATTAGAGGTGAAATCATGCCAAAAGCGATTTACGAAGGAATCTACCGCGAGATCCGTTCGCGCATCATCAACGGGACCTATGCGTTTCAGGAGATGCTGCCAACCGAAGCCGAGCTGACCGCGGAGTTTGGCTGCACGCGCAATACCGTTCGACGCGCCTTGAGCATGCTGGCCGACCAGATGTTTGTGCAGCCTATACACGGTAAGGGCGTGCGCGTTATTTGGCTTAAGGGCGAAACCGACATGCTGGGCGCACTCGAAGAGGTTGAGTCGTTTGGCGAGTTCGCAAAACGCAACAATGCCGTCGCATCGACCGAGGTCAAGTCTTTTGAACATTTGATTTGCACTGAGCAACTCTCACGTCGCCTGGGCTTTAAGGTGGGCGAGGAGCTGATTCGCGTAGTGCGTGTCCGAAGCCTCAACGGCAGCGCGCGCCAAGTGGACCATGGCTACTTTTTGGCGTCGATCGCCAAGGGCCTGACCCCCGAGATCGCGGCGGATTCTATCTACGGCTATCTGGAGCACAAGCGCGGCGTCAAAGTGATGGCGAGCCGTCGTACGGTGAGTGTCGAGCTCGCCAACGATGAAGACTGCAGCTATCTGGACCTCGGCAAGTACAACTGCGTCGCCGTTATGGAGAGCCAGTCGTACACCTCGGACGGCATCTTGTTCGAGGTCACGCATGCCCGCACACACCCCGAGATCTTCCATTACCGCGTCAATTCCAAGCGATAGCCGGCTAGCTCGCAGCCTGACGAGACTCATGCCCTCAAAGCGAAAGCGCCCGGTCAAACCGACGATGCATCGGCTTGATCGGGCGTTTTCTCTGCATTCGATAACAAATAATTGTTTATACAAAACTTGTCAAGTATCAAGTCGAAATTACCGTTCACCGAAGTTTTTCTACCGCTCTAGTAATATTTGTTCAAACAACTAGCCAAATAGCGTATTGTACAAGTCAGCAAAAGGGGCAAAGTCCCCGAGCCAATCTCCGAAGGCGGCGGCAAAGGGTGCCGCCACGGTGTGAAAGGGTGGATTGTAATGAAGAACGAAATGAGCAGAAGGCAGTTCCTGGGCTTTGCTGGTTCCGCGGCTGCGGTTCTTGGTCTGGGCCTCGTGGGCTGCGGTGGTTCTGCCGGCTCTGGCTCCTCTGCTTCTGGTGACGCTGCCGAGGTCTACTTCCTCCAGTTCAAGCCCGAGGTCGACAAGGAGTGGAAGGAGATCGCCAAGGCGTACAAGAAGGAGAAGGGCGTCGAGGTCAAGATCGTGACCGCCGCCTCCAACACCTACGAGGAGAAGCTCAAGTCCGAGATGTCCAAGAGCTCCGCTCCGACGCTGTTCCAGGTCAACGGCCCCACCGGCCTTAAGAACTGGAAGGACTACTGCGCCGATCTTTCCGACACCAAGCTCCGCGGCGAGCTCATCGACGACTCCCTGGCGCTGCAGTCCGACGGCAAGGATCTGGGTATCGACTGGGTTCAGGAGAGCTACGGCATCATTTACAACAAGGAGCTCCTCGAGAAGGCCGGCTACAAGGCCGAGGACATCAACTCCTTCGACAAGCTGAAGGCTTGCGCCGATGACATCCAGGCCCGCAAGGACGAGCTCGGCGTTGACGGTGCCTTCACTTCCGCCGGTATGGATGACTCCTCCAGCTGGCGCTACACCACGCACCTCGCCAACCTCCCGCTCTACTACGAGTTCGAGAAGGAGCACAATCAGGAGGACGACGAGATCAAGGGCGAGTATCTCGACAACTTTAAGCAGATCTTCGACCTGTACATCACCGACTCCACCTGCGATCCTTCGCAGCTCGCCTCCAAGACCGGTGACGACGCCACCAACGAGTTCGCAACCGGCAAGGCCGTCTTCTATCAGAACGGCTCTTGGGCCTACGCCGACCTCACCAAGGCCGGTATGACCGACGACCAGCTCGGCATGCTGCCGATCTACATCGGCGTCGACGGCGAGGAGAACCAGGGCCTGTGCTCCGGCGGCGAGAACTACTGGTGCGTCAGCTCCCAGGCTTCCGAGGATGCCCAGAAGGCCACCGAGGACTTCATGTATTGGTGCGTCACTTCTGACACCGCCACCAGCATCATCGCTGACAAGATGGGTCTGACCGCCCCGTTCAAGAGCGCTAAGGAGACCACCAACGTCTTCTCTCAGCAGGCCGTTGCTATGGCCAAGGACGGCAAGAAGACCGTCGCTTGGGACTTCGTTTACATCCCCTCCGAGGAGTGGAAGAAGAACCTCAAGCAGGCTCTCATCGCTTATGCTGCCGACAACACCAAGTGGGACGGCGTCAAGAACGCCTTCGTCGATGGCTGGAAGACCGAGAAGGCTGCTTCCGAGTAAGCAGTTGCTGCCCAAGCTATCTGATTAGCGACAGGGGGCGGGCAGACGTAGGTTTGCCCGCCCCCTGCATATTGAAAGGACCCTTCTATGGGCAAAGCACTCAAGCGCTGGTGGCCGCTCTTTATGCTGCCCACGTGCCTGGCGTTTATGATCGGGTTCGTGATTCCCTTTATCCAGGGTTTCTATCTCTCGTTCTGCCAGTTTATTACCATCAATAACGCGCACTTTGTCGGTATCGAGAACTACGTGCGCGCGCTGTCCGATCCGCAGTTCTCCACGTCGTTCTTCTTTACCGTGGCGTTTGCCTTCCTGTCGACGGTGCTCATCAACGTGATCGCGCTGGCCATTGCGCAGGCGCTCACTCGCAAGGCGCTCAAGGGCACCAACATCTTCCGTACGATTTTCTTTATGCCTAACCTGATTGGCGGCATTGTACTGGGTTACATTTGGCAGATTCTGATCAACTGCCTGCTCTCCAACGTGGGTGCCCAGCTTATCGCCCTCAACTCCGCCGCTGGCTTCTGGGGCCTTATCATCCTGACCCTGTGGCAACAGGTCGGCTACATGATGATCATCTACATCGCCGGTCTGCAGTCCATTCCGTCTGACTACATCGAGGCCGCCAAGGTCGATGGCGCTACGGCATGGCAGACGTTTTGGAAGGTTAAGATCCCCAACCTGATGCCGACCATCACCATCTGCCTGTTCCTGTCCATCACCAACGGCTTTAAGCTGTTCGACCAGAACCTCGCCCTTACCGGTGGCGCCCCGGCGCACTCCACCGAGATGCTCGCCCTGAACATCTACAACACGTTCTATTCGCGTGCTGGCATCGCATGGCAGGGCATCGGTCAGGCCAAGGCAGTTATCTTCTGCATCCTGGTTGTCGCTATTTCTATGATCCAGCTTAAGGCCACGAGGTCCAAGGAGGTGCAGCAGTAATGAAACGCGATAAGGCTATCAACCGCGCGCTCTCGATCTTCTTTACGATCCTGTCGCTCGCATGGATCTACCCCGTGTTCATGATTGCGCTCAATTCCTTTAAGAAAGCGACCGCAATCAGCACCACCACGGCGTTCGATCTGCTCACGCCCGAGACGTTCAACGGCCTCGCAAACTACGTGCACGCTCTTAACGAGCAGGGCTTTGCCTCGGCGTTTATGTACTCTCTTATCATCACGGTCACGTCGGTCGTGCTGATTCTGGTGTGCTGCTCCATGTGCGCTTGGTACGTGGTGCGCGTCAACAGCAAGATCTCGAACTTCTTCTATTACCTGTTCGTCTTCTCGATGGTCGTACCGTTCCAGATGCTCATGTTCACGCTGTCCAACCTCGCGGACCGCATCGGCTTTAACACGCCGTTTAACATCTGCTTCATCTACCTTGGTTTTGGCGCGGGCCTCGCGGTCTTTATGTTCGCCGGCTTCGTCAAGAACATCCCGCTCGAGATTGAGGAAGCGGCCATGATCGACGGCTGCAACCCGGTCCAGGTGTTCTTTAAGATCGTCCTTCCCATTATGAAGCCCACCTATCTTTCGGTCGGCATCCTTGAGACCATGTGGGTCTGGAACGACTATCTGCTGCCCTACCTTACGCTCGACTCCACCAAGTACAAGACCATTCCTATCTTGATCCAGTACTTCCGCGGCGGCTATGGCCACGTCGAGCTCGGCCCCATGATGGCATGCATCATGATGGTCGTTGTCCCCATCGTCATCATGTACATCTTCTGCCAGAAGTACATCATCGACGGTGTGGTGGCAGGTGCCGTCAAGGGCTGATGCCGTAACTGTTTTGCAAGTTTTGGCGGCGCCCCTCAGCGCGGCGCCGCGTATCGAAAGGTAGAGACATGGCCGAGATCGTTCTCAAACATGTTCAGAAGGTGTATCCCAACAACGAGTCAAAAAAGAAGGGCTTCTTTGGCAAAAAGAAGAAGACCGAGGAGAAGAAGCACAACCTCAAGGTTACCGAGGACGGTGTGCTCGCTGTAGAGGACTTCAACCTCACCGTTCACGACCAGGAGTTCATCGTCCTCGTTGGCCCCTCTGGCTGCGGTAAGTCCACGACGATGCGCATGGTCGCCGGCCTAGAGGACATCACCTCCGGCGACGTGCTCATCGACGGCAAGCGCGTCAACGACGTGGCGCCCAAGGACCGCGACATCGCCATGGTGTTCCAGAGCTACGCTCTGTACCCCAATATGACGGTGTACGAGAACATGGCGTTTACGCTTGAGCTCAAGAAGGTCCCCAAGGACGAGATCGACCGTAAGGTTCGCTCCGCTGCTGAGATCCTGGGTATTACCGAGTACCTCGACCGTAAGCCCAAGGCGCTCTCTGGCGGCCAGCGCCAGCGCGTCGCCATCGGCCGCGCCATCGTGCGTGACCCCAAGGTCTTCCTGATGGACGAGCCGCTGTCCAACCTGGATGCCAAGCTTCGTAACCAGATGCGCGCCGAGCTCATTAAGCTGCGTCACGAGATCAAGGGCACCTTCATCTACGTTACCCACGACCAGACCGAGGCTATGACCCTCGGCGACCGCATCGTGGTCATGAAGGACGGCGTCGTCCAGCAGATCGCCACGCCGCAGGAGGTCTTCAACCATCCCGCGAACATCTTCGTCGCCGGCTTCATCGGCGTGCCGCAGATGAACTTCTTCGATGCCCAGCTGGTGCGCTCGGGCAACGGCTTTACTGTCAAGACCGAGGATATGAACGTGGCGCTCGCCCCAGAGACTTGCGCTCAGCTTGCCCTCAACTGGGACGGCGGCGACGTGAAGGAGATTACGGCCGGCGTGCGCCCCGAGCAGATCCTGCTTGCCGACAAGGGCGAGGAGGGTGCGCTCCAGGGCACCGTCGAGGTGACCGAGCTCATGGGCTCGACCGAGCATGTCCACGTGACCGCTCCCGACGGCCAGTTTGTCCTGATTATCCCCGTCGTCGACCTCGAGGCCAAGGGCGCGCTCAAGGCTGGCGACCCCATCTGGTTCAAGTTCGAGAAGAACGCGACTCATCTCTTCGATAAGGTGTCTGGCAAGAACCTTATCTAGGCCCGGTGCATCCAGGCCCTCCCTTTGGGCGACTGCGGCTTTGCCATCCTTTTGCCGCGGTCACATATAAGGCTCCCCTCCCGTCCACTGGGCGAGAGGGGAGCCTTTCTTTGTGTTGGGACTGTCTGACCGGTCGTTTGTCTCGATCTGTAACGGATAGGGCCGATTTCGGACGTTAGATGTTACAGATCGAGACGGTTCCGCTGAGCTAACCATTTCATCTAAATCTGTAACACCAAAGGCGAATTTCACCTGCTAGATGTTACAGATTGAGATAAACCCGAGGGGAGGGGCCGGTATGTCTCAATCTGTAACGGCTGGGACCGTTTTGGTTGAGTAATTGCTACGGATCGAGATTGTTTGGCCGAGTCGGATCACAGGGTAACGTGCGGGCACAAAAAACGGAGCCGTGTTGCCACGACTCCGTTTCTCAAGAGGATGGGTAAGGGGAATGAGCTAGCTCAGGTGCCAGATCTCGTCGTTGTACTGGGAGATCGTACGGTCGGACGAGAAGGTGCCGGCGTTGGCGATATTGATGAGCGCCTTGCGCATCCAGGCGTCCTGGTCCTCGTAGTCGGCCAGCACGCGCTCCTTGGTCTGGATGTACTCCTCAATGTCGAGCAGGGCCATAAACCAGTCCTTGCCCTTAATGTCGTCGTGCAGGCGCTGCAGGCGCTCGGCGTTGCCGGTTGCCATAAAGGCCGGGTTGGTGATGAAGTCCACCAGCAGTTTAATGCCGGGCTTGCGGTAGAGCGCACCGGCGTTGTAGGTGCCGTCGGCGTAGAGCTGCTCGACCTGTTTGGACGAGGCACCAAAGGTATAGATGTTCTCGTCGCCCACGAGCTCGGCAATCTCCACGTTGGCACCGTCGAGCGTGCACAGGGTTAGGGCGCCGTTGAGCATGAACTTCATGTTGGAGGTGCCGCTCGCCTCCTTGGAGGCCAGGCTGATCTGCTCGGAGATGTCAGCGGCGGGGATCACGCGCTCGGCGGCGGTGACGTTGTAGTTCTCGATCATGACAACCTGCAGGTAGGGAGCCACGTCGGGGTCGTTTGCAATCCACTGCGACAGCGTCAGGATCAGATGGATGATGTCCTGCGCGATAGTGTAGGCAGGCGCCGCCTTGCCGCCAAAGATGATGGTGACGGGGTGCTTAGGCCTGTTGCCGTTCTTGATATCGATGTACTTCCAGATGATGTAGAGCGCGAGCATCTGCTGACGCTTGTACTCGTGGATGCGCTTGACCTGGACGTCGATGATGGCGTTGGAGGGAATGGTCACGCCCTGCTCGAGCGCCATGAACTGGCGCATGATGGCCTTGGCCTCGACCTTGGTGGCGGCCAGGCGCTCAAGAACGTCCTTGTCGTCGGCGAACTTGGCGAGTTTGCTCAGATCGCCGGTGCTGCGCCAGTCGGTGCCGATTACATCGTCGAGCAGGCTGGCGAGCGCGGGGTTGGCTCCATGGATCCAGCGGCGGAAGGTGATGCCGTTGGTCTTGTTGGAGAACTTCTCGGGATAGATCTCGTAGAACGGATGAAGCTCGGTGTCCTCCAGGATCTTGGTGTGGAGGGCGGCTACGCCGTTGATGGAGAAGCCAAAGTGGATGTCCATGTGGGCCATGTGGACGGTGTCGTGCTCGTCGATGATGGCGACGCGCGGGTCATCGTGCTCGGCTTTCGCGATCTCATCGAGCTTGACGATAATGTCGGCGATGGCAGGGGAGACCTTCTGCAGGCTGGCGAGCGGCCACTTCTCGAGCGCCTCGGCAAGGATCGTGTGGTTAGTGTAGGCGACCATGGAGCGTACGATGGTCACGGCCTCGTCAAACTCGATGCCATGCTCGGTGGTGAGCAAGCGAATGAGCTCGGGGATGACCATGGTGGGGTGCGTGTCGTTAATTTGGACCACGGCGTAGTCGGCCAGATCGTGCAGGTTGCTGCCGCGCTCGACGGCCTCGTCGATCAGGAGCTGGGCGGCGTTGCTCACCATGAAGTACTCCTGATAGATGCGAAGCAGGCGGCCCTGCTCGTCGGAATCGTCGGGGTAGAGGAACAAGGTGAGGTTCTTGGCGATCTCGGTCTTGTCGAAGTCGATGGAGCTGCCGGGGACCAGGCCGTCGTCGACGCTCGCCAGGTCGAACAGGCGCAGACGGTTCTTGGTGGGCTGGCCGTAACCGGGCACGTCGATGTTGACGAGCTTGGAGGTAACGGCAAAATCGCCGAACTCGACGGTGTAGGAGCGGTCGTCGTCGACTAGGATGTCCTGCTCACCGAGCCACTCGTCGGGGACGGCCTTCTGCTGGTTGTCGACAAAGCGCTGACGGAACAGGCCGTAGTGATAGTTGAGGCCCACGCCATCGCCGGTCAAGCCCAGCGTGGCGATGGAATCCAGGAAGCATGCGGCCAGGCGGCCCAGGCCGCCGTTGCCGAGCGACGGCTCGACCTCGAACTCCTCGATCTTGTTGAGGTCGTGGCCTGCGGCGGTGAGCTGGTCCTTAACCTCGTCGTAGATGCCGAGGTCGATCATGTTGTTGATGAGCAGCTTGCCGATCAAAAATTCGGCGGAAATGTAATAGAGCTTTTTCTTGCCGTTGTTGAGCGGGCAGGCGGCGGAGCGCTCCTGCACGAGTTTGACCAGCAGCTTGTAAATGCGACGGTCGTCGAGTTGCTCGAGCGAGGTGCCAAAAGACTGCTCGGCGAGTTCCATGAGGTTAATTTGGGGCATGTTTCCTCCTGTAATGGGTTGATTACATGTCTGCAATTCATAAGAATCCCGCGCGAGGGGATTGGGGTGGCCTCGCGCGGGTAAGCAAGCGCGTCCGCACGGTGGGGAGGGGTCGGGCGCGGTAGCTCCTATTGAGGAAGCTCGATTTCGGCTTCCGACGGGATGCGGAAGTAGGTCTCGGTCCAGTCGGTGAGTTTGTGCTCGAGCTCGCGGGTGATGGCGCCGTCGAGCATGCGCCAGGTCCAGTTGCCGCCCAGCGTGGCAGGGGTGTTGATGCGCGCCTCGTTGCCCAAGTTGAGCAGGTCCTGCATGGTGTAGATGCACGTGTCGCTCACGCTGGCTGCGATGGTTCGGTTGAGCGCGTCGGCGATGGGTTCGCCGGCCTGCTGATGGGTGTACAGAGCTGTCTGCTCGCGCTGACGCGGGGTAGCCGTTCCTTCAAACCAGCCGCGTGCCGTCTCGTTGTCGTGAGTGCCCACGTAGGCGACGGTGTTGGCAATGTAGTTGTGCGGCAGGTAGTACGAGTTAGTGCCCTCAAAGGCAAACTGCAGGATCTTCATGCCGGGGAAGCCCGAGTTGTCGCGCATATCGATGACGCCGGGGGTGAGGAAGCCCAGGTCCTCGGCGATGATGGGCAGCGTGCCGAGCTTTTCCTCGAGTGTCTTGAAGAGCTTGAGGCCGGGACCCTGCGTCCACGAACCGTAGGACGAATCAGGCGAGGAGAACGGCACCTCCCAATAGGCCTCGAAGCCGCGGAAGTGATCCAGGCGGATGACGTCGTACATGTCGAGGGCGGCGCGAATGCGGCCCTCCCACCAGGAGAAGCCGTCGGCCTCCATGGCGTCCCAGTCGTAGATGGGGTTGCCCCAGTACTGGCCGGTAGCCGAGAACTGGTCGGGCGGCGTGCCGGCGACGCTCACGGGATTGCCGGCGGCGTCGATCTTAAAGAGCTCAGGTGTCGCCCACATCTCGACGGAGTCACGCGAGACATAGATGGGCAGGTCGCCGATGATGAGAATGTCGCGCTCGTTGGCATAGGCCTTGAGGCGGCTCCACTGGCGATCGAAGAAGTACTGCGTCATCTGGTGGTAGAGCATACGCGCCGGATGGTCGGCGCAGACCTTGGCGGAAGCCTCGCCGCGGGTGCGGAGCTCCGCGGGCCACTCCCAAAACGCCTTGAGACCGCACTCCTCTTTGACGGTCATGAACTCACAGTAGGGGATGAGCCAGTCCTCGTTGGCCTGGATAAAGTCATCGAAATCGGCCGGCTTGTCGGCAGCAATGCGCTCGGCGGCGCGGTCGAGAATCTGACGGCGGCCGCCAAAGATAGCACCGTAGTCGACATTGCTGGGGTCGGATCCCAGATACACGCCATCGATATCGCGCTGCTCCAGATACCCTGCCTCGATAAGCTCGGCAAAGTCGATAAAGTTGGGGTTGCCTGCGCGGGCCGAGAACGACTGATAAGGCGAATCGCCATAGCTGGTCGTCGTAAGGGGCAGAATCTGCCAGTAATGTTGTTTGCACGAGGCGAGAAAATCGACGAAGTCGTAGGCATTCCAGCCAAAGCCGCCGATTCCGTATGGTCCGGGCAGAGATGAGACGGGCATGAGGACGCCGCTTGCACGCTCCATGAATGCGCTCACCAACCTTCTTGTTGTGGGGTCGGCCTGCCGATGGGTGTGCAGTCCGCCTCCGATGTTCTGATTCGATACGCCTATTGTAAAACATGTTGTTTAAACATGTACAGGCAAGATAAAAAAGTTGGTCGATTTTCGGCGAATGGCTACATGCCATGAAAAAGCCCCGACCTCACAACGTGAGATCGGGGCAAGAACGGTATGTAGGTTTTTGCTACTCGGCGTCGGTGAAGCCGTTGGGGTTGTGGCTCTGCCAGTTCCAGCTATCGCGGCACATGTCCGCGATGTCGTACTGGGCCTTCCAGCCCATCATGCGCTCGGCCTTGGAGGCATCGCACCAGTTGGCAGCGATGTCGCCGGCGCGGCGCTCGCGGATCACGTAGGGCAGCTCCTTGCCACAAGCCTTGGAGAAGGCGGCGACGACCTCGAGTACCGAGGTGCCGGTGCCGGTGCCCAGGTTAAAGATCTCGACGCCGGTCTTGCCGTTCATCCAGTTAAGGGCGGCAACGTGACCAGAGGCCAGATCGCACACGTGGATGTAGTCGCGCACGCCGGTGCCGTCGGGGGTGGGGTAGTCGTTGCCAAAGACCTGAACGGCCTCGAGCTTGCCCACGGCGACCTGGGCGACATAGGGCACCAGGTTGTTGGGGATGCCCTTGGGGTCCTCGCCGATCAGGCCTGACGGATGAGCGCCGATGGGGTTGAAGTAACGGAGCAGCACGACGTCCCACTCGGGGTCGGCGGTGTGGACGTCCATAAGGATCTGCTCGATCATCCACTTGGTCCAGCCATAGGGGTTGGTTGCGGGCTTCTTGGGGTCTTCCTCGGTGACGGGCGGGTTGTCCGGGTCGCCGTAGACGGTCGAGGAGCTCGAGAAGATGATGGACTTGCAGCCATGGTTGCGCATGACGTCGATGAGCACCAGGGTGTTCTCGATGTTGTTGTGGTAGTACTCGACGGGCTTGCTCACCGACTCGCCGACGGCCTTAAAGCCGGCAAAGTGGATGACACGGTCGATCTGATGGGTATCGAAGATCTTGTTCATCGCATCGCGGTCGAGCACGTTGGCCTTGTAGAAGGTGAGGTTCTTGGCGGCTTCGTCGCCCACGATGGTCTTGACGCGGTCGACGGCGACGGCGCTGGAGTTGGAGAGATCATCGACGATGACGACCTGGTAGCCACCCTCGAGCAGCTGAACGACGGTGTGCGAGCCGATAAAGCCGGCGCCACCGGTAACGAGGACGCAGGTGTCTTTGGGGTCGAGTGCTTTGGACATGTAGTCTCCTATCGAATCAGGAACACTTCTAGAGGGGAGTATAGCGCAGGCGGGGACGCCCAAATGGTGCACTGTAGGAAACGCAGAGGATTATGTTAACGTACTCATATAAGAGCTTGCTCAATTGTTACCTCAAATTTGACAATTGCTTACGAGCCGCCGACCTTGTAGTTTCCTGCCGTTCGTGGAAATCGTTGGGACGCGCCATATGTACGCTAATATGTATGAGTTGAGCGACATATAAATAAGCATGTAACGGAGTACATATGTCACCAAACAGCGATTCCATCCTTTCCCAGGAGCTCTCGCGCCGCACTGCCCTTAAGGCCCTGTTCGGCGCCGCTTCTGCGGCAGTTCTTTTTGGCCTGCCCACTCGCGCCCATGCGGCGGAGGCTTCCAAAGAAACCACCGATAAATTGAATGCCGCCCAGGCCCAACTCGACGAGGTTCAGGCCCAGCTCGACAGCATCGCAAATGAGTATGCGGCGCTGGCCAACAAGAATGCCCAGACCCTCAACGACATCGAGAATGTCCAGGGCAAGATTGACGACACGCAGGCCCAGATCGATGAAAAGAAGGCCGAGCTCAAGAAGAAGCGCAACGACCTTTCCGATCGCGTGGCCGCCAGCTACAAGTCCGGCGGTACGAACATCCTGTCGCTGCTGCTGGCCTCTGGCTCGTTTGAGGAACTCGTCGCCAACGCGCATTACGTTGAGAAGATCAACAAGAGCGACCGCGATGCCATCGAGGA
>CABPDL010000040.1:0-21845 GCA_902406375.1 uncultured Collinsella sp.
TTTATCGGTGAGCGGCGCATCGACGGCAAGTTCATCGCCTGCCGTCACGATCTGGTGCCAGTCAGTTTTCATATGGAGCGCGCCGGCACGGACACCGTGGTGCATGGGGGCTCTCGAAAGCAGCGAGTCAAGGCGCGAAGACTGTGGGGGCTCCGCCGATTCGCCCTCGTCCTCGTCGGGCTCTTCATCGATCAGATCAAAGGAATCAAGCGGCGCTGGCTCGCGACGGTCGATCAGCTCCTCGTCCTCATCATCAAAGTAAATGAACTGATCGAGCATGTCCTCTTCGATAGCACGCTCGCTCGCATCGTCCATCCCGGTGCTCCCTTCCTATCGACTAACCCCCATCCTAGACAGCGACGGCTAAAGGAAACATAAAAGAGACGGCTGTCATGCGAGCCATGTGTGCAATAGCCGTTGGGTAGTCGTTTGAGAACGCCCCCAATGACTATTGACGGCCAAGGCAACGCCGATGCTATGGCACCGACAGCGAAAACCCGCCAGAGCGAGCAAGGTGCCTTGAAACAAGGCGGCATTGATCTTTTGATCATGCCGCCGAAGTTGAAAGGCAGATTGCCGCTCTGGCGGGCTTGCAGCGTCAACTGGTTACGCGGGTTGGTAAACCCGCGTAACCCCCTAGTACATCTTTGCGCCGGCGGGGATGGAAGCGTCGAGCTGGATCAGGTTGAGGCGCTCCTCGCCCTCCTCCTCGTGGATGGCGCTGATCAGCATACCGCAGCTGGGAATACCCATCATCTTGCGCGGAGGCAGGTTGGTGATGGCGAGCAAGGTCTTGCCGACCAGGTCCTCGGGCTCGTAATAAGCGTGAATACCGGAGAGGATGGTGCGGTCGGTACCGGTACCGTCGTCGAGCGTAAAGTTCAGCAGCTTCTTGGACTTCTTGACGGCCTCGCATGCCTTGACCTTCACAGCGCGGAAATCGCTCTTGGAGAAGGTATCGAAGTCGACGAACTCCTCGAACAGCGGCTCAACGGCGATCTTGGAGTAATCGAGCGTGGGCTTAAGCGACTTAACGAACGGGCTTGCGGCGTTGCCGGCCTCGGCAGCCTTGGCAGCGGCGGCACCGGACTGGAAACCCTTCTCGGGCTTCATGTGCGGGAACAGCAGGACGTCGCGAATGGAAGCCTGGTTGGTGAGCAGCATGACCACGCGATCGATACCGATGCCGATGCCGCCCGCGGGAGGCATACCGTACTCGAGGGCGCGTACGTAGTCCTCGTCGTACTCCATAGCCTCGTCGTCGCCGCCGGCCTTCTCGGCCATCTGGGCGGCAAAGCGCTCGGCCTGGTCGACCGGGTCGTTGAGCTCGGAGAATGCGTTGGCGTACTCGTGGCCGGCGATGACCAGCTCAAAGCGGTGCGTCAGGCGCGGATCGTCCTCAAAACGCTTGGTAAGCGGGCTGACCTCGATGGGGTAATCGCATACGAAGGTCGGGTTGACGATGGTGTCCTCGCCCAGCTCATCGTAAATCTCGGCGATGATCTTGCCAGCAGTCCACTCGGGCTTAATCTCCAGACCCTTCTCGCGTGCGGCGGCGGCAAGCTCCTCGACCGGCGTGTCGATGGTGACCTGCTTGCCGAGCACGTTCGAGACGATGTCGGTCATGGGACGGCTTGCCCACTCACCGGAAAGATCGACGGTCTGACCCTGGTACTCAATGACCTCGGGGTTGCCGATGGCCTTGTTGGCAGCCTTGATGACACCCTGGGCGAGCGCCTTCATGCCCTCGAGGTCGGAGAAGGCACGGTAGGCCTCCATCGTGGTGAACTCGGGGTTGTGGGTGAGGTCCATACCCTCGTTGCGGAAGATGCGGCCGATCTCGAAGACGCGCTCAAAGCCACCGACGATGCAGCGCTTGAGGTGCAGCTCGGTAGCAATGCGCAGGTAGCACTCCTGATCGAGCGCGTTGAAGTGCGTGATGAACGGCTTGGCCGTAGCGCCGCCCTGAATGGTCTGCAGGATGGGGGTCTCGACCTCCATGTAGCCGTCAGATTCCATGAAGCGGCGGAAGGTGGAGAGAATCTGCGAGCGCTTGCGGAAGGTCTCGCGAACATCGTCGTTGGCAATCAGGTCGACATAGCGCTGACGATAGCGGGTCTCCTTGTCGGAGAGGCCGTGGAACTTCTCGGGCAGCGGGCGAACGGCCTTGGAGAGCAGCGTCGCGCTCTTGGGGGCAACGGAGAGCTGGCCGCGCTTGGTGCGAACAACCACGCCGGTCACGCCCAGGATATCGCCAAGGTCGAGAGCCTTGAGCGTATTCCAAGCTGCCTCGTCCATGTCGTTGATGCGGCAGAACAGCTGAATCTCGGCGGTAGCGTCGCGCACGACGATAAACATGATCTTGCCCTGACCGCGCTTGGCGACCACGCGGCCGCCGATCTTCACGACGTCCTCAGTATCCTCGCCATCGGCAAGATCGGCATATTTGGCCTCAATGTCGACGACATAGTCCTCGATCTCGGAGTGCTCGGGATAGGGGTTCTGGCCCGCCTCGAACAGGGCGGCGCGCTTTGCCAGACGCGTGGCGCGCTCGTCGTTGAGCGTCGAGGCCTGATCGGCGACGTTCTGGTTCTCTGCCATAAGTTAGCTCCTCAAACTAAAACGCTCCCCAGGATTCGGTCCCAGGGAGCGAAAACATACCTTTACGCGGGACCGTGGTCTAGCGTGCGATCTTTGCGATGGTGTAGACGCGGGTCTTGCCCGAAGGCGTAACGACCTCGACGGAGTCGCCCTCGCCGTGACCGATAATGGCGTGGCCGACCGGAGACTCGTTGGAGATCTTGTGCTCGAGCGAGTTGGTCTCGGTGGTACCGACGAGCGTGACTTCCATGACCTCACCGTTGGGATCGATCAGAGAAACGGTGGAACCGATGGAGACGGTCAGATCGCCCGTGGTGGCAGCAACCTGAGCGTTGGCGAGGATGGCCTGAATCTCGGCAATGCGAGCAGCATTCTGGGCCTGCTTGTCCTTGGCGGCATCGTACTCGGAGTTCTCCGAAAGGTCGCCGAACGCGCGGGCTTCCTTGATGTCCTCGACGATCTCCTTGGCGTAATCGCCCTCACGCCAAGCAAGCTCCTCGACGAGCTTCTGGCGGCCCTCAGCGGTCAGTACGATCTGGCTTGCGTCCATACGGATATCTCCCCAACTATGATGTAACGATCAACTGTCAACAAAACGAAAAAGACCGGCTAGCCTGCGGGCAAGCCGGTCAGGTGCTCACCCCAAAGGGATGGGACTACTCTGCGTCCGCGTCGCTGTCCTCTGCCTGCTTTTTCTTGGCAGCAGCGAGCTTGGCCTCGAGCTCTGCGATCTCCTTGTCCTCCTTGGACTCCTCGACCACAACGTCCTCGGCCTGCTTGGTTTCGCCCTTATCGTCGCCCTCCATACCCTCGCGGATATTCTTGACGGTAGAGCCGAGAGACTTGCCGAGCTTCGGCAGGTTCTTAGGCCCGAAGATGATCAAGACAACGACGAGAATAATGATGAGCTCAGGAGCCCTCAGTCCAAACATGTAGACCTCCACAATACAGCGAGACAAGCTCGAATGAGTATACCGCGGGTGCCGCGGTATCACAACAATAGCTAAAAAAAGGGACCGCAAGAAGCGGTCCCTTCTCATGCTCTGGTCGGGTTGACTGGATTTGAACCAGCGACCCCTGCGTCCCGAACGCAGTGCTCTACCAAACTGAGCCACAACCCGTTAGCTTGACTATAGTAACAAAGATTTTCGTCGCGTGCTAGAGAAATTTTTATTTCTTTGGCGCGTCGATTTGAACCGTGTTGGGAATAAGCTCAGTCGCGCAGGCCCACCAGCCATTTTGCTGGGCAGCTCCCGCAAGATGGGCTGCTGCAGCGACGGTATCGCAAATGGCAAACGAGCAAGCACCCGAACCGCACACGTCCACGGCAACGGTTCCCTCCTGTGCGCGCAGCCAGTCGAGAACTGCCTGGATCCGCGGCTCCATCTGCGCGGATATGACGCCCAGATTGTTATGAACGAGCGCATATGCCGCCTCGGCATCGCCGGCGCGTAAGACAGAAGCAATCGCATCGGGTTTTTCCGCGGGCACCGGGCTCTCATCAAATCGTCGATACGCTTCAACCGTTGAAACGCTCGTCTCGTGCGGTTTGACCAATACGACAGGTGTCGCCGGAAGCACAGGATACTCAGTGGCCAGCACATCTCCCCCGCCGACGTAGAATGCGGGACTCGTGTGCAAAAAGAACGGCACGTCGGCGCCGATACCGCGAGCGATGTCATCGAGCGCGGGGTCGGCGCGGTCGATACCCCACAGCTCGGCCAAGGCAACGATGACCGCAGCGGCATCCGTCGAGGGGCCTCCCAGGCCGGCGCACAGCGGGATACGCTTTTCGATCGTCACGCACACGTTGGCATCGCGACCGTAACGCTCGGCCATAGCGATTGCCGCCCGATAGGCCGTATTTTTTTGCATGGGAAAATCGGATGCCGGAACCGTCTGGACGGTCAACGCCTGCGCCGGCGTGACCGTCACGGTATCGGCTAGACCGACGGCTGCCATCAGGGAATCGACCCTGTGATAGCCGCGGGCGTCGCGCTCGGTATGAACCCCCAGATAGAGGTTAATCTTTGCCGGCGCGGTAAGGATGAGGGACCGATCGGTCACCGTTAGTGCTCCTCGAGCTGGTTGCCGAGCGGGGTAAAGATATGTTCGCCGCTCTCGGGGTCGAACAGTTCGACCTGGCCGGTAAGGACATCGATGTACTGGTAGGACTGACGCGATTTGCGGCCGCGACGCTCGTCAACCTCAACGATAAAGACAGCGGGGTGGACGCTCTTGATGGTGCCCATGCGCTCGATGACGCGGGTACGGCCCATGTTGGCCTTAACCTTGACGCGATCGCCCACCATATCGGTCAGCTTCTCGTGGATGTCGTCGACGTGATTGACTTCCATCTCTTCCATGAATAGGGCCTCCAGAGGGTGCAATTCAAAAAGGGGATAATACCCCTAAGATAGACAAAACTCTAATACTATAGCACCCTGCTGCAGCCATACGCAAGCAGCTAAAAAAGCCCGGTCCCAAATTGACTACTTACAGATTGTCTGTGTCCAGGACGATGGTGAACGGACCGTCGTTGACCAGGTCGACCTTCATATCGGCGCCAAAGATACCGTGCGCCACATGCTCAACGTCCTGAGCGACGAGTGTCAAAAAGTACTCGTAAAGTTCGTTAGCGACATCGGGCGCGCCGGCGTCCGTAAACGACGGACGGCGGCCGTGGCGGCAGTCGGCAAACAGCGTGAACTGCGACACCACGAGCACCTCGCCGTCGACATCCGCCAGCGCCAAGTTGGTCTTGCCGTTCTCGTCCTCGTTGATACGCAGCCCGCGGAGCTTGCCCCACAGCTTGTCGGCTTCGGCGCGTGTGTCGCCGTGGCCCACGCCCAGCAGCACCAAGTAGCCGCGTCCAATACGGCCCACGCACTCGTCGCCGACTGTCACGCTGGCGTTGAGCACGCGCTGCACCACCGCACGCACGGTCTACTCCTCGCCCGTCAGCTTGGCGGACAGATGCTCGAGCGCATGGAAACGATGGCTGATGGCGTTCTTCTCGTCCGCCGTGAGCTCGGCCATGGTCTTGCCCGGCGTATCGACCGGCAGGAACAGCGGGTCGTAGCCAAAACCGTGTTCGCCGCGGCCCTCGTGCGCGATAACGCCTTCGCAGGCGCCCTCGCCATAGGTGACCAGGCCGTCCGTATCGATAAGCGCGACGACGCTCATAAAGCGCGCGGTACGGTCCTCGTCTGCCACGCCTTCCAGGTTAACGAGAAGCTTGGCGTTGTTGGCGGCATCGTCGCCATGCACGCCCGCATAGCGCGCGCTATACACGCCCGGCTCACCGTCCAACGCATCGACGACCAAGCCGGAGTCGTCGGCGATGGCCATAAGGCCCGTCTCCTCGACCGCAGCCTGCGCCTTGATGATGGCGTTCTCCAAAAACGTCGTGCCGTTTTCCTCGGGGTCCTCAAAATCGCCCAGCTGGCCGAGCGCCACAAAGCGCACCTCGGGCATGACCTTGCCCAAAATGGCCTCGATCTCGGTGAGCTTATGGGCGTTGCCGGTTGCCACGACGATGGTCGCCGCCGGGTCGAGGGTGTCGATGTCAATCTTCTCAAGTGCCATAGCTGGTCTCCTTTGTCTCTATAGCAATGACGAGTTGAGGACGACGAGGACTTCGGCCTCTCTCCCGTCTCAATCAACGGCAGTCTTATACTTCGACGTTTTCCCAGATAAAACCTGCCAAAATAAACCTGTCCCTTTTTGGCAGGTTAGGCGAGGGCTTGGCGCTGAAGCTCGATGAGCTCGGCGATACCCTTGTCACCCAGGTCGAGCAGAGCGTTGAGACGCTTGCGGTCGAAGGGCGCCTGCTCGCCGGTACCCTGGAGTTCGATCATCTCACCAGAATCGGTGGCGACGAGGTTCATGTCGACCTCGGCGTGGCTGTCCTCGGAATAATCCAAGTCGAGCAGGGTGTTGCCGTCGACGACGCCCATGGAAATGGCGGCAACCTGGCCCGTGAGCGGGATGCGCTCGAGTTTGCCCGCCTCGACCCACATGGCAAGGGCGTCGTGCAGCGCCACCCAGGCGCCGGTAATGCTCGCCGTACGCGTGCCGCCATCGGCCTGGATCACATCGCAGTCGACGGTAACGGTGTACTCGCCGAGCGCCTTCATATTGACGACGGTACGCAGGCTGCGGCCGATAAGCCGCTCGATCTCCATGGAGCGGCCCTTGCGGTTGGCATGCTCGCGCTTGCAGCGTTTACCGGTCGAGGCCGGTAGCATCGCATATTCCGCCGTTACCCAGCCGGCCTTGGCGCCCTTGCGCCAACCAGGCACACCCTCCTCGATGGTGGCGGCGCACAGTACGCGCGTGTCGCCGAACTCAGCCAGGCACGAGCCGTGGGCGTGCTTCATGACGCCGCGGGTGAGCTTAACGGGGCGCAGCTCGTTGACAGCGCGGCCGTTGGCGCGGTTGACCTGCATGTATTCCATGGAACTATCCTTTCGGCAAAAGATGTGGCGAAGCCTCCGGCGACATTGCGAGCCTAACCGAGTTCGTCGATATCGACATGCTCGATGCTTTTAAGCGGCTGGCCAAAGATAAAGCTACCCGCCACCGCAAACTCGGCAATGTTGTCAGACGTGGTGGCAAAGCGATGCTGTGGCTCGGCGGCATCGCCCGCCAGCTGCTCACGGCGCGTGAGGATATCGGTCAGCTCGCGGGTGGTCTCCTCGGCGGAGCTCACCACGCGCACCCCGGGTCCTAGCGCATGGCGGATGGGACCCACCAGCAGCGGGAAATGCGTGCAGCCGAGTACCACGGTATCGATGCCACGATCGTGCAGCGGCTCGACTGTGGTGCCGACCAGCGCGCGAACGGCTGGCGTATCAAAAATATCCTCGTTCTCGAGCCACTGCTCCTGCAGATGCGCGCCCGAGGCGAGCTCGTGCTCGACGACCTCGACAAAGCTCGAAGCCGGGCAGCCATACACATCGACACCAGCATCCAAATCCTGGATGGCGCGCGTGTAGGCGCCCGAGCGAATGGTGAGGTTGGTGGCGAGCACGCCCACGCGACGCGTACGCGTGCTGTTGATGGCGGCGCGTGCGCCCGGGGCGATCACGCCGATCACGGGAACGTCGAGCACTTGCTGAGCCAGACGCAAGGCCGCGGCGGTCGCCGTGTTACAGGCGATGACCATGATCTTAACGTCGTGCCTCGATAGCCAGCGGCCCGCCTGCAGCGCAAACGAGCGAACCTCGTCCTCGGTGCGGGTGCCATAAGGGCAGCGTTTAGTGTCACCGAAATAGTAGACGGACTCGCGCGGAAGCGCCGTTGCGATCGCGCGCGCGACCGTTAAGCCGCCCAGGCCCGAGTCGAACACGCCGATCGGACGCGTGTCCCCGGCCAGATTATCGATATCGGACATTACCTCACCAGATTCTCTCTCGAAAAATGCGACCATGCGTGATGCGTCGCGCTACGAACGGGCCGCGACCAACAGCTCGGCCGTTGCCACCCAACCGTCGACAATCTTGCCGCGCGTAATATAGGCATTGTCGCAGGCATCCAAGAACTCCGGGGCACCGGCGCTCGTCAGACCGTTCTCGACCAGGCAGAACATGCCAACATGGTCGGCCATGTAGAAGTCGGACTCGGAGTCACCGAGCGCAAGCGTCTCCTCGCGCTCGATCCCCAGGTGCTCGCAGAAGCGCGCAATGGCAACGCCTTTGTTGAGACCCGCCGGATTGATGTTGAAGGCGCGGCCGTCCTCGACGCGATTAAGCTCGAGCGTCGTCGGCTTGGACAGGTGAGTCAGATGGCCGTTGCAAGCCCAGACCAGACCGCAGCCGGCCTCGTCCAGGATGGCCTGGACCTCATCGTCGGGCACATCGCCGCGCATGCCGACGGTGACCTCACGGTACTTGTAGCCGGTCGACATGTCGTTGTGGTATTCGATCTTGTGCGGCCAGCGGGCAAGGATCTTCTCGCACACGCCGGTCTGCTCGATCACCTGGTGCGGCGTGAGACCGCAGGCGGGGTCGTAGGGCATGTCGCCCGTCAGGTACTCCCAGTCGTTGGCCTTGAGATCGTACATGACCAGGCCGCCCATCTCGCCGATGTAGGAGTTGAGGCCGAGCACGCGGGCGTCCTCATGGATCATGGTGCGATTGCGACCCGAGGTGGGAACCACCTGGATGCCGGCACGGGCGAGCGCGACAACCGCCTCGACGAGCTTGGTCGAGGGATTGCCGTCGTTATCGCGCAGCACGCACGAGCCGGGGGCGAGCATCGTGGCGTCCAGATCGGTAAAGACATACTTGACCTTGGCAAGGCGCTCGCGCATCTCGCCCGAAAGCTCGGCAACGGTCGGCAGGATGTTGTGGGACATGGTCACTCCGTTTACATAGAAGGGGCTGGTCTAGGCGTCGTACGCCGCAAGGGTGCGCTTGAGAATCAAACCGTCGCGCTCACAAGGCTCGGGTCCGTTCTTGCGCAGCATACACTCTTCCTCGCCCTTACCGGTCACGATGACCACGGCAGGACGGACAGTTTCGCGCACGGCAGTCTCGATAGCGGCAACGCGATCAGTCACGATTTGCCAGTTATCATTTCCCTGCGCTTGAACGTTGCGCGCGATCTCGGCGCAGATGTCCTCGACATCCTCGGGGCCGGGGTCATCCTCGGTAATCACGATTCGGTCGGCATACTTGCCAGCGGCGATGCCCATCGTGGTGCGTCGATCGACACCCTTACCGCCCGTAGCGCCAAATACAACCGCCAGCTCGCGCTCGGGATAGTTCTCGCGCAAGTCGCGCAGGAGTGTCTCGAGGCTCATGCCGTTATGTGCAAAATCGACGATGCCCAGGATTTTGCCCGATACGGACGGATAGAGCTCCATACGACCGGGAACGAAGACGCCCTCAAAGCCATGGACGATACCCTCTTCGGAAATGCCCAGGGCCTCGGCGCAGGCAATAGCGGCAAGCGCGTTGGACACATTGAACTTAACCGGCGTGGGAATCACAATGTCACGCGTAAAACGGGGCGTGCGCACCGTTGCCACCACGCCGCAGTCGCCATTGCGAATCGCCAGCGCAAGCACGTCGGCACGCTCGTCGGTCAGGGAGAACGTCACCGTACGTTCGCAACGAGATGCCGCCTCGAGCACGCGATCGACCTTATCCATATCGAGATTGACCACGGCAAAACGGCTCTGCAAGAAGATTTTGAGCTTGCTGGCAAAGTAATCCTCGAGCGTCGGATGCTCAATCGGCGAAATGTGATCCTCGCCGATATTGGTAAAGGCGCCGACTTCAAAGTCAATCTTGCCCGTACGCTCGTATTTGAGGCCCTGACTCGATGCCTCCATAACCAGCCACGGGGCACCCGCCTCCGCAGCATGCGCGATGCGAGACTGCAGCAGGAAGGATTCGGGGGTCGTCAGCTTGGAAGGGCCCGTCTCGATGCCGTCGTCGAACTCAATGCCCGTATTAAGAGCGGGTCGATGACAGCCCGTAAGCTTGGCCTCGTTGGCGAGGATGCCGCGCAGATAAAAGCTGCAGGTCGACTTGCCCTTGGTGCCTGTAAAGGCGCAGACCTTCACCTTACCCGACGGGTGCCCATAAAAGGCATCTGCCACCACGGCGAGCGTGCGACGAATATCGCTCACAATCACCGCGGGAAGATCAACATCGTAATCGACCTCGGAAACGTAGGCCACGGCGCCATCGGCGATTGCCGAAAGCAGGTACTCGCGCTTAAACGCACGGCCCTTGCAGACAAACAACGTGCCCGGACGCACCTGGCGCGAGTCATCAGTCGCAAACTCAATGCGCTGGTCGCACGAAGCGCTCGGTCTGGAAACAACAAGGTCATCTTCCTCGAGCAACTCTATATAGCGCATCAGAGTTAGCTTCTCTTGTGTCGGACTCGACATACAAAGACCTCTCTCGCTAAATTCAGCCTTAAAGGGCAGAAGACGTCCCGCGGCAGAAACGATGAAACATTCTGTATTATCAACCATCCTAATATGCCACCTGACCTTACGCGCATCACAGCCTTCTAAAAAATTGCATGGACTGTGCCGTGGTCTAATAAATGGCAACGGTGTTCACCCCGTGTAAAAACAAGGAAATCTGGGTGCTGTTCTTTAACATAGCGTTCGCAACCACGGCCCGCCGCTTCGTCTGAAGATCGGGACGTGGTTTTTTCGGTTCGCTCGGCGCTTATGCCCTATCACGAAACAAAAGATTGGCATGATAGTAAAGATTATTTGACATCAGCTGCCACAATCCTTGCGGCAGTACACCTGAGCCGTCAGCAGAAAGGATCTTGCATGTGCGGTTTTGTCGGTTTTACCGGTACAGATGAACAGAGTGAGCTGGTTCTCACGGCCATGATGAATCGCATCATCCACCGTGGTCCCGATATGGGCGGCCAGCATATCGTCGACAACGTTGCCCTTGGCTTCCGTCGTCTTTCGATTCTCGATCTTTCCGAAGCTGGAGCCCAGCCCATGTCGAGCGACGACGGCAAGGTCACGATTGTCTTCAACGGAGAGATCTACAACTTCCAGGAGCTTCGCGCCGAGCTGGAGGCGGCCGGCTACGCCTTCCACTGCAACGCTGATACCGAAGTCCTGGTACACGGTTACGAGGAGTGGGGCGAGGACCTGGTCAACCGTCTGCGCGGCATGTACGCGTTCGTGATTCACGACCAGAACAAGAACAAACTCTTTGGTGCTCGTGACATCTTTGGTATCAAGCCGTTCTATTACTACCAGGCATCCGATGGCTCGCTGCTGTTTGGCTCCGAGATCAAGAGCTTCCTGGACCATCCCAAGTTTGAGAAGGCTGTCAACCACGACGCGCTGCGCCCCTACCTGACGCTGCAATTCCCCGCCACGGAGGAGACCTTCTTTAAGGGCGTGTTCAAGCTTGCCCCGGCGCATTGCTTTACGTATGACCTGACGACCAACACCATGGACATCAAGCGTTACTGGAGCTGTGACTTCACCGACGACAACTCCAAGACCTTCGAGGAGTACGTGGACGAGTGCGACAAGGTCGTGCACGAAAGCGTCGCTGCGCACCGAATCGCCGATGTTAAGGTGGGCTCGTTCCTTTCTGGCGGTGTGGACTCCAGCTACATTGCCGCCTGTCTCATGCCCGACACCACGTATTCCGTCGGCTTCGATTACAAGAACTTCAACGAGACCAACTACGCCGCCGAGCTTTCCGACAAGCTGGGCATCAAGAACGTGCGCAAGATGATTACCGCCGACGAGTTCTTTGATGCACTGCCCGATATCCAGTACCACATGGACGAGCCGCAATCGAACCTGTCCAGCGTGCCGCTGTACTATCTGGCGCAGATGGCTTCCAAGGAGGTCACCGTCGTCCTTTCGGGCGAGGGTGCCGACGAGCTGTTTGCCGGCTATGAGTGGTACGAGGACACCCCCGAGATGCGTACCTTTAAGAAACGCGTGCCGCTCGGCGTACGTCACGCCCTGGGCTCACTCGTTCAGCATCTCCCCTACTTTAAGGGACACAACTTCCTGACGAAATGCGCCGAGGTTCCCGAGCGCTGGTATGTGGGTCAGGCAAAGGTGTTCGATCCCTCCGAAGTCGACGAGGTGCTCAAGCCCGCTTATAACACCGGCAAGAACGCCGCCGAGATGTGCGCCGAGTACTACAAGCAGGTTCCCGACTGCTGCGAGCTTTCCAAGAAACAGTATCTGGATATGAACATGTGGCTGCCGGGTGACATTCTGCTCAAGGCCGACAAGATGTGCATGGCGCATTCTCTGGAGCTCCGCGTTCCGTTCCTGGACAAGAAGGTCATGGAGTTTGCCGAGCACATTCCCGCCAACTACCGTGTTAACGAAGAAGGCTGCAAGCTCGTTCTGCGTCACGCTGCCAACCGCACGCTGCCCGACGAGTGGGCAACGCGCAAGAAGGTGGGCTTCCCCGTACCGGTCAAGTTCTGGCTGCGCGAGCAAAAGTATTACGACTACGTAAAGGAATACTTCACCGCGCCGTGGGCTGCTGATTTCTTTGACACCGATGCGCTCATGAAACTGCTCGACGATCACTTTAAGGGTCGCGCGCTCAACCAGCGCAAGATCTATACCACGCTGACGTTCCTCATTTGGTACAAGCGCTTCTTTATCGACGAGGACAAGGGCGCTAAAGTCGCCGCTTAGTTTTCGTTATGAATTAGCGGTGAACCACGCAGGGTTTCCGCTATACTCAATCTCTGCGGGCGATTGGCGCAACGGTTAGCGCAGGTGCTTTACACGCACAAGGCTGGGGGTTCGAATCCCTCATCGCCCACCACTGATTTGTTAGGCTCCCAGCTATGGGGGCCTTTCTTTTTTGGGCCCATCGCAGAGGGATTCGAACCCGACAGGGTGCGGAGCTGAGGAAACGCGAAGCGTTTTCCAGCGCAGCACGCGAGGAGCGGAGCGACGAAGCGGGGCGCGGACGGCGCCAGCCGCACGCGGACATCCCTCATCGCCCACCACTGATTTGTTAGGCTCCCAGCTATGGGGGCCTTTCTTTTTTGGGCCCATCGCAGAGGGATTCGAACCCGACAGGGTGCGGAGCTGAGGAAACGCGAAGCGTTTTCCAGCGCAGCACGCGAGGAGCGGAGCGACGAAGCGGGGCTCGGGCGGCGAAATGGACCCTTGGCGAATACCCGTGTGCAAAAAATGCCAAATATGAGTACTGCTACCTTTTTAGTAGCAGCGTTTTCGAAGTCATAAAAGGCAAATCCGGCATTAGAACGACGATCGATAGTCCAGTTAAGCCAATTTGCCAACTACAAAACTGGACATATGTGGCCCAACTCATCTAAAAGTGCCTAATTTATATGTTACGAAGTTAGTGCCCGTACTCATATTTGCCACTTTTTGCACACGGCCTATCCCAGCCATGGTAAATCGATAGCAAAACGGGCTCCAGACCGCTGAATCGTGCCGCATATGGCACGTCCGCAGTCCGGAACCCGGTCCAAATTAAGTTATTGCGCCGTGTTAGGCCAAAACACCAGCCAAGATCTCGATCAGGTTGTCCACGTCGGCCTCTTCGCACACGAGCGGCGGAAGGAAGCGCAGCGTATGTGCGCCTGTAGCGTTGATCACGGCACCAGCCCCCAATGCACGGGCCACGACGTCGTGTGCATCACCCGCGGCAGCATCCAAATCGCAGCCGAGCATCAGGCCGCGACCACGCACCTCTACCACATGCGGAAGCTTAGCCAGCGCCTGCTCCATATAGGCGCCAACCTTGGCAGCATGCTCGGCATAATCGCCGTGCACAAGCGCGGAGAGCGTCGCGGCACACGCCGCGATGGCCAAGCAGCTGCCACCGAAGGTCGAACCATGATCGCCGGGCTTAAAGACGTCGGCGATTTCCTTCTTTGCCACCACGGCACCCATAGGCACACCGTCGGCAATGCCCTTGGCAAGGCTCATGATGTCGGGCTCCACGCCATAGGTCTGGAACGCAAACGGCTTACCCGTACGAAAGATTCCGCACTGGACCTCGTCGGCAATAAGCACGGCACCCACCTCGTGCGCCAAGTCGCGCGCCGTAGCCATAAACTCCTCGGTCATGGGGTGCACACCGCTCTCGCCCTGAATCGGCTCGAGCATCACGGCGCAAATTTCACTGCCCAACTGCTTAAAAATTGCACGCAGTTCATCTACATCGTTGGGTGTGCAGGCCACAAAGCCACCCGGCAGCGGGCGGAAACTGTCCTGCAGCCAATCCTGCATGGTCGCGGCAATGGTCTCGAGCGTACGACCGTGAAAGCCGCCGCGCATGCACACGATGGTGTTGCCACCGTTGCCGGCACACTTGGCGTACAGACGCGCGAGCTTCATCGAGCCCTCGTTGGCCTCGGCACCGGAATTGCCAAAGAACGTCTCCCACACCCGCTCGCCCGCAGCCGGAGCGCCAAGCGCCGCCGCCGTGGTCTCGTCGCCGGCGGCAATCGCGTCGGCAAGCACGCGCGCACCGTCCGTATCATCGATAGCGAGTTTGGACAGCAGCGCCGCGACCTGGCCACGCTGCTCGATGTAAAAATAGTTGGAGACATGCAGGAGTTTTTTGGTCTGAGCCTCGAGCGCCGACAGCACTGCCGGGTTGCCGTGGCCCAGGCTGCACACGCCGATGCCGGCAAGAAAATCGAGGTATTCGCGGCCATCGTCGCCGGTGAGCTTCATGCCGCGGCCTTCGACAAACTCGACCGGAGAGCGACCGAAGGTGTGCATGACGTAGTAGGATTCGAGCGATTGTTGTGCTGCAAGTGACATGAGATACCTTTCGTTAAGCGCCAAGTAGCGCGGAGTTTGGGCGTAATGGCGTAGCAATTTTGAGCCGGCTAGACCGTTTGAAGCTTCTCGACCTCGTCGAGATTCTCGGTCAGGCGCGCCGCAAAGGTCGAAAGCGGGTGCGGGTGCGTATCGAACTCGTAGGCCGTCTCGGTAGAATGGATCACGGTGCCGACGCCGGCATCGGTCAACAGCTCAAGCAGCAGCGAATGCGGCGTGGTACCGTTAATGATATGGGCGCGGAACACGCCACCGGCAAGCGCGTCGACGGCCGCACGTAGCTTGGGAATCATGCCCTTATCGACCTCGCCACCGTAGAGCATCTCGTTAACCTCGTCGAGCGTTAGGTTAGAGATAAGCGAATCCTTATCGCTAAAGTCCTTGTACAGGCCATCGACGTCGGTCAAAAAGATCGCCTTATGCGCGTGAAGCGCTGCCGCGACGGCACCGGCGGCGGTATCGGCATTGATGTTGAAGAAACCGCCGTCCTCCCCCGCCGCGACGGTAGCGATGACGGGGATGTACTCGCTATCGAGCAAACGCTCGATATAGTCCGTGTTGACGTGCGTCACTTTGCCCACGCGACCGAGCTCGGGGTCGAGCGGCTCGGCGATGAGCGTGCCGGCATCGCTGCCCGACACGCCCACGGCCAGGTTGCCGTGGTGGTTGATAGCAGCAACCAGCTCCTGGTTAACCTTGCCGCCCAGCACCTCGCGCACGATATCCATAGTCGCCGGCGTAGTCACGCGCTGGCCGTTCTTAAACTCGACGGGAATATCGTAATGGCTCAACGCCTCGTTGATGGCCTTGCCGCCGCCATGCACGATGACGGGGCGCATGCCGATAATCTTGAGCAAAACGATGTCGCTCATCACGTCGCGGCGCAGTTGCTCATCGACCATGGCGGCTCCGCCATATTTGATAACGACCGTCTTGCCGGTCAGGTTTTTAATCCACGGCAGCGCTTCGAACAGCAGCTGCGCGGTTGCTTCGTTGGATTCGCTCGAACGACAGTCGCGTGCGAATTTCATAATCTGCCTCATCTTTCGTATCGTTATCACGCCGTGCTTCGCTGTCCGCAATGCGGCAAGATGCGCAGCGTGCCTGGAATCTAGGAACGGTAGTCGCCGTTGATGGAGATGTACTCGTGCGTGAGGTCGCAGGTCCACACGGTCGTTGCCGCGTCGCCTGCACCCAGGTCGGCCGAGATCACGATCTCGGACGCCTCAAAACGTCGCAGAGCCTCGTCCTCGTCAAAGGGAACAGTCAGACCGTCGCGGCAGACCGGCATGCCCATCATGTCGATGGAAACGTCTTCCTGATGAAACTTCACGCCGCACTTGCCGAGCGCCATGGCGACGCGGCCCCAGTTGCAGTCGTGACCGGCGATGCAGGTCTTGACGAGCGGCGAGTTGGCGACGGCACGGGCGGCGATATCGGCTTCCTCGTCGGTGGCGGCGCCGGTAACGTTAACCGTCACGAGCTTTGACGCGCCCTCGCCATCGGCCGCGATGTTGCGCGCCAGGCTCTCGCACACCTCGTGCACGGCAAAGGACAGTTCGTCAAAGGCATCAGTGCCCTCGACGATAGCCTCGGTATCAGCGGCAGCAGCGCCAGAAGCAAGCACGATGCAGGTGTCGTTGGTCGAGGTATCGGAATCGACCGTCACCTTATTAAAGGTCTGCTTAGCGATCGAGAGCAGTAGGGTGTGGAGCGCCTCCGGCTCGACGGGGGCATCGGTAGTAATGACCGCGATCATGGTAGCCATATTGGGCATGATCATGCCCGAGCCCTTGCACATGCCGCCCACCGTATAAGCGTTGCCCGCATGGCCCGCAGCCTCGCTGCGATAGCGAACGGCATACTCCTTGGAATGCGTATCGGTCGTCATGATGGCACGGGCCGCATCGGCACCGCCATGGGCAGAGAGCGCCTCGTAGGCGGACGGGACGGCTGCCTCAAACGTGTCGATCGGCAAAATCTGTCCGATCACACCCGTCGAGGCAACCAGGATCTGCTGGGGCTCGCAGCCAATAACCTGCGAGGCGATGTTGCACGTCTCGCGCGCGCAGGCTAGGCCGGTCTCGCCCGTGGCAGCGTTCGCGTTGCCGGAGTTGATTGAAACGCCGGCGATGATGCCATAGCCCTTGTCCGCACCGCCCAGGTTGGCACGGCTCACCTGCACGGGCGCCGCGCAAAAGCGGTTGGTCGTAAACACGCCGGCGCCTGGACAGGGCTTATCGGGCACGACGAGCGCATAGTCCAAGCGCTCGGGATTCTTCCGGAATCCTGCATGGATGCCTGCGGCCTTAAAGCCGGCCGCTGCCGTAACGCCACCCTCGACGGCGCGTATCTTGATATCAATCAGGTCGGTATTCATCGTCCCTACGACTCCTTATATCAGACAAAAAAGCGGGCATCGGCTGGCACGCCATACCGGTCACAACTACTAGACCAGCTTGAAAGCGGCGCCCAACTCGATACCCGACCACCAAATCGTTAACAATCGAATGTGCTACACCGGGCACGCCACTGTGGGCAAGCCTCGTCGCTCGTCAAAGCCAAAAACGATGTTGGCGCACTGGACCGCCTGGCCTGCTGCACCCTTGCACAAATTGTCGATAGCACCCGTCGCCACCAGCACGCCCGCACGCTTGTTGAGCGCAAGGCCAATCTGGGCAGCGTTGGTGCCGACGACCGAAGCCGTCTTGGGCTGCTGGCCGACATCGAGCACGCGCACAAAGGTGCGACCGGCGTAGAACTTCTTGTAATGGTCGACGACGTCCTCAAGGGCCAACGTGTCGAGAGTCTGCGGCGCGAGCGGCATCGTCACCGTAGAGAGCAGGCCGCGCCTGAGCGGTGCCAAGTGCGGAGTAAAGACGACACGATCGGTCAGGCCCAGAATCTGCTCGATCTCTGGTGTGTGACGATGTTTGCCTACGCCATAGGCCTCCAGGTTCTCGTCCGCGCTACAAAAATGGGTGCGAGCGTTGCAGGACTTACCGGCGCCCGTCACGCCGCTAATGGCATCGACGATTACGGGGCCGTTCTCTGCCACCCAGCCCGCACGCACGGCAGGAGCGGCAGCGAGGCTCGTTGCGGTGGGATAGCAGCCGGCGCAAGCGACCAAAACGGGCTTTCCGGCGGCATGGCTGGAAGCAGCGGTCTCTAAGTCCTGGCAGAACAGCTCGGGCAGGCCAAAAGCGCGGGTCTTGAGCAGCTCGGGGCTCGTGTGCTCGGCGGCATACCATGCCTCAAAGACGGACGGGTCGCTCAGACGGTAATCGGCCGAAAGATCAAAGCAGGAAACGCCCGCGGCAAGGAGCGCGGGCACCTGCGCCATGGCAGCCGTGTGCGGCACGGCAAGAAAAACCGCATCGCAGCTTTTGAGCTCGGGGGCGTCATGCGTGGTGAAAACCAGATCGCTCACGCCAGCAAAGCTCGGATACACTGCGGACAGCGGCTGGCCGGCATCGGCGTTGGACGTAATGGCAACAAGTTCAAACTCGGGATGGCCGAGTACGAGGCGAATGAGCTCGGCTCCGGCATATCCAGCCGCGCCGACGATTCCAACCTTCAAAGACATATCAGACTCCTTGTCTGCGATTTATGCACCGATGCGCATTTCGCAGTGGTCATTATGAGGTGGGTTGAAACTTTAGCACCAAAAGATGCATGAATACGTAAATAGCTTGCATGTTCATGCATTGAAACATTCCCGACACATTCGCTTGAAGGAATTGACAAATAGAGCGGGCCTCGTATTGACCGGCACTCCTTACGGTGCCGGGCAACACGGGGTCCGCCCATGCGAAAACTAAGTTGTTAGGATGAGCCAGCTGGCTAGAGCTCAACCGGCACCCATTCGTCATGATTGCAGATAAATGCCTCAGGATCCTCGACGCTAAAGAAGACGAGCGCGGGGTCGTTAGGCCCCTCATAGTGCTCGCTCAAGCGCTCAAGATGCTTCCATCCGGCCTCGCGCATTTCGCTCGAAGCCCGGTCTTCCAGCCCCGCACGCCCGCGCAGGATCAACCAACCATGGCCCGGCCACCAACTCGTGACCTCAAAGCGCTGGTTTTGCAGCAGCTCCTGCCACACATCTTTGGTGCGCGCTGTCACAAACCACAGCTTGCCGTCCTGAATCTGCGCAAACGAGAACGGACGCACATGCGGCTGCCCGCCCACGCTCGTCGCCAGATACCACGCCGGCACCGACGTCAGATACTCCAGCACCGTATTCAATCCGTCCACGTTTCCTCCTGTCGCCTGACCAATCTTTTTGGAATGGGTAGCCAATTTGGGAAATTAGAGCTCGAGGCGCTCTTCGCTGCCGTCGATATCGCAGAACCGTGCGGCGATGTTGCGGACCGAGAAGAATGCAAGGCGGCCATCGTTGGCGCTATCGTGTTGCTCGCCAATGCCCACCATGTGCTTAAAGCCCGCTTGGCGCACCTTGTCGCTCACGAATGCATCGTCCTCGAGCGCGGCCTCGCCAGTTAACACGATCCAGCACTCCCCCGGCTTCCAGCCCGATACCTCAAACTTGGGATTCGCGCTCAACTCCGCCCACACGTCCTTGTCGCGCGACGTGCAAAACCACAGCTTGCCATCATCGACCATGGCAAACGAAAACGGCCTCACGCGGGGCTGATGCCCGTCGCTCGCATCGGTCGTGGCAAGATACCACGCCGGAATGCGCCTGAGATACGAGCAGGCGCGCTCGAGCTGAGCCGTGCGATCGATGTCGGTCATAGAGACCCCTTTCTTGCGCTCGAATCGAGCTTAGACGAGTTGAAGATTGATAACGACAACGCATGTCACCAGCAGCGCCATCGCCAGCGCTGCCAGTACATCCCCCCGGCCAAACGCAAGCGCATGCAGACGCGTGCGTCCCCGCTCGCCGTGATAACAGCGCGCATCCATGGCGGCCGAAAGCGTCTCGGCATGACGGAACACGCCGGTGAACAGCGGAATCGCCACACTGCCGAGCATGCGCACACCGCCGAGCGGACCGCCCGTCACGCGCGCGCCGCGACTTGCCTGTGCATCGGCCGTCTGTTTCATCTCGGTGGCAAATTGCGGCATAAACCGCAGCGCGATACCCATAATCATGCCGAGCTCGTGCGCCGGAAGCCCCACGCGCGCAAATGGTGCGAGCAGACGTTCAAAGCCCGCGGTGAGGTCGAGCGTCGGCGTGGTGAGTGTAACGGCGCTCATGCCGGCCATCATCAACGTCAGGCGGCACGCCACAAACGCCGCAGAACGCAGCGAGCCCTCGCTCACCTGCAAAAAGCCAAGCTGCCACAGGATGCGGCCACTCTGGTCGGAAAACAGGTTGAGCACCGCGACCACCACGACAATCGCCAGCAATGGTGCCATCGATGATAGGACCCGGCGCAACGGCACCCGGGCTGCGAGATAGACCAGCACGACAAAAAATGCGACCGGAACCAGCCCGCAAAAGCTTCCGACGGTGAGCACGGTGACCAGAAATGCAAAACCTAGGAGCAACTTAGTACGCGGATCCAGGCGATGCACCGCGCTATCCCCGGGATAGTAGCTGCCAAATGAGAACGCCTCCATTAGCAGCCCTCCTCTCGCGTGGGCGCCTTGGAACCAGCCTGACACGGAACCCTCAAAGGCACGTCCGCGCAGCCCAGCAGCAAGCCGGCCAACTCGTCGGCTAGCGCCTCAACCGTATAAAGCTTGTCGCAGCGGAGCGGCACACCGGCTTGCGCAAGCGCCAGCGCCATGCGCTGGGCGGCAGGAACGCCCAGGCCGATCGATTTGAGCTCGTCCGCGTGCGCAAACACCTGCGCGGGCGTTCCCTCGGCAAACACGGCGCCCTCGTTCATCACAACGATACGGTCACAACAATTTGCCAGGTCATCCATGCTATGCGAAACCATGACAACAGTCAGGCCCTCGCGATGGAGTCGATCGATGAGCCCCAGGAAATCCCCGCGCGCAGCCGGATCGAGCCCCGCCATGGGCTCGTCGAGCACCAGCACCTCGGGCTCCATGGCGAGCACGCCGGCAAACGCCACGCGGCGCTGCTGGCCGCCCGAAAGCTCAAAGGGGTTCTTGTCGCCTATCGCGGCAAGGTCGAGGCCCACGCGCGCAAGCGATGATGCGACACGGCGTGCAACCTCGTCTTCTGGCAGGCCAAGGTTGCGCGGGCCAAACGCCACGTCCTGCGCCACGGTCTCGGCAAATAGCTGGCGCTCGGGATACTGAAACACCACGCCGACCTTGGCCTTAACCGCAGCGGCGTCTTTCTTGCTTGATAGGTCGAGCCCCAGCGCGCAAACGCTTCCCTCCTGCGGACGAATCAACCCGTTGAGATGCTGAACCAGCGTCGATTTACCCGAGCCGGTATGACCCGCCAATCCCAGAAACTCGCCGCGGCGCACCGTCAGCGAAACATCACGTAGCGCCCAGGGGCTGTTTGGATCGTTGCCCCAAAGAGCCTGTTTGCTCGATGCGTCCGCAGTGGTCGAGCGCTTGCGCCATCGACGGCGCTCGCGGGCGCTCAGCGAGTAACTATGCGAGAGGTGCGAAATCTCGATAACGGGCTCCGATGCGGCCGCCTCGTTAGTCGCGAAGGATGCATTGTCGAGCATACGAGAATCGGATGCAGAAGGCTGCACTGCGACGTCCGCCCCGCCCCGCTCGGCGTAAACCCGCGCAATCTCGGCGACCATATCTGCCTCGCGCACCTGCGCGCAAACGGGCACGCCCTTCTCACGAAGTGCCCTACCTAGGCAGCACGACGCCGGCATATCCAGGTTGAGCTGCGCAAGTTCGTCCGCCCGCGTCAAGATTTCCTCGGGCGTACCGATCATGGCAACGCGGCCCGCTTGGAAGACAGCAACGCGATCGGCCTCGGCGGCCTCTTCCATAAAGTGCGTAATCATCACGATGGTCATGC
>CABPDL010000041.1:0-21566 GCA_902406375.1 uncultured Collinsella sp.
GAAGCATAGGGAGCGGAGTTGGGAAGGTAGGATCCGGTCATCACCAGGCCGTTTTGATAGGCGCGCTCTTCTTCGTACAGGCGGCCGAGCGTGGGGGCATCGACGTTCTCGGCAAAGACCGAGAACTTGCCGGCGCGCAACTGCGGATCGATCATAAAGCGCACGAGGGGCTCGCCGACAAAGACATAGCGGCGCTTTTCGGCCTGCGCTTTCACAAACTCGCGGACCTCGCGCGAAAGCTCGGGGTAGAACGGGGCGAGCATGGGATCGTCGTCGGCGGCGATCAGGATGGTATAGAGTGCCGGCGCCGTGTTGACGCCGTTAATCACCAGAGTCTGATCCTCCATGTCGCGAGCGGCCTGCTTGGCAAGCTTCTTAAAGGAGAACGGGGCACGGGTGGCACCGAAGATGCCGGCCACGTGGTCCTCGAAGATGTTCAGGAAGTTCACGAAAGATCACTCTCCGTATAGGTTCTTTGGTATCCGAGCAAATATAGGCATATCCCAACGATTATAGAGGATAGGGTTCCCGCAACTGCCGCCTTGGCGGCGACCGCGGCTGCAAGGCTGGCAATTTCCATATGGTGTGCAAGACAGGATGCCGCTGCGCAGCCGATGCCGGTGACGGCGATGGCGGCGATTGCGGCAAGGTTTGAGCCCTGGTCGGCACGCTTGGCATGGGCATTGAGCAGCGCAGATGACGCCGCGGCAGTTGTCGCGACCAGCACAAAGGCAGCCCAAAGGAGCGGGTCTTCCAGCGCTGCGGCAACGTTACCGAGCCCCAGCACGCCTCCGGCTGAAAGCGCGACCGTGGCCAGACGGGCAAAAAGCACGCCCATGCCCGTTGCCGCGGCGGCGCTTGCCGGGCCGAGCCAAAATGACGCGACGCCGGCGGCGACCCCAGCTGCCAGGAAGGTATTGCCAGTCAGACAGCCAAGCGCGAGTGCACAGGTGAGCGCGGCGCTCGCGGCAGCCTCGGTGCGACCCCAGGCGATCCACCAACCGGACATGGCAGCGGCAAAGATCACCGCGACGGGCAACATCGACAGGATGCCCTGCGCCTGCATGGTGGCGTTGGCCATGAGCACCAAAAAGCCCACAGCCGAGATGGCCGAGCCAATCTGGGGGGCCAGGCCAGCCGCCGCTCCGATCGCGATAGCCGCAATGACCAGGCCGGGAAGCGCCGCGACCCCGGCCGTTTGCATCAGCAAAAAGCTAAAGGTGCCGCACGTTAGCGCCGAGATAGCGTGCATGGTGTAGTCGCGCGCATGGCTCCAGCGCGTGCCCGCCCAGCCGAGCGCGGGGTCGACCTCGATGGCGTCGTCCTCGTAGTACGACGGCTCGATATCGTCGAGCTCCTGCTCGTCATCCGAAAGCTCGCCAACCATTTGCTCCAGACTGCGACGGCCCTCGCGCACGCTGCCCAGACCGGCAAGGAGTTGGTCGCAAAATGCCTCGATGCTGTTGGGGCGGTCCTGCGGCATGGGGGAGAGCGCGCTCATGAGCGCGGCCTCGGCTCCCGGGGGAAAGTGTGGTATCAGCTCGCTGGGATAGGTGGCGCCGCCGATGATGCGGTCGAGCGAGTCGGCGGGCGTGGCCGCCATAAAGGGAGCGCTGCCGCACAAGCCCTCATAGATAACGCAGGCAAGGGCAAAGACATCGGCGCGTTCGTCGACCGTGCCGGTCTCGATATCGAGCTGCTCGGGCGGCATGTAGCCGATGGTGCCGCCGCGCGAGCCGCCAAAGCCACCGGCGGACGACAGTCGCGCCATGCCAAAGTCGGTGAGCTTTACATTGCCCGAGTGGTCGATGAGCACGTTGGCGGGCTTAATGTCCAGGTGGAGTACGCCATTACTGTGGGCGAAGGTGAGCGCCTGGCCCAGGGCATCGGCAATGGCCGCGGCCTCGTCAAAGGTAAGTGAGTGGCCGTCCACGCGATGCAAAAACTCGGCCAGCGACATACCGTCGACATACTCCATGACCAGGTAGGCATAGGCGGTGTCATGCGTAAAGTCGATGACCTGCACGATATTGGGATGTTGAAGCATGGCGGCAGTGTGCGCCTCGCGCAGGACATCCATGATGTCGCTGGCGGGCATGCCGGCGCCGTTGATAAGGGGGATGCGCTTAATGGCGACGCGGCGGCGCAGGTGCGTGTCGCGGCAAATCTCGATGGAGCCAAAACCGCCGGTCGCAAGTGTCTCGAGCGGCTGGTACCGCTTGAGCAGCTCGCGAGAGCTGGTGCCCTCCAAAGGAACGTCCGGCGAGAACCGGGCGGTATGTTGCGAGAAAAGCGGCATGGCCAACCCTCGTGCGTTTAAAGTTCGTTTGCGAGCGGCGGGCGCGGGGCCGAGCCGTTCGCGGTGGCATAGATGCTGCTAGTGTAGCACGCTCGGGTGCATGGTGAAGGTAGCGGGGCGAGGTGGCCTATCTGACTTGGCCCTCGTCTCAACGCATACGGAAAGCGCGCCCCAGTTTTCGGTCAAATTGTGGGATGCGTTTTCCGGATGGGGAAGGCTGCGGAAACTGTGTCCCAGAATATTGGCCCAGAATGGGATGCAATTTCCAGATCAGCGCTCAAAAGGAAAGCGCATCCCACTTTGATGCGGGGACTGCGGACAAAAGCTGGACCGTGATCTGGCTCGGATTGGAGTTCGCCTGAATCGTTGATGCTGGCTGGTGTGGGCGCGGAGATAAACGAGCAGTCCGAGCGATATAATGACACGCTATGGAGGCCATATGCTCTTTTCCCGCCGTTCTGATACATCCGCCTGCGCCATTGCGCTTGTCGTAATGGCGGTCACTCCTTATCACCGGTTTTCATCTTCAATCGGCCTGGCATCAGGTGCGATGACCTGGCTCGTTATCCTTGGCGCATGCCTTGCGGCGTTTGTTCATGGTGCTGCGCTATGCAAAGGGAGAGAAATGAGACGGCCGAGGCATCTCGGTGCTATCGGTGTTTTCCTCGGTGTTATTGCAACGGTTCCCGAATGGTCCGACCTAGTTTTCTATGCTCGCGGAGATTCTATCCCATTCGTGTTTGCGCCGATCTGGCTGTTGCATGGCGTTTCGTGCGTCTCGTGCTTTGCTGGGTCGCTGCTCCTCTCATATGTAATTTGGGATACGGCGGGTTTTCCTTTGACGCGGAGGGCGACGCGGACTGACGAAAGAGAGGCCCGTCACCCGCAGAACGCGTTTTTTACAGAAACAATAGCCGTCCTGTCTTGCCTGCTGTTTTGCTGTCGAGTTTCATGGAGAGTCGTTCCCGAGCCATGGGGGATGTCCCCTGTAACGGCCGCATCAATTGGCCTAGTGCTTTTAATTCCTCTGGTCTATCTCATGTTGGCTGTGGCCCCGCTGCTTTGCTGTCCCCGTACCTTTGGTCGGGGACAGAGCGACGTGTTTGCCCGTTCTGTGCTCGTAGCAGTTCCTATTGGCCTTGTTCCGGCTGTTGAGGTGGCATACTTCGCAAACGATGCCACGATCATTGCATTGCTGGCGATGGGATCGGCTATTACTGTTGCTGTCTTCGTGTGCACGTTGCTAAGGGGGAAACGGGACAACGATTCGGATATCCCCCGCACGTCCGACCCATTCGATGCGGGAGCGTTTTCTCCCTCTCTGTCGCCTCGAGAAGAGCAGTTTGTTCGATTGTTGCTCAAAGGGAAAACGCCGGCGGAAATTGCCAGGGAGACGGATACGAAGCCATCGACGGTGCGGACCACGCTTCACCGAGCATACGGGAAGGCGTCGGTTGCGGGCTCGCGTGAGCTGGTGGCGCTGTTTGCGGGTGGGGGCGAAGCTGTAGAGTCTGAGCTGTCGCAGCGGCATGCCGGCGATATGTTGGCATTAGCTCGGACGCACCGGCTGCTTCGATATCTGCCCACATCTTTTTTTATTTTCCTTGCGGCAGGTCCCTTGGTAATGGCGAATAGTGATTGGGAATCCAGCGTTACGCGGGCAGTCGCCTTTTCTCTTGCAAGCTATACATTGGGCCTCGGACTGTTTCTTTCGCCGTATTGCGCGGTTGTAAAGACAAATCATGACGCTGATCTGGATAGGGCAGGCGAAGCGATTGGGCTCGGAAGCCCGTGCGTGTGGGCGATACTGTCTGCCGTGGAATGGGCTTTTGTCTATATCGCGGCATGGAGGTGCATACGCGATCCGTTGATGGCTGCACCGGTCCTGGTTTGCGGCATAGCGTCTATGGCTTCGCTCGCTGTTAAGCTGCGCCCGTTTAAGGTTCATGCCCATACTCGGGCTATCGTGCCGTTGGTCTCAATGGGCATGGTTGCCTTAATCTATGCGGTCGCTAGGGGGCGAATCCACGGGTTTGCGGTGCTGACGGGGATGCTGCTCACGTATATAGTGCTGCGAAGCTGTCCGCAGCGCAAAATGCTTGGGGTATGGATGCTCTGCTTTGGGGCGATGGCTCCTGTCTGGGTCGTCTTGCTCAACATGGTGCAGGATCTGACGGTTTTCAAGCCGTTGTTCCTCGCGTCGTTGTTGGGGCATAGTTCGGCTGTCAATGTCGTCGTGGCAACGGTGGTCGTCTGCTGGTCTGTGCCCATATTCGTCACGCACATCGCGCTCGCCCGCTCGGTTGAGGACGAGAAGGCCGTCTTGGGGTACCGCGCGAACGGGTCCACCGAAACGGCTCGCGTGCGCCAGCTGGCCCTGCTTATGTCTCGCTCCCTTTCTGATGTTCAGTCGCAAATCTTGCTGATGACGGCAGAGGGCGCAACGACAAAGGCTATTGCGGAGGACGTAGGTTATGCTGCATCTACGGTGCAAGCGTTGCGATCCGCATCTTATCGCCAGTTGAAGATCAAGAATAAAGCGCAGCTTATTTCATTGTTATCGCAGGTAGATAACGTGTAAACGCCTGAGCGATCAACTCAATAGCGAGTGTTTACAGACATCTTTCTCTATTCATGCAAAAGTTGCCGTGCGTCGACGCATTGTTAACCGCTTTTGATTGGAGAAGGCCATGATTAAGCCAAGGAGCGCTATTGCTCGAATCGGAGTCGGGTTGGCGATTGTTGCGGGTTTGTCGATGGGCGCACCTGCCGCATCATTTGCTCAAGAGGAGTTTGACACTTCCCAGGTTTCTAGCATTTCGCAGAGCGCGGATGCCGGAATTGCCACATGCAAGAACAACGAAGATAGAAATTTCGCTTTTCAATGTTCTGGCACGAGCGCAACCGGCTATCGCCAGAAAGACGATTCATCTTCAGTCTGCATTCTTGGCGTGATCGGGATGGGGCTGGGCACTGTCGCTCGGCTCCATCCCATCGATGGGAGGATGATGACATTTGAATAGAAATCTAATACGGCACGAGCTGTCCAAGATATTTGGCAATCCTATATTTACGTTGACCCTTATGGTTGCAACTGCAATTTCGATGGCGGCTGCCATTGAGGCATGGTGGACGCTCGAGACTGAGCGCAAGCAGCTGTTATCTTTTGGCTACGGCATTGGTCTGCAGTCTCAGACATACCTCGGCCAAACGCGTGAAAGTAGCTTTGGCAACTGGATTATTGTGAGCGCGAACGCGCCGTTGTTAGCGTCGGTGTTTTTCTATGCGCTGCCGTTGCTTGCCATGTTGGCCGGGTCGTGGTCATGCCTGTCCGAGCGTTTGAGCGGTTACGAGGCACAGATCTGCACGCGTGTTTCTAGAAATGCGTACGTGAACGTGAAGATGCTGTCTGCTTTCCTCTCTGCGTTTGCGGTCACGGCTATTCCGCTACTCGTGAACTTCCTGATTGTCTCAATGCTGTTTCCCGCGTATCTCCCCCGGGTCGACGAATCGACTTACGTCGGGCTCTATCTGCATAGCTATTTTTCTGGCCTGTTTTATTCCCGGCCTCTGTTGTACGTGCTGGTTTATACACTGTTCGATGCGGTGACGCTGGGGGCTCTATCCATGGCCGTGACCGGTCTGTCGGTTGTGTTTCGCAGCAGAATCAAGGCGATGGTCGTTCCATATCTGATTATGGTTGCATGGCACTTTGTTAACGACTGGATTTTTAGCGTCCTTTCATGCGTCGGCTTTAACTGCAACATTCTTAACAGCATCAGGTCGGAATCACTAAATAACTGGCCCGACATTCGAGCAGGGTTTGCAGAAATCATTTTGCTGTTCGTCTTTTCTTTGATTTTCGCGAGATTCTTAAAAAGACGCGAGGTGGTCTGATGCTGTTTAGGCTGGTCGCCGCGGACCTGAGGACCGTTTTGAAGAAGAACATCCTTACTTTTATTGCGATTGCGGCAGTGACCGTTGCGAACTTGGTGTACGCCTACGGCTTGTCTTCTGTGTATGGGGTTCGGACGAATGCCTTGGGGTTTGCTGATAATCTCGCGCTCGTGTTTGCCGGATCCGCTCCGTTTGAGCCTAGGCCCGGGCTCATGTTTGTGCCTCCGTTAGGATGGCTATTTGTCATTCTGCTTATTCTCTATACAACACTCGATTATCCGACCGAATCGTTGCACGGGTTTGGTTTGCAAGCGCTTGTTCGATGCCGGTCAAGAACCCTTTGGTGGGTCTCGCGTTTTATCTTGGTGGCGGCGGTAACGGCATTTTCGCTGCTCGTGGTGGTTTGCTCTGTTGTGATTTGGAGCTTGATGGTGAGCGCCTCGTTCAGCGCGGTCATTCATGGTGAGTCGCTTCAGCTGGCTAATTTGGCGCCGTGGTTTCTCAAAGCTGGCGAGGCGGATGCGCTGCCGTTTTTCACAGGTCTCTTTTTTGCTTTCGAGGCGCTTGCGTTTGCGCAGGCAGTGATTGGCTTTGTACTTGGGCCGTCGGTCTCGTTTGTGGTTTTAATGAGCTACCTGATCTGCTCGGCATATGCACGGCATTGGGCGCTATTGGGTAACGCCTTGATGCTGTTGCGCTGGGGCGGAATTGTCAAAGATGGAATCGCGGCGGGCTCGAGTGGCTTGTTTTCAATTGTGATTATGTCGTTATGCCTATCGTTGGGCGGACTGTGGTTTCGAAGGGCCGACCTTATAGAAAAGGGGGACAAGATATGAGCGTGATCGTTAGGGACGTATCGAAGCGCATGGGCAAAAACGATGTTCTGCGCAACGTGTCCATCGAGGTTGACCCTGGGACTGTGGTCGGTCTTCAGGGGATAAACGGTTCGGGTAAGACCATGCTTATGCGAGCGGTCTGCGGATTGATCAAGCCTACCGAAGGCGAAATCTCTATCGATGGCCAAAGGCTTGGGGCGGACATCTCTTTCCCGCCGAGTCTGGGGATGTTGATCGAGGCGCCTTCCTTTTTGGGCTATCTGTCTGGTTACGACAACCTGGAGCTCATTGCTCAGATCAAGGGCGTTGCAACCCGCGAGGACATTCGCTCTGCCCTGCGGCTCGTGGGGCTCGATGCAGACGAAAAAAAGAAGTTCCGAGCATACTCGCTTGGGATGAAGCAGCGTCTGGGGATAGCTGCGGCAATTATGGAAAAGCCGAAGCTGCTTGTTCTCGATGAGCCAACAAATGCCCTCGACGAAGCGGGCGTGGAAATGCTCAAGCGCGTTGTGGCGATGGCGGCATCAACGGGTCGCGAGGTTATTCTGTCCAGCCATGACGGAGAGGTGCTCGAGGAGCTGGCCGATCGGGTTTACTGCATGCGCGACGGTGCCGTTGTGAAAGTTCGGGAAAGGTCGTGAGCGCGATGAAGAAGGCCCTGTGGACGAGAAGGTCGGCGCTTGCGCTTTTCGGCTGTGCTGTTACTGGCCTTGCGGGCATGAGGGTGAGCGTCGTTAACGGGAACCGGACGGTCATTCCTGAGAAATACTATGCAGAGGGCGAATGGCTCTCGATGGATGGGGCGTTTCTGGGGTCGAAGGATGTGGCGACTGACGGGTATTCGTTTTGCATAGACGGGGCGGAGCTGCTCACGCCGCGCGAGTATCTCAAGCGTGCGCATGATGATTATTCAAAATATGGCATCGTGGATACGAAAACGAAATTGAAGGACGCCGACACCACGTGTGTTATCGCCGTAAAGATGCGTGTCAGGAATAAGGACAATGTCGAAGGCGGCATCAAGACGTATGTTTGGCATTTGGTGCCGGAGCACGCGCCAAACTATGACTTTATGGTCAATACCGATCTGATAGCGCAGGCAATGCCGGCTTTAGACGGACTTGCAGCATTTGCCGTGCAGGTTGGAGCGGAAAACGAGTTGCTTGTCCCATTTATGATGCAAAACACCAACGATTACTTTGAAGATTACGAGACCGTCCGTTTTGAGAAGGCTTTCCCCGGGACTTATACGATGAAGATGACCGATCTGCCAGAGAGAAGGCTCTTAAGGTTTGAAGTGAAGTAGCTCGAGAGTTGGGCAAAATGGGTCCATCGGCGGTACCCGCGCCCGATTTCAGGCGCTCCGACTCGGAATCGGGCGCGGGACGAGGCACCTTCGGTGTCGGCCGGATTACCGCTTCTTCTTCTTGTTCTTCTTCTGCTTGCGCTGCTTGCCCTTGTTGCCCTGGGGCTTGTCGCCCTGTTTTGCTTCGGCAGCGGCCTTTTCTGCCTTCATCTTCTTGCGTTTGGTCTCGATGCGGAGTTTTTTGTTGATGCGCGTCTTAAGGAAGGGACCGAACTGCTCGGCATCGCCGCGGACAAAGGTGTCCTTAGGGATCGTCACGCCCTGGTCGGCGAACATGGCCACAAAGATGCGCTCGCCGTCGAGCACGTGGTCGAGCTTTTCAAACGGGAAGAACTGCGACTTGCCGCTCGTGCCCCAAACCATCAGGCCGTCCTCGTTGGCGGCGACGCGGCGATAGCGGCCACCCATGGACTCGTCGGCCTCAACGGCGTCGATAAAGTCGCGGGCGAGGGTGTGGTGCAGGTTTTTGCTCCACCAGGCCAAAAAGGCGCCGAATACGATCAAGACGACGCCAAACTTGATCCAGTTGCCGCCGGCCACCAGCATGCCGATGCCGATGAGCGCGGCAATTGCCGCGGCGACATACAGCGAGCCGCGACGCCTGGGCGAGGCGACCAGGCGGGCGAAGTCGGTGACGAGGTCGTTTTCGTACTGGTACTCGTTGAGGTACAGGATGCCGTCATCGGCTGCTGCCTGCTCCTCGAGCGCGACCTCGACCTGGTCGGCTGCTTCGGAGGGAACGAGGTTGCTCTCTGCGTCTGCCATGCTCTTTGGACTCCTATCGCGGCGGGCTCGCCGTACGGGTTATTATGGAATGCAGTATGCCGTGCGACCGCATGGCCGCCGCGGCAACAAGACTCAGTATACCCGGGGGAGCACCCATGGAATCGTTGTACCGAAAGTATCGCCCGCTCACCTTTGACTCCGTGGTGGGCCAGCAGCATATCGTCTCGACGCTCGAGCACGCCATCACCGAGGGGCGCCTGTCCCACGCCTACCTGTTCTGCGGACCGCGCGGCACGGGCAAGACCACCATGGCGCGCATTCTGGCCAAGGCGCTGCTGTGCCGCAATGCCGAGGCGGCGCGCGCCGAGGGTGCAAGCGGCTGCATGCCCGACGGTACTTGCGAGGAGTGCGAGCTCATTGCCGAGGGTAACCACCCCGATGTCTACGAGCTCGATGCCGCCTCCCGCACGGGCGTGGACAATGTGCGCGAGGAAATCATCAACTCCGTCAACTTTGCCCCGGTGCGCGGCAAGTACAAGATCTATATCATCGACGAGGTCCACATGCTCACGACGGCGGCGTTCAACGCGCTGCTCAAGACGCTCGAGGAGCCGCCGGCACACGTGATCTTTGTGCTGTGCACCACCGACCCGCAAAAGATTCTGGAGACCATCCTCTCGCGCTGCCAGCGTTTCGATTTCCATCGCATCGGCAACGAGGATATCGAGCGTCGCCTGGCATACGTGTGCGAGCAGGAGGGATTCGATTACGACGACGAGGCGCTGGCCATCGTGGCGCGCCATGCAAAGGGCGGCATGCGCGACGCGTTGTCCACGCTGGAACAGCTGAGCGTTTTTGGCAACGGCGCTGTGCATGCGGACGATGCCCGCTCGCTTTTGGGCGAGGTTTCGGACCAGATTCTGGGCGAGTTTTCCCGCGCCATTGCCGATCGTGATGTTGCCGAGCTCTATGGACTGATCCGTGCGCAGGTCGAGGAAGGAAACGACCTGCTGGAGCTGACGCGCGACCTGGTAGCGCATGTGCGTGACGTGTACGTTGCCTGCGTTGCCGGTGCCCGTGCCGAGCTGTTTGAGGGCGGCTCCGAGCAGGCCGAGGCGCTTGCTGCCGAGGCCGCTGCCTTTGGCGAGCATCCTGCCGACCGCCTGGCCCGCGTGCTGACGGTGCTCGACGATGCCGCACTGGAGATGAGGGGCGCGAGCGACGTGCGCCTGGTGCTCGAGATCGCCTGCACGCGTCTGGCACGTCCCGAGGCTGATTTAACGATTGAGGCATTGGCCGAGCGCGTGGCACGTCTGGAGGCCATGGTTGCCAATGCAGCGGTACCGGCGAGCGTGGCTGCTGCTCAGGCCGCCGCGCCTGCAGCATCCGTACCCGCTGCTGCCCAACAGCCGACGCTCATTTCGGGCGCTCGTGCTGCCGCTCCGGCGGCATCCGCTGCCCCCGCTGCTACGTCCGCGCGCCAGGGCGGTATGCCTTGGGACCGTGGTGCTGCTGTTCCGGCTGCTCAGCCTGCGCCGACTCCGACGCCTCAGCCCGTTGCGGCCCCCGCGCCTGCCACCGCTCCGGCACCTAAGCCCCAGTCCAACAACGCCGCCCAGGTTGCCGCCGCCGGTGCTGCCGAGACCTCCGCGGTCGAGGACGCCGGAGAGCTGCAGCGCAAATGGGCCGAGGTTGTCGAGCGTGTCAAGGCGCGTCAGGCTTCCTACGCAGGGCTTTTGCTCAACGCCCGCGCCACGGCCGACGACGGCTCCAAGCTCACGGTCTCGTTCCCCGCGGGTTCGACTTTTGCCATTAAGATGCTCGGTCGCGCCGATACGCAGTCGGTGGTCCTGCCGACGGTCTGCGCGGTCTTCGGTCGTCGTACCGTCGACTATGTCCTGGGTGGGGGTGGCACGCCGGCTCCTCAACATGAGGAGCATTCTCCATCTGCACGGGCTGCGGCATCTGCGGACCCGCAACCCGTGTCCTCGGCGGCCCCTGTATCCTCGAGCGCCAGCGCGCCGCAGCAGCAAGCGGCGCCGGTAGCGGCATCGACCCCGTCGGCGCCTAAGCCCGCGGCACCCAAACCGGCTGCTCCGACACCCGCGCCCAAGCCCGTCTCGCCCGCGCCCAAGTCGTCTGACCTGGGCAAAGCCCCCTGGCTACGCTCCGACAACCCCGCCGGCGCTCCTGCCACGGGTAAGCTCCCGACCGAGCCCGCACCCCGTGCGCCCGAGCGCTCGGCTGCCCCGAAGGCTCAGCCTGTCGCGCAGTTCGCGCCGTGGGAATCCGAGCAGGTGCCCTACGACGACGCCATGGTCGGCGGCTTCGCTGGCGATGCGAGCGGGGACGATCTGCCTCCGTTCGACGTGCCGGGTGCGACGCCCGCGCCCAAGCCCGCTGCGGAGGCACCCGCGGCCCCCGCAAGCGACGACGCCCCCGCGGCTCCCTGGGAGTCCAACCCCGGTGCGGGCAGCCCCTTCGGCCATCAGGGCGCAGCCCCGAGCATCCCGCAGACCGAGGACGAGGCCAAAGACCTCATCCGCAGCGTCTTCGGTCAGGCCACCATCTTCAAGCCGGTGGAGTAGCTGCGCAGGCGGGTATACTGCTCAAGAAGAGAACCCCTTGCCCGGGCGCATCTGTATTTCGGACATGTGCAACGTGGTGCCGCGTATATCGCATTCGAGCAGACAGGCGCGTGACGGTCGGCCTAGGATGCTGAGGTCGATACGATACGTCGCATGGCTGTCCGTGTACTCGACTTGCTCGGCGTTGACGGTTGCTCCGATTGTAAATAAAGAGCCCAGTTCGGCATCGACAATCTTGGAGTCCTTTATCTTGACCTTGAACTCTTGGTAGAGGGACGGGCTGTTGTAGTAAATGGTTCGGGTTCCGTCGGTGCATTCATCGGTCGTCTCCCATTTGACGACGGGCTGGTCCGAGCTGGCTATCAGCAGTTCTGCTCCAAAAGCTATGGCATGGGTGATGACAACCAGCAATGCCCAGCCGACAAAGAGATAGAGAACCACATATGCAACGGGGTGTTTTGAGCGGATGTTTTGGAGCGCGTTGGGGGCATTCATGGGGCACCTCCAAATTACTATCTATGGCAATCAAATTATACCCTGCCGCCATGTGCGCCGCCTCGAGCAGCGGTTCGGCATTTAGCTATTTAGTGGCGCACATGAAATGCCGGATTCGGCTCTACTAGATTGAGTGTGCGATATTATGCAACCTTGCATAATTCGACCTTGCATAATCTTTGAGTGCGGTTTGTATTGGAGGACATGTATATCGACTGAGGTAGCGTGTCCGCCCCGCTTGCTTGCCCCGCGCCGTGGTACGATTTTTGAGTTTGAAAGTCCCGCCGTGCTCCGGCTGCCCTTGCAGCTCGGCGCGCGGCCGCACGTAAAGGAGCCATCATGGCCGGTATGAACATGCAGCAGATGATGAAGCAGGCCCGCAAGATGCAGGAGCAGCTTGCCGCCGCGCAGGAGAACCTCAAGTCCCAGACCGTCGACGCCTCTGCCGGCGGCGGCATGGTCAAGGTGACCGTCAACGGCGAGATGGAGCTCGTCAACCTCACCATCGATCCCGATGCGCTCGATCCCGAGGACGTCGATATGCTGCAGGACATGATCATGGCTGCCGTCAACGAGGCCGTCCGCGGCGTCAACGAGCTCGCCAACAAGCAGATGGGCGCCATCACCGGCGGCCTCAACATCCCGGGCATGCCGTTCTAAGACACGCATATATATGAGTGCGAATCACAGTCTGCAAAAACTGCTCGATGAGCTGGGCCGCCTGCCGGGCATTGGTCCCAAGTCAGCTCAGCGCATCGCCTATTACCTGTTGGAGGCTGACGCCGAGGAGGCGCGCCGCCTGGCCGAGGCCATCCTGGAGGTTAAGCAGGAGGTTCACTTTTGCAGCCGCTGCTTTAACTACGCCACGGCCGACGAGTGCTCCATCTGCCAGGATTCGATGCGCGACACCACTCGCATTTGCGTGGTGGGCGAGCCGCGCGACGTCCAGGCGATCGAGCGCACGGGCAGCTACCACGGTCTCTACCACGTATTGGGCGGCGTGATCAGCCCCATGGACAAGATTGGCCCCGAGCAGCTGCACATTCGCGAGCTGCTGGCACGCTTGGGTCACGAGGACATCCACGAGGTCATCATCGCCACCAACCCCAATATTGAGGGCGAGACCACGGCGAGCTACCTGGCCCGCACTATCAAGCCGCTGGGCGTCGAGGTGTCGCGTCTGGCGAGCGGTCTGCCCGTGGGCGGCGACCTGGAGTATGCCGACGAGCTTACGCTCGGGCGCGCCATCGAGGCCCGTCGCACGATTTAGGTGGCGAGCCTGCTCCTGCCGTATGTTTTCCTCGCGACGCACGGGGTAGTCATAATTTCCCCGTGCGACTGTAAGTTTGTTGTGCAACAAAGATGCTTTGTATCCGCTTATCGCATGGATGCTTCCACTCGCATCCTTAATTTGCCCATTCGTTGCGCAACCTTTTGGGTTCGCTGATACACTCAAAATGGATTCGAATGAATGCGCCGCTCCCGAGCGGCGTGTTTTTGTTGGAGGAGAACGCATGCGGCCCGGTGGCACTCAGACAAAGCGCGGCACCGCGGTGCGCATGCGACGCCGACTGGGCTTGGCGCCGCGGGCGTACGCACTGCTGTCTTGCTCGCTGGTGCTGGTCATAGCTGGCGTTTCTGCCTATGGCATGACCGTGCCGTCCATGATGCAGGCACATGCCGCACGCGAACCGCGCGTGGGGCATGAGGTCAAAAGTGATCTGGGCACCACGACTGGATATGCTTGGGCAAGTGTGGTCGCGCATATTGTGTTTGGCGCCGACGACGCGGACGGCGCCGAGGCCCCGGACAACGAAGTCACGCTTGCCAATGGCAAAACCATCGTGCTCACCAACACCAAGATCATCGATCGGTTGTCCAACAATAGCGTGGCGGCAACGGTGAATAAGGTCGAGCAGCAGAAGGAGCAGGACGCCCAGCAGTCCGGAAAGCCCGGTAGCTCGGATACTTCTGGCTCCGGCTCGGATTCGTCGAGTTCGGGCGGCGGCTCTGGGTCGGGTTCCTCTGCCGGAGGGTCTGGAAACGGCGGCTCGACGGGCGGCAACACTGACAACGATGCAAACTCCGGTGGCCTTTCCGCTGCTGAGGAAGAGAGCATTCACAGTTGGCTTGTGACCAAGTACAACATGCTCGACGGCTATGTTTCTCGTGCCAATGACGTGGTTTCGACCTATAACTCTACGGGAGATCCCAGGCCGTGCGACAGCCTGGTCGGGGAGATGTTTGTCATTCGAGCCGAGTTCGGTCGTCAGACATTCTCGCCCCGGTCAAAGTGGTATCAGCAGTATGCCAATCTGTGGGGCTGTTACACCAACCTATGTCAATGGGTCGGCCATTACGGCGATGATGACGTCGCGCTCGGTAACTTCAACAATAACGTGGCGGCGCTTGCCCTATGATGACCGATCTTGCATCCACCACACCACAATCGCTCGGTCGCGATCCCATGGTCGGCCTGCGCCTGGCGCGTGTCGACGGGTTTGAGCCGGCCATTGCGCTCGGTCAGGACGAACTGCCTGCCTATCTGCGTCGTTTTACGATACTGTTTGCCGACGATGCCACCATGCGCCGTGGCGGTATCGGCCGCGTGACGCGTGCCGTCAACGCCCAAGGCGAGGCCGTAGCACTCAAACAGCTCATCTTGCCGACGCGCGATGAGTTTGACGACGATGCCGCCCATGAGGCGCTGGTCGCCAAGTTCAAAGCGGCATTTCGCGAGGAATATGAATGCCATCGCGCCCTTTCGGGCCTTAAGGGCTTTCCCCGCCTCTATGGCTGGGGCGAGGTTGACGGTGTGCCTGCAATTGTCATGGAATGGGTCGAGGGCGAGACGCTCGCCCGCTTGCGCTCGCGCTTTGCCGTGGACGATGCCGGCCGCCTATCGCCGCTTGTGGCGGCGCGCTTGGGGCGCGACCTGTTCGACCTGCTCTGCCGCATGAGCCTGGTGGGGGAGGGCTTTGTCCATCGCGATATCTCGCCCGCTAATATTATGGTGCGTACGGCGCGTCTACCGCTTGACCGGCAGCTTGCCGAGGGCACCTTTGACCTGTGCCTGATCGACTTTGGCTCGTCGCTGGCGCTCGAGCCTGCGTCGGCCGTGGCCGGTACCGGCGGCAAGGCGTCGTTTACGGAGCGCTATGCCACGCTGCGTCGCGCGACGGTTGCCTATGCCCCGCCCGAGATGCTCACCGACGATATTCCCGACCTGCGCGCTTTGCGTATGTCGCCGGCGATCGACGTCTATGCCGCAGCAAGCACGGTTTACGAGCTCATTGCCGGCGCCGCGCCATACGAAGCCGCGCCGAGCACTTCGGGCACCTCGGGTTCGCGCAAAAAGACGCGCGACATCGCCAGCCCCTACCGTCTCAAGATGGACACGCTGCCCGACTATCCCATTGGTGCCCATGCGCCCGGTTGTGATTTGACTCAGCTGCTTCGTCGTGAGCCCGATGTGGCGCTCGCCGCGGCCGAGCAGGCCCAGCAGCTAGGGCTTGAGCCGGATTCCGAAGAGCTACGCGATGCGCTGGCGTTTGTCGATGCCCAGCTGTTCGACGTGGTGATGGCCTGTCTGTCCAGCCATCAAAAAGATCGTCCCGAGCCGGCGGCGGTCGAGGCGGCGCTCTCGGCGTTTTGTGACCACTATGCGCAAAATGTCGGTCGTTCGCTCCGCGGCGAGCCGCTCACGCCGTGCCCCATGGATGCGTCTGGCCGTGCGGTTCGTCGCGCGCTGATGGTCGGCGCGACGGTCGTCTGTGGCGTGGTTTGGGCTGTGGTCGTGGTTTCGGCCGCGCTGCTGGCGTCGGGCGCTCGCGTGACGGCGACTTTGGGATCGCTCGTGTGGTCTGGGACGCTACCGGGTATTATTGCCGCACTGGCGTTGGCGCTGCCAGGCATAGCCGGCGTTACCGCGGGGGCACTTGCGCGCAATCGGCGCTCGGGGTTCCTGCAGGGTGTGCTTGCGCTTTCTGCCTGCGAGGTTCCAGTACTGGTTGTGGCTGCATGTAGCGTATTTTCCCAACGCGCCGTGATGGGCGGCCTTGTTGCCGCTCTGGTTGCAACCTATACGCTTACGTGGTTTTTGCTTGCGATGGGCTTTGCCTTTGAACTTCCCGTTTCGGCACCGCGACGCACAAAAGCCCAGATGGCGACTCCGCTTGCCGGTGGAGCCGCAGCTGCCCGTACTTTTGGCGGACCTGTCGAAGTATCGTCCGATTCTATTTCTACGACCAAGGAGGCCTAGGTCATGGCATCTCAAGTTAAGCTCACCCCATGCGGGGCCATGTTTGACATCTTTAAGCGCGCGGCGCATCTGAGCCATATCGAGCTGTGCGGCCTGGTGCTTTCGTCCCGTCCGCTCGCCGACGGCCGCAGCCCGCAGAGCCGAGCCGCCGATCGCTCTTGGGTTTCCCGCTTTATCGTTCGCGCGCCGGTCGGCACGCTTCAGCAGCGCTACTTTGCCGAATACGGTACCTCGGCTGCGCGTATTATGTCGCAACTGGCCCTGCGCCAGCGAAATCCCATGGACTCCACGGCTGTGATCAATATGGTGTGCGGTCCTGCAGGTGAACCGATGGTACGCGCGCTCGAAGAGTGCCATCAGGACACGAATCTCTATCGCAACGCGCTCGATCGCCTGTCCCAGGCGGCGGAACTCATGCCCGCCGAGCGCGCCGAGGCCGTGCTGGTGCTGTTTGTCGCCGTCGGTTGTTCGGCGGATGTGCGGTCCTCGGTGAACTATGCCATCGACTACGCGCACGCGACCTGTGGCGGAGGCACCTCCACGCCGCGTTCGCTTGGCATGTCGATGACCGCGGGCGAACGCGAACCCGCTCCGGCGCACCCCTTGGGCTTGCTGCGCGTACAAAACAGTTTTGTCGTGAGCGCCCCGCGCTGGATTCAGCCGAGTGAGCAGGGTGTTGAGATTGGTGCGCTGGCCACTGGTGAGGGCGATATTACCGACGTCGGCGACGATGTCTCGGCCCGCCATGCCCATATCTGGTGCGATGCTCAAAATATCTGGCACGTCGAGGACTTGTCGTCCACCAACGGAACCGTGGTGGTAAACGGGGCCACGCGCGTCTGCATTCAGGTCGAGCCCGGCCGTTCCGCCCAACTCAATCCCGGCGACGAGCTCAAGCTCGGCGAATCCACCACCTACGCTATCCTCCTCGGCGTCGGCGCCCTCTAGCCGGCAGATAGGGACGTTCCTTTTATGCCGGCACTCCGGGACACTCCATGGCGCGCCAGGGCCAATCGCCCGGGGACGAAGCGTTCATTTTGGCCCTTGGCGGTCACCCGAGGTAAACCTTTACCGCCCACCTATATTTGTCGAAATTACACTTGGCGGCGGGGTACAATAAACCCGCATGCGGATTTCCGTTGCGGGTGCCTCCCATCGCCGGGGCGTGCCCGGGAGCATCCGGCATGCGGCCTTTGCGGCGCTCGGTCATGTGCAAGACGGGCAGCTGGGCCTGTGGAGTGCGTGCAGCCCTCCTCGCCTCGGCATGCCTTCTCTCCACGCCGTGTACCTGCTGCTGAGCCTGCCTGCCAGATGATTGGAAGCAACAGCGAAAATCCCATCACGCCAATATCCCGGCGATCGCCGGGGCCTGTATACCTATATGAGAGGAGAGGGGTATATGGCGCGTAAGTTTAAGTCTATGGACGGCAACGAGGCGGCCGCATATGTTTCGTATGCGTACACCGAGGTAGCGGGAATCTATCCCATTACGCCGTCCAGCCCGATGGCCGACCATGTCGACCAGTGGGCGGCCCAGGGTCGCAAGAATATCTTCGGCACCCCGGTCAAGGTCGTCGAGATGGAGTCCGAGGCAGGTGCAGCCGGTACCGTTCACGGTTCGCTGGGCGCCGGTGCTCTGACCACCACCTACACGGCTTCTCAGGGTCTACTTCTGATGATCCCGAACATGTACAAGATCGCGGGCGAGCAGCTCCCGGGCGTCTTCCACGTCTCCGCGCGTTGCGTCGCTTCCCACGCCCTGAACATTTTTGGCGATCACTCCGACGTCATGGCCTGTCGTCAGACCGGCTTCGCCATGCTCGCCGAGGGCAACGTCCAGGAGGTCATGGACCTCTCGCCGGTGGCTCACCTTGCCGCCATCGAGGGTAAGACCCCGTTCCTTAACTTCTTCGACGGCTTCCGCACCAGCCACGAGATCCAGAAGGTCGCCATGTGGGACTACAAGGATCTGGCTGAGATGTGCGACATGGACGCCGTCCAGGCTTTCCGCGATCACGCGCTCAACCCTGAGCACCCGCACACCCGCGGCAGCCACGAGAACGGCGATATCTTCTTCCAGAACCGTGAGGCCTGCAACAAGGTCTACGACGAGCTTCCCGCCGTCGTCGAGGGCTACATGAAGAAGATCAACGAGAAGCTCGGCACCGATTACGGCCTGTTCAACTACTACGGCGCTCCCGATGCCGACCGCGTCGTCGTGTGCATGGGCTCCTTCTGCGACGTGCTCGAGGAAGTCATCGACTACCTCAACGCTCACGGCGAGAAGGTCGGCCTGGTCAAGGTTCGTCTGTTCCGTCCGTTCTCCATCAAGCACTTCGTCGACGTTCTCCCCGAGACCGTCCAGAAGATCGCCGTCATGGACCGTACCAAGGAGCCGGGTTCCATCGGCGAGCCGCTCTACCAGGACGTCGTCTCCGCTCTCTACGAGGCTGGCAAGACGGGCATCAAGGTTGTCGGCGGCCGTTATGGCCTGGGCAGCAAGGACACGCCTCCCGCGTCCGCGTTCGCTGTCTTCGAGGAGCTCAAGAAGGACGAGCCCAAGCGTGAGTTCACCATCGGCATTGTCGATGACGTGACCAACCTGAGCCTGCCCGAGGCCGAGGATGCGCCCAACACCGCAGCCCCCGGCACCATCGAGTGCAAGTTCTGGGGTCTGGGTGGCGACGGTACCGTCGGCGCCAACAAGAACTCGATCAAGATCATCGGCGACCACACCGACAAGTACGTTCAGGCCTACTTCCAGTATGACTCCAAGAAGACCGGCGGCGTCACCGTCTCGCACCTGCGCTTTGGTGATTCCCCGATCCGCTCGCCGTACTACGTGACCAAGGCCGACTTTGTCGCTTGCCACAACCCCAGCTATATCGTCAAGGGCTTCAAGATGGTCCGCGACGTCAAGCCGGGCGGCACCTTCCTGGTCAACTGCCAGTGGAGCGACGAGGAGTTCGCCGAGCACATGCCCGCCGTGGCCAAGCGCTACATCGCGAACAACAACGTCAACGTCTACCTGATCGACGCTATCGACCTGGCCGCCAAGGTCGGCATGGGCAAGCGCACCAACACGGTGCTCCAGTCCGCCTTCTTCGCGCTGGCCAAGGTCCTGCCCGCCGAGGACGCCCTGCAGTACATGAAGGACGCGGCTACCAAGTCCTACATGAAGAAGGGCCAGGCTATCGTCGACGCCAACCACAAGGCCATCGATGCCGGCGCTACCGCCTTCCGTAAGTTCGAGGTTCCGGCCGACTGGGCAACTGCCGAGGATGCCGCTCCCGTCGAGCTCTCCGAGGAGACCAAGTCCGCCATCGCCCAGCAGGTCAAGAACCTGCTCGAGCCCATCGATCGCATGGACGGCGACAGCCTGCCTGTTTCCGCCTTCGTCGATTGCGCCGACGGCCAGTTTGAGCTGGGCGCCTCCGCATACGAGAAGCGCGGCGTCGCCGTGGTCGTTCCCCACTGGGACGAGACCAAGTGCATCCAGTGCAACCAGTGCGCCTACGTGTGCCCGCATGCCACCATCCGTCCGTTCGCGATGACCGAGGACGAGGCTGCCGCCGCGCCCGAGGCTACCCGCACGCTCGACGCCATGGGCCCCAAGGCCAAGGGCATGAAGTTCACCATGGCTGTGTCCCCGCTCGACTGCATGGGTTGCACCAACTGCGTCAAGGTCTGCCCCAAGGGCGCCCTCGAGATGGTTCCCACCGAGCAGGAGATGGACCAGCAGCCCGTTTGGGACTACATGGTCGAGAACGTCTCCGAGAAGAAGGAGCTCATCGCGGCCAACGTCAAGGGCAGCCAGTTTAAGCAACCCTACCTGGAGTTCTCGGGTTCCTGTGCCGGCTGTGCCGAGACCGCCTATGCACGTCTGGTGACCCAGGTCGCCGGCGACCGCATGTTCATTTCCAACGCCACCGGCTGCTCCTCCATTTGGGGTAACCCCGCTGCCACCGCTCCTTACTGCAAGGACAAGGACGGTCACGGCCCGGCGTGGAACAACTCCCTGTTCGAGGACAATGCCGAGCACGGTCTGGGCATGGCCGTTGGCTATGAGGCCGTTCAGCACAAGCTGATCGCCGCTACCCAGGACATCATCGCTGCCGATGGTCCGTCCGACGAGCTCAAGGCCGCCGGCCAGGCTTGGATTGACTCCGTCAACGACGCCGAGGCCTCCAAGACCGCTGCCGCTGCCTACGTTGCCGAGCTCGAGAAGTGCGGCTGCGACGCCTCCAAGGCGATCCTCGCCGACAAGGCTTACCTCACCAAGAAGTCCTTCTGGATCTTCGGCGGCGACGGTTGGGCCTACGACATCGGCTTCGGTGGCCTGGACCACGTCCTGGCTTCCGGCCACAACGTCAACGTCTTCGTCTTCGACACCGAGGTTTACTCCAACACCGGTGGTCAGGCCTCCAAGGCCTCGAACCTGGGCCAGGTCGCTCAGTTCGCCGCTGCCGGTAAGGTGACCAAGAAGAAGTCTCTGGCTGAGATTGCCATGAGCTACGGCTACGTCTACGTGGCACAGGTTGCCATGGGCGCCAACCCAGCTCAGACCCTCAAGGCCATCCACGAGGCCGAGGCCTACGACGGCCCGTCCCTCATCATCGGCTACAGCCCCTGCGAGATGCACTCCATCAAGAAGGGCGGCATGCAGAACTGCCAGGCCGAGATGAAGAAGGCTGTCGAGTGCGGTTACTGGAACCTCTTCCGCTTCAACCCCGAGGCTGCTGCCGGCAAGAAGTTTTCGCTCGATTCCAAGGAGCCCGCGGGCGGTTATCAGGAGTTCCTGATGAACGAGGCCCGTTACGCTTCGCTGACGCGTTCCTTCCCCGAGCGCGCCGAGGAGCTCTTCAAGGAGAACGAGCAGGCCGCTATGGACCGCTACGCTCACCTGCTGAAGCTCAAGACGGTGTACAACGAGGCTTAGGTCTCCCACCGCAGGATCTGAGGGCTGACCTTCGCGGACGTCCTCGGACATGAAAGAACCCCCGCTGCGCACTGACGTGCGGCGGGGGTTCTTTCGTCCTGCGGAGTGTCCGCGAAGGTCAGCCCTCAGATCCTGCTACGACTACGTCCTCGGATTGTG
>CABPDL010000042.1:0-20813 GCA_902406375.1 uncultured Collinsella sp.
GTTCGGACGCCTCGTAGATAAACTGGAAGAACGCCTGGAACACGCCGACGGTCATGTGGCCGGCGACCAGCATGCTGCAGCCCACCAGCGCGATCACGATCTGCGCCAAACGGCCGATAAAGCGCACCGCAGGACCGACGGCATTGATCATAAAGTCGGCCTTGGTACTCACGCGCGCCAGCTCCCTCGAGGCCTCATGCACTTCGGCAGAGCTCTGACGCTCGCGGTTAAACGCGCGAATCACCAGACGGCCCGAATAGCCTTCCTCGACCGCACTCGTAATCTTGGATACCCACTCCTGGCGTTCGCCGGTCACGTCATGTGTGCGACGCGAGACCACTTTGGTCACCAGCAGCGACAACGCCGTAAAGAACAAAAAGACCAGCGTGAGCGGCACGCTAAACACGAACATCACGCCCACGGCGCCCACCACGGTGCCGATCGACACCAGCAGCTGCAGCAGTCCGCGCTGCATGCTTTCGGACATCTTGTCCAGGTCGTTGGTCGCGCGGCTGACGACCTCGCCGGGGCGATGCGCGTCGAAGTAGGCAAGCGGCAGACGGTTGAGCTTTTGAGCGATACGGTTACGCAGACGCAGGTTGAGGCGTTCGGCCACGCTCGACATCAAAAAGCTCTGGAGCGCGTAGAACGAGGCGGCGGCCGTCCAGATCATAAAGTAGATGAAGATGGTCCTGCCGCAGTTCTCCCAAGTGATACTGAAGGTGGTGTCGTTGGCAAACGCCAGCTTCACGTGTCCCCACAGCTCATCGATGACGCGGGCGCTGTACGCCGGCGCCGCGGTGTTAAAGATGGCGTAGAACACGATGCTCGCGAACACGAGGTAGAAGCGCCAGTGATCGCCGGCGGCCTCGCTCCACAGACGGCGCACCGTCGCCCAGGTGTCGCTGGGTTTCTCGTCCTCGTCCTCGTCGCCCACATCGCGCATGCGCTCTGCCTCAGCGCGGGCGCGCTCGTCCTCGGCGCGTTCGTTTTCCTCGTAGAGCGCTTGGCGGCGAGCCTCGCGTTCGGCTGCAGCCTTGGCGGCATCATCCAGACCGGGTGCGACCGCCGTCTCCTCAGCCGTCCCTGCTGCCACGGCGTCATCAACGACGCTCTGCTTCTTGAGCTCCTCGGTCATGCTACTCACCTCCCTTCATCTGCGATTCCGCGATGGCGCGGTACACCTCGCAGGTCTCCATCAACTCGTCGTGCGTGCCCAAGCCCACGACCTCACCATCCTTAAGCACCACGATCTGGTCGGCATGCAGAATGGTCGAGATACGCTGCGCGATGATGAGCACCGCGGCATCGCGCGTCTCGTCCTGCAGCGCATGGCGCAGGGCCGCGTCGGTCTTAAAGTCCAGGGCCGAAAAGCTATCGTCGAAGATATACAGATCAGCGTGCTTCATGAGCGCACGGGCGATGGCCAGACGCTGACGCTGGCCGCCCGAAAAGTTCGTACCGCCCTGCGCCACCGGGGTATCGAGCCCCTGCGGCTGATCGAGCACGAAGGTGCTCTGGGCAACCCGCAGCGCGTGAAGCATGTCGGCCTCGGTCGCACCCTCGTTGCCATAGCGCAGGTTGCTCGCCACCGTGCCCGAGAACAGCCACGCCTTCTGCGGCACGTAAGCGATATGCCCGCGAATCTCGTCTTGCGAAAGGTCGCGCAGGTCAACACCATTGAGGCGAATGGCGCCCTTCGTGGCATCGTGGAAACGCAACAAGAGCTTGGCCACCGTCGATTTGCCCGATCCCGTCGAACCTACAATTGCCGTGGTCTGGCCACGGCGACAGGTAAAGTTCAGATCGTACAGGGTGTCCTCGTCGGCGTCGTCAAAGCGAAACGACATGTGATCGAACACGGCGACCGCGTCTGCTCCGTCCTTTGAGTCGGACGCGCCCGCGTCGAGCGTACCCTTACCATCGACGATGCTCGGCTCAATCTGGAGCACCTGCTGTGCACGGTTGAGGCACGCCGCGGCGCGCGGAAGCGTCAGAATCACCATCTGCGCCATCATCACAAAGAACAGGATCAGAATCGCGTATTCCAGCACGGCCGAGATGCTGCCGATTTGCATGGCGTGGACGCCTACGCGGTTGCCTCCCACCCACAGCACCGCCACCTCGGCGATGTTCATCAGAAAGAAGCTGGAGCTATCGAGGCCCACAAACAGGTGGTTGACCTTGATGGCGTTGGCCGCGTAATCGCTAAACACCTCGTCTAGGCGCTGCTCCTCATGGCGCTCCTTGTTAAACGCGCGGATGACGCGCACGCCCACGATGTTCTCGCGCAGCACGACGTTCATGCGGTCGATAAAACTCTGCAGGCGCATAAAGATCGGCGCGGCATTAGCCACCGTAAAGACCGCCGCCACCAGCACAATCGCCACGACCGCGCCCAGCAGCGTACCCATGGCGGGATCGATATGCCAGGCAAAGATGATGCCCGCCACGGCCAAAAACGGCACCGGCAGCACCAGCTGAATCGTCTGCAGAATCGCCTGCTGGATCACGTTGATGTCGTTGAGCGATCGCGTGATCATCGAGCCGGTGCCAAAGCGCTCAAAGTCGCTGGCAGACAGCTCGAGCGACTTGTCGTAGACGGCGTTGCGGATGTCACAGGCCACGTTGGCTGCCAGGCGGGCCGAAAGATAACAGCCCAGCACCGCGCCACCGCTGGCCATGCCGGTCGCGATAAGCATGTACAGGCCGTTGCGCAGGATGTAGTCGACATCACCCGTCGTGATGCCGGTATTGACCATATTCGCCAACATCGTAGGTACCAGCAGCGTGCCGACGTTATCTATCAGCAGCACAAACAGTGTCACCGCAATCAGCCCGCGATACGGCCTCATAAACCTCATTAAGAGTCGCACGTCTCCCCCTCTTCTTGTTTTTCCACTTGGCTCTCGGCGGCTATCTGCTGTTTAAACGCTTCGCACTCCTCGTTGAGCACATGGGAAAACTTGCCGACCAGACGCATAATCTCACGCTGTTCCCAGGGTTCGAGCGCGCCAAAGGCACGCTGCTCGGCTTTAACCGCCGGCAACGCATAGTGCTCGGCGAACCGCCGGCCCTCATCGGTCAAACAAACGACCTTATTCTTTCGGCTGCCTTCGGCAAATTCCAGCGTTGCAAGCCCTCGCGCCGTCAGGGTTTTAATTGCCGAGTTAATGGTCTGCTTGCTATAGAACCATTCGCTCGTGAGTCGGCTCACGGCAACGTCTTCGTCCGCCGTGCTGATATCAACGAGCATCCAATAGGCGCAATCCGAAAGGCCGCAGGCACGCGCGAACTCTGAATAAATACGGTCGAGCCCGTTGAGCATCCGGTCAAAATCGACCGACGTAACCGCGCAATCCATCTCTCCCACCATTCGATAGTCCGAATTTTGACTAATTGAAGTTTCAGATTAGTCCGAGTTTTGACTACCGTCAAGGGCTTCGTTCGCAGCGCACAGGCTATACAACATATCGACAAAAAAGACCGCCGGCGCGGGGGCAGCGCCGGCGGTCATGAGAGGAAATCGATTATTTGCTGCTAGGCGGCGACGGCCTCGTAGACCGTAGCGCCCGAGAAGCTATCGTGCAGGCTCTTGCCGGCAATCCACGGCAGCTCGACGACCTCGCAGACCGTGTTGACCAGCTCGGAGCAGTCAGTAAAGTGGCCCTTGTCGTTGAGGGCCTCGCAATCCTGAACACGCCAATAGCCATCGGTGTGCGTGATGTAGTACTCGTGATCGTCAATCGTCACAAAAGCGCGCGTCTTGGAACGCAGCAGCTTCAGAAATCCTTCGAAGTCGGTCTCGACGACATCTCCAGCCTGGAACATGATGTTACCTCCTGGCCCGGCGCCACCACGGCGCATTGATAAACGTTGGTACTCCTTTAGTAAAACCTTTATCAGAGGTTATGCGTTCGTCATTTAGGCAAGTGGTAAAAAACCGCAGGGTAGACGGGATAAAACGTTTAACCGTCCCATTTGTTTGTCACATTCTGAAGGTACTTTTATGCAAACCTACTTTTCCAATTGGAATCTATCCTTTTGGCCGGGCAATTGACCGTCTACCGTTTGAGCCCGACGGGTATGAACGGGGCATCTGCAACGCCACCGCAAGGAGACACCATGGAGACTATCGAAGCACTCATTCACCGCCGCAGCTGCCGCAAATACAGCGATCGTCCCGTCGAGGTCGAAAAGCTTGCACGTATTATCGAAGCCGGCCAATATGCACCGAGCGGCATGGGCCGCCAGCCGGTGACGTTTGTCGCCGTCACCGACCCCGCGACCGTCGAGCGTCTCTCACAGCTCAACGCCCAGGTCATGGGCAGCAACAGTGACCCCTTCTATGGCGCCAAGACCGTTGTGGTGGTGCTGGTCGACCGCAGCGTGCCCACGCATCTGGAAGACGGCTCGCTCGCCATGGGCAACTTGCTCAACGCCGCCTATGCACTGGGTGTCGATTCGTGCTGGATTCACCGCGCGCACGAGGTCTTTGACTCGCCCGAGGGCCTGGAGCTGCTGGCCAGCTGGGACCTGCCCGCCGACGGCAGCCTGCGCGGTGTCGGTCACTGCATTCTGGGCTATGCCGAAGACACGCTACCCGAGCCCAAACCCCGCCGCGACAACGTGGTGTATGTAAAGTAATTAGTTCCGCCGTTCTAACGAACGGCGGACCCGCTCGCAACTTATCTTGCCGGTGGAGTTGTCGTCGTTTCGTTCGTGTGGGTCGTTTCGGCGCCGTCGCCCTGTTCGCCGTCGTCCTTTTGAGCGTCGGCGATGGTGGAGGCTGCCGCAACGATACCGCGCTGGGGCGCGACGCCCGTCTGGGTCTGAGCGCCCTCGACAATTTCTGTGCCTGCATGCGCGAGCTCGAGCGATTTAAACACTGCGTCCAAGTTGGCGCCGCCGCCGGCGTAGCCAAGCGCAGCGAGTGCGATGATGATCACCGCAATGACGACCGCGATCGGAACATAACGATGCCAACCAGCCGGATTGAGTCCGCTGCGACGAGCCGCCCCGCGGCTGATGTAACCGAGCGTGCCGTCGTGCTTGAGCTTTGAGCCCACCACGCACTTGCGGCCCCACAACGAGGACTCTGCCTGCATGGCCAAGCGGGCGCTTGCCGAAGGATAACCGTATTTAGTGCGCTTGAACGAACCATCAAACCCCGAGGCGTGTTTGCCCCACGTCACCGATGTCGTGCGTCGGTTGACCGGTGCGGCGCTCCGCCTTCTGCGGCTCGGTTTTGTAGTCTCAGCCATACGCCCCCGCACGCCGTAACCAAATCGAAACAATAACGCTTTGGACTGTAGCACACGCGTCGCGCGCGGTCACGGGCGCCTCGCTCAACGGTCATCGTCCTTCAGCAAGCGCCACAGCGTTGTTCGGCTTATGCCCAGCACCTCCGCCGCACGGGTTCGGTTGCCGTGGAGATGATCTACAACCAGATGCGCGATATCTCGCTCGGTATCGGCCAACGGTCGCAGGATATACAGGTCGCTTTCGAGTGTCGGGGCGCCAAAGGTTGCGGTCTTAATCACGTCCTCTTGGGCTAGCACTTCCTCCGCCACAGCGCGATCCACCGTGCCCGTCCCCACCAATATATACAGTCGTTCCGAGACCTCGCGGAGCTGCAGATAGTTGCGCGGCCAGCGGTAAGCATCGAGCGCCTTCGTCGCCGCGGCAGACAGCGTGGGCGCTGCCGTCCCAAATGCACCAGCGAGATATTCCAAATAGCGCGCAACCTTCGTCGACGCGGCTCCCTGCTCGACGATTGCCGGCGCCACGCTCACCGCACAGGCGAAGCGCTCGGTCACAAAGGCGGCTTGATCACTTTCGCTGCCGCCCGGCATGTCATTCGCCGTCAGCACCACATGGCAGCGCGTCGCCAACGCGGTGTCGGCCATCGTGGAAACGAGCTCGCGAAGGCGCTGGGGGCCAACCGCATTCCAGCCCGCAATGCAAAGTGTCAGCCCCGTTTGGAACAATGGCGATTCGGCGCTTTTGAGCACGTGGCGCCAACCGCGATCGGTAAGCTCATCGAGCGCAACGGCAACAAAGGGTTGATCGGCAAAAGGACCGTCCAGATAGAGGCGCTTGGCGATCTCGATCTGACCCGCTCCCAGCTCGCCCTCGAGCATAAGGGGCACACCGCGCGCGTAGCTCTCGGCGACCGGCGCAGCTACCGAGGCCGCCCCCTCAACGATGCCGTACGCGCTCGATTCGTAGCGGGCCTCAACTTCGCCGGCGTTGAGCCACTCGATGCCCGCATGTGCCGCGGCGCCGCGCACCTCGCGGACCACGACGACCCAAAGGCCCCCACCCTCTTTGTCGGTGGGGCGAACGGTCAGGCTCAGGCGCGTACCCGCGCGCCCCATAACCAGACGCGCGCCGTCTCCTATACGGTCGAGGCGCTCAGCGACAAAAGCCGCCACATCCCGCTCAAGCGCCGCGTCATTCATGGTCGAAATCACGACGTCCCCACGCGCATCGATTGCCAATGCCGAGGCCCCGGCAGCAGCCAGGGCCTCGGTCAAGATGTTCAGCTTGGCATCGCTATTCATGATTTGCCCCTGTCCGCGGCGACGTGCAACCGCCGACGGTCGCACGACCGAGTGTTTCAAAATTGAACGATATTGCTCACCAAACACTATAGGGCAGAAGCCGCCGTCCTGCGAGTATATGAGGTGCCCCGCATCGCCATCCTGGCGGGGCGATAAGAGCTCTTCGGGACCTATAAACCTGCGGACAAGCCATACCCGCAAGAGCTCCTATCGCTCCACCGCAGGCATGCGCTCGCCAGCACGCAGCACGCAAATAAGCTACTTCTCTACCAGATTCCCAGCACGTGTTGCATTCCCAAACTCATGCACGCAATGCCAATCCAGCAGCAAAAGCCCAACGCGATGGGCTTGCCGCCCTTTTTGACCAGCTCGACGATATCGGTATTAAAGCCAATAGCCGCCATAGCCATCACGATAAAGAACTTCGACAGCTCCTTGATGGGCGCCGTAATGGATGCAGGAAGCTGAAGCACCGTGGTGATTACGCTCGCCAGCACAAAGAACAGCACGAACATGGGAAACGCGCGTTTAAGCGAGAACGTGCTTTTGGCGTCGCCGCCGGCCTTGCGCGCCAGATGCATCTGCCAGCATGCGAGAACCAGCGTGATGGGGATAATGGCCAGCGTTCTGGTGAGCTTGACCACCGTGGCGCTCTCGAGCACATTGGCGCCGGGATGCATGCTGTCCCAGGCGCTCGCCGCAGCCGTTACGGACGAGGTGTCGTTGATGGCGGTGCCGGCAAACAGGCCAAAGCCCTCGTCTGTCAGCCCGAGCATACCGCCGAGCGTCGGAAACACGAGCGCCGCGATAACGTTAAACAGGAAGATGACCGAAATGGCCTGGGCAATCTCGCGATCGTCGGCATCGATGACGGGCGCGGTCGCGGCGATGGCAGAACCGCCGCAAATCGACGAGCCCACACCCACAAGCGTCGCGATCTTGCCCGGCACGTTCATAACGCGGCAGAGCACAAAGGCAATGACAAGCGAAGTCGAGATTGTCGCCACGATAATCGGCAGCGACTGGGCGCCCTTGGACAGAATCTGCGAGAGGTTCATGCCAAAGCCAAGCAGGATTACCGCGTACTGCAAGACTTTTTTAGACGTATAGGTGACACCGGCGGCGAGCTGTTCGCGATGATTCTTGGGAAAGACGAGCGCCAGAACCATGCCGAAGAGGATGGCGAATACCGGCCCGCCGACCACCTCAATCTGTTTGCCGAGCAGCGTTGCGGGGATAGCGATGATCAGGCAGAACAAAACGCCTTTCCAGCGCTCGCGTACGATATTTGCCAGTTGCATATGGGATTCCTTCTTTCTATTTCACGTTTGCGACGGCTTATGATACGGCAACATTGAGCGCAGCCTTGCGCAAACACAGACTAAGATGCCGCAATAGTTCTCAGGCAACAGCCGAATTACCCACCGCGGAGAGCTGATTCGCGGCATAATTAACAACTGACATATGAGTTTGATAGAACAGTTGCGAGGCGCTATGGAAGAATCGATGCACGTCGGCGAGCAGGAAACGAGCCTACAGGACCAGTCCTACCACACCATTCGACGCAAAATCGTCTACCTGGACTACAAGCCGGGCGAAAAGCTGGGCGTCAAGCAACTTTGCGACGACCTGGATATGGGGCGCACGCCCGTGCGCGAGGCTTTGGTTCGCTTGGCGCAGGAAGGCCTGGTGCGCACCGTGCCCCAGAGCGGCACCTACGTCTCACCCATCAACCTCACCCTTGCCGAGAGTGCCTGCTACATCCGCGAACATCTGGAAAAGCAGGTGATTGTGGAGTGCTGTGCGCGAGCCACGTCGGCCGGCATCGAGCAGCTCGACCGCGCCATCGTGCTGCAGGAAAAGGCCATGGCCGAAGAGGATCGCATCGGCTTCTTTTTGAGCGACAACCTCATGCATCACATGATTTTTAGCTTCGCATGTCGCAGCACCGTTTGGTCGTGGCTCGAAGAGACCAATGCCGACCTGGAGCGCTTCCGCTGGCTGCGCGCCGCCACGCAGGTTCTCGACAATCAGGACATCGTGAACGAGCACAAGCAGATTCGCCGCGCTATCGCCGGTCGCGACCCCATCGAAGCGAGCTTTTTGGTCAGCAAGCACCTGCACATGATGTTCCGCAACCAAACCGAGGTTCTGGACCAGTTCCCCGAGTACTTCGAGACCAGTAAGCTCCGCTAACCTGCCAAAAAGGGACAGGTTTATTTTGGCAGGTTTTATCTGGGCAAATGCAGAAAAGGCCCGGCTCCGTCTTGATGCGGAGCCGGGCCTTAGTCGCTAGAACGGCGGAACCAACTACTCTACCGTGACGCTCTTGGCTAGGTTACGGGGCTGATCGACGTCGCAGCCGCGCAGGATGGCGACCTCGCGGGCGAGCAGCTGCAGCGGGACGCTCGCCGTGATGGGGCTGAACACGTCGCGGACTGCCGGCACGCGGATGATGCAGTCGGCAATCTTGTTGATCTCCTCGTCGCCCTCGGTGGCAACGACGATGACCTTGGCGCCGCGCGCCTTGCACTCCATAAGGTTCGACACGGTCTTGTCGTAGGTGGCACTCTTGGTGGCCACAGCGATGACAGGGAAGCCCGGGTCGATCAGGGCAATGGGGCCGTGCTTCATCTCACCGGCGGCGTAGGCCTCGGCGTGCAGGTAGCTGACCTCCTTGAGCTTGAGCGCACCCTCGTAGGAAATAGCGGCACCCATGCCGCGACCCACGAACAGTGCGGACTGCGCGTCCTTGCACAGCAGGGCGGCCTCATGCACGGCCTCGGTCTGGGTATCCAAAATCCACTGGATCTGCTCGGCCGTATCGGAAAGCTCGCGGAACAGCATGCGCGCCTGCTTGGTGGTCAGGCGGTACTTGACCTGCGCTAGCAGCAGAGCCAGCAGCGTCAGGCTCACGACCTGGCCGATGAAGCTCTTGGTCGAGGCGACCGCGATCTCCTTGTTGGCCTTGGTGTAGATGACGCCGTCGCTCTCACGCGCCACGGGGCTGCCCACCACGTTGGTGATGCCGAAGACCTTGGCACCCTTGATGCGCGCGTCGCGAATGGCGGCAAGGGTATCGGCCGTCTCGCCCGACTGGGACACGGCAACGACAAGCGTCGTCGGCGTAATGATGGGGTTGCGATAACGGAACTCGCTGGCCGCCTCCACCTCGGTGGGGATGCGAGCCCAGCCCTCGATAAGGTTCTTGGCGATGAGTCCGGCGTGGTAGCTGGTGCCGCAGGCGATCACGTAGACGCGGTCGATGTCGTTGAGCTCCTCGAGCGAAAGGCCCAGCTCGTCGATGTCGAGCTCGCCGGCCGGCGTCATACGACCGACCAGCGTGTCGCGCACAACGCGAGGCTGCTCGTGGATCTCCTTGAGCATAAAGTCGGGGTAGCCACCCTTTTCGGCCATGTCTAGGTCCCAGTCGATGTGGGTGACCTTGGGCTCGATGACGTTGCCGGCCTCGTCGGTGTACTCGACGCCTGCGGGCGTGAGCTTGGCAAACTGACCGTCCTCGAGCACCACGACATCGCGGGTGGCGTCGATGAGCGCGATGACATCGGAGGCGACATAGGAGCCGGTTTCGCCCACGCCGACCACAATCGGGGAGTCCTTGCGCGCCACGGCGATCACGCCGGGCTCGTCAGCGCACACGGCGGCCAGACCATAGGCACCGACCACGTGGGTGCAAGCCTCGCGCACGGAGGCCATCAGGTCGTGCGTCTCGGCATAAGCCTCTTCGATCAGATGCGCGAAGACCTCGGTATCGGTCTCGCTCTTAAAGTGGTGGCCGCGGCCCTCCAGCTCTTCGCGCAGCTCGGCGAAGTTCTCGATGATGCCGTTGTGGACGATGGCGATACGACCGTCGCAGCTGGTGTGGGGATGGGCGTTAACGACGGAGGGCTTGCCGTGGGTGGCCCAACGGGTGTGGCCGATACCGCAGGTTGCGTCGCTGTCGATGTTGGAAAGCTCGCTCTCCAGGCCCGCGACCTTGCCCACGCGGCGGATGACGTCGAGGTGCGCCGCGGCGCCCTCACCCACCTCGAGCGCGACGCCCGAGGAGTCATAGCCGCGATACTCCATACGCTTAAGACCCGTGACCAGGATGTTCTTTGCAATATCAGAGCCGGTGTAGCCGACAATTCCGCACATAGGATAAATCCCTTCGTTCGCGTGACTGCAAGACGTCCACGCACAGGGGGCGCTGAGACGTATAACGTTCGAGTATTGTACTCACGCAAGCGCAAGCTGATATACCAGAAGTGGTATCTCAACTTAGATACCACCCGATGCACACATGCCCAGCCGGTCCAAACCACCACGAAGGGGACAGGCACCTTTGTGGTGGTTTGGACCGGCGCGGCGGCCTATCCCGGCGAAAGATCTCAATCTGTAACATCTGGGCCGCAATAAGCCGGCTTAGTGTTACAGATCAAGACATTACGGTTCGGCCCCAGCACTATGTCTCGATCTGTAACAGGTAGAGCCGGTTTTGCCGTCCAGATGTTACAGATCGAGACAATTGAAGGCCCGGGCAGCTCAAGCCACCACAAAGGTGCCTGCCCCCTTCGTGGTGGTCGCGCTGGCAACGGCGTTTCCCCAGATAAAACCTGCCAAAATAAACCTGTCCCTAATTGGCAGGTTTTGACACCCTGGGGGCGGGCGATGTTACAATCTGGCTTGTACTTGAAACGCATCAAAGGGGCCGCTATGGCAAAGGTAAAAATCAGCGACGTCGCGCGCGAGGCAGGGGTCTCGCTGGGCACGGTATCCAACGCGCTCAACCACCCCGAAAAGTTGCGCCCCGAAACCCTCAAGCTCATCAACGAGACCATTAATCGCCTTGGCTACCTGCCCAACCAAAGCGCCCGTCAGCTCGCGGGCGGCACCACCAAGTCCTTTGGCCTGGTCCTTCCCCGTCTCGACCACGGCTTTTCGCTCCAAATTGCCAGCGGTGCCCACAACGAGGCACGCAAGCACGGCTATGACTTGCTCATCGCTAACGCCGACAACGACGACATTCTCGAAGACCATTACCTGCGCTACTTTATGGGCACTCAGATGTCCGGCGTCATGGTTCAGCCCATGGCATCCCCCGACTGGCACCCGGCCATGACTAAAGTGCCCGTGCCGATCGTCCATCTGGACATCCACTGCTCCGAGCCCGGTTATTACGTGGCTGCCGACAACGAGGCACAAGGCCGCATTATCGCCGAGCTCGCCGTTGCCCGTGGCGCACGCCATATCACCGTTGTGGGCAGAGCGGCATTTATGCAGCTCACCTTGCGCGTACTTGGCATCCACAAGGCCCTCGCCCTGCATCCCGATATCAAGATCGAAGTCATCGACGCCGGCGAATGGAATACCGCTGCCGACGGCTACGGCATCGGTGCCCAAATCGCTGAGCGCCCCGCGGACGAGCGCCCCGACTTCGTGGTCGGCCTGACCGACGTACTGGCGTCGGGCGTTATCTCGGCGCTGATAGACAAAGGCATCTCCGTCCCCGAGCAGGTCCGCGTGGCCGGCTGCGATGGCAACCCGCTTGCCTGGAGCGGATCGGTCCCCCTCACCACGGTAGCACCACCGGGCTACGAGATCGGCCGCAAGGGCGTGCAGCTGCTCATGGAACAAATCGAGGATAAACCTGCCGCCAAGACCAAACGAGTCCGCATCGGCTCCGCCGCGCGCACCGTCACCACGGTCACGGCCACCGAGGACATCAACCGTCAGGAAATCGTGCGTCCCTTCTTGCTCGAGCGCGTAAGCACCCAAAATGCCAAGCCGCATCCGACGGGCCAACCCATAGTCCCGACAACCGACATCAACCTGGGCGCCTACCTGTAACAAAAAAACGCCGCAACGGAAACAGCCCCGCTGCGGCGTTTTTGCTGACCCCACGGGCCTTCCCCGTTTAGCCGAACCTGCGGCTACGGATTTTTATGGAATGTAATCCATTTTTCATTAGCTTTTTTGCAAAAATGGATTCAATTCCATTTTTTAGAACAGTGCCTCCGCGCGGGCGCCGTTGCCGTCGCCGTCCTGCGGGATCGGGCGCGGGGCATGGCGACTCGCGTGCGAACGCTAACACACGACCTTGACCGCGGCCGTCAGATCGAACAGCGTATCGAGCACAGCCTCGCAGCCGTCCACCACGTCCTGCGGCAGCGGCACGATATCGGGAACGGCAAACACATGGCAACCGGCCGTGATGCCCGAGACGCAACCGTTGCGTGAGTCCTCGACCACGGCGCACTCCTCGGGGGCAAAGCCCGCGCGCTCGCAGGCGAGCAGATACATCTCGGGGTCGGGCTTACCGTGCACGACGTCCTCGCCGCAGGTCACCGTCTCAAACTTGTCAAAAAGACCGACCATCTTAAGGTTGCGCTCGGCCGTAACGAGACGCGACGACGTCGCTAGGCCCACGTGATAGCCCGCAGCCAGCAGCTCGTCTATGCACTCGGCGGCACCGGCCTTAAGCTCCAGATCGGTCTTGACCATCTCGTCGCGAATCTCCTTGTGGCGATGATAGAGCGCCTCGGCGGTTTCTCTGCTGCCGCAATGCGCCTCAAGGATGTCCATGACATCGGGCAGTGTGCGACCGATAAATTGATGAATCAGCGTGTCATCAATCGCGACGCCCAGCTCAGCAGCGGGCGCTTTCCATGCCTTGATGCCCAGACGCTCGGTATCGACCAGCGTTCCGTCCATGTCAAAAATAACAGCCTTGATCATATCGGTCCCCTCACCGGATTGCGTTACTGCCACTCTACCGCACTTTACAAACTTGTATATAACGTATATAGCATATTGCACTTTCGTTACATAGGTAGAAATCTTATGACAAGCAGCCCGGTAGGATTATAGTTTTCGACCGAGTACTCAACGATAAGGATCGTTTCATGATTTTAGACACCACGGCACCCGCAGAGGAGCTTCAAGACAAGCTATCGGCGCTCGAACAGCTGCTTTTGGCATACGGGCGCGTGGCTATCGGGTTTTCCGGCGGCGTTGACAGCAGCTTTTTGGCCGCCGTATGCGCCCGCATCATGCCTACCAATACCCTCCTCGTCCATCTCACCACGCCGCTCATCGGCACACCCGAGCAGGCTTCGTTTGAACGGTCCGTTGACGGGCAAACCAATGAGGGACCGCATTTTAAGCTCCCCGTGCTCAATCTTTCGGTCGATCAGCTGCAGCTCCCCCAGGTAGCCTGCAACGATGCCGACCGCTGCTACCACTGCAAGCGCGCCGGCTTTACCGCTATCGTCAACCACGCCAAGTCGCTAGGCTTTCCCACCGTCATCGATGGCAGCAATGCAGGCGATCGCGGTGACTACCGCCCCGGCATGCGTGCGGCAGAAGAGCTCGGCGTGCGCTCGCCGCTTATGGGGGTCGGCTTTACCAAGGACGAGGAGCGCGAGCTGCTGCGTGCATGGGGCTACCCCGTCTGGAACCTGCCGGCAGGCGCCTGCTTGGCCACGCGCATCCCCACGGGCGAGGAGCTTACGCGCGAGAAGGTTGATTTAATCCGCGCCTGCGAGGATTACCTGCACGATCTTGACCTGGCACAGGTCCGCACACGCCTCGTCGGCGGCTGCATGCATATCGAGGCCGCGCCGGCAGACGTCGCCAAGATCGCCGCCCTCAGCGGTGCCGCCGTCGACGCCGAAGGCAAGACCCCGCTGCCCGCCGCCATCGAGTCCACGCTGCGCGAGCTGGGCTGCGGCCATATCTCCCCCGAGGTCACCCCCTACATCCACGGCAACATGAACTTGTAGGTTACGCCGTTTTACAAACGGCGTAACCGCTCGGCGCTGCGCAGGTTCCGGGCACGGCAATCTGACGTTCAACTGCACGGGCGCGACCAAAAGGTCAGCGCCCGCTTGTTTCACGTCACCTTGCCGCACCCGGAACCTGCTCGCTCGCGCGTGCTCAACCTGAACTGCGTTAACTGACCTGCCAAAAAGGGGCTGGTTTATTTTGGTAGGTTTTATCTTGGGAAACGTCGAATAGCCCCGCACATCCCAACCATCGCAGTCCCTTCTGGGACAAATGGACCGATAGCGCGCCTCCCCAATCTTTAAGAATCTGTTCGGCAAAACTGTCTGCGGCGTCTCCTGCTAGACTGGTAGATTCCCAACCGTCCATCCAGGAGCCTCAATGTCGCGCAAGTCCGCCTACAAGCAAGTACTTTCCATCGGCACCGCCGTGGTGCTGGGGTTTGCGCTGTTCACAGGGTCGCTCGACGGAGCGCCCAAGCTGCTCTCGCCGCAAAGCGATGAGCAGGCGGCTGCTCTGGCCGAGAAGCAAAGCGAGAGCCCCAACCGCACCGACGACGAAGCAGACCTGGTTGCCCGGCTCGAATCGGGAACAGCGAGCTCCGAGGACTCCGGCGATGGCTCTGAATCCGCCACGACCGACACCGCTGACGATGCCTCTTCAAACGTCACCCCCATCGACGAGGTCGAAAACCCCGATCTCGACCGCGCCCGCGGCGTATATCTCAGCAGCATTCCCGACTACGCCGGCAACCCCTACGTTGCCCTTCGCACCGACAGCACGCACCCGCTCGGCACGCCATCATTCACGCTCGACGAATACGAGCGAGCTACCGAAGAGGGCTGCTTTAAGAAGTTCTCCAAGCTCGATAGCCTGGGCCGCACCCGCAAGGCACTCGCCTGCGTGGGTCCCGAATCGCTCGGTCAGGGCAAGCGCGGCGATATCTCGCGTATCCATCCCGCCGGGTGGCACCAGCAGCGCTACGGCTTTATTCCGGGTCAAAGCCTCTACAACCGTTGCCACCTCATCGCCTGGTCGCTCTGCGGCGAAAACGCTAATCGCAAGAATCTCCTCACCGGCACGCGCTATCTCAACGAAACGGGCATGCTGCCGTTTGAAGAGCAGATCCTCGACTATATCCACGACACAGGCAACCATGTGCTCTACCGCGTCACGCCCATGTACAACGAAGAGGAGCTCGTCTGCCGCGGCGTGCGCCTTGAGGCGCAATCGGTCGAGGACCACGGCAAGACCCTCTGCTTCCACGTATATTGCTACAATCTGCAGCCGCACGTGCAGATCGACTACGCCACCGGCCGCAATCAGGCCTCGGGGGACTAGGGCCGACCAAGCTGCCCCAAAACCTAAAATGATCCGTTTTCCTCCGTCCCCCAGGGATCAAAAAGGGCCGCCCCGGATTGCCCAGAGCGGCCCTTGCACCGGCATGCATGTTGCAGGCAACGCCACGCGCTACTTGGCGCGGCCCTCCTCATAGCGCTCGACCAGCTTGGCCTGAACGTCATAGGGAACCTGCTCATAGCCAGCGGGCTTCATGGTAAAGTCACCCGTGCCGCGCGTGATAGAGCGCAGGCGCGTCGAGTAATCCGTCAGCTCGGCCAGCGGGGCTTGAGCGATGACCACGGTGTCACCGCGCTCATCGGTCTCCATGCCCGTCACGCGACCGCGCGAGGCCGAGATGTCGCCCATCACGGCGCCGGCGTAGCTCTCGGGGATCGTCACCGTGATTTCCTCGATGGGCTCCAGCACCACCGGGTCGGCATCGGCGCATGCCTTGCGCAGGCCGATGCGTGCCGCCGCGCGGAACGCCATCTCGTTGGAGTCGACGCTGTGATACGAACCGTCGTACACCGCGACGCGAATGCCCGTGAGCGGGTAGCCGGCAATAATACCGTCCTTCATGGTCTCCTGGACGCCCTTGTCCACGGCGGGAATCAGCGAGCGCGGGATGCGGCCGCCCACGACCTCGTCCACGAACTCATAGCCGTCGCTCGTGCCGTCGGGCCCAATAAGCGGCTCCACGCGCAGCCAGCAGTCGCCGTACTGACCGGCACCACCGGTCTGCTTCTTGTGGCGGCCCTGGGCGCTCGCCGTGCGGCGGATGGTCTCGCGATACGGAATGCGGATCGGCACGCTCTTGGCAGCAACCTTGGTGCGGTCCTCCAGACGATTGAGCAGCACCGAAACCTGCGCCTCGCCCACTGCCGAGATGATGGTCTGGCCGGTCTCCTCGTCGCGGTCGATGCTCATGGTCGGGTCTGCCTTGCAGGCCTTCTCGATAAACGTGTAGAGCTTCTCTTCGTCGCCGCGGTTCTCGGCTTCGATGGCGATGCGGTACTGCGAGTTGGGGAACTTAAACGCCGCAGCCTCGACCTTGCCGGTAATCGAGAGCGTATCGCCCGTCTCGGCAGCCAGCTTGGGCGCCACGATGATGTCGCCGGCATAGGCATGGCCAACCTCGGTCATATCGCGGCCGCACATCACATACAAGTGAGCCAAACGATCGCTCTTGCGGGTACGCGCGTTGACCAACTCAAGACCCGGCTCAAGCGTGCCCGTCAGCACCTTGATAAAGCTGATGCGGCCCTGCTGCGGATCGGCCAGCGTCTTAAACACAAACGCCACCGGACGGTCATCGTCACTCGAAATCTTAAGCGAATCACCGTCGATGAGCGGCATCTCGCCGTAGTCGGTCGGCGCCGGGAAGTACGTGGCGATGTCGTCCATCAGCGAGTTGACGCCCTGCTCCTTAATGCAATCGCCCGCAAAGACCGGCACAAAGATGCGCTCGGCGATCGCCTTAGACAGCAGGCCTTCAAGCTCCTCCTGCGTCAGCGTCTCCTCGCCTTCCAGGTATTTCATCATCAGCTCGTCGTCGGCCTCGGCCACCAGCTCGCACAGATGGTCATGGGCCTCCTCGGCCTGGGCACGATACTCCTCGGGAATCTCCGACTCAACGGCCTCGGCGCCGTTGCAGTGGCGCGCCTTCATGCGCACCAGGTCGATGATGCCGTCAAAGTCCTCGCCCTCGCCCCAGGGAAGGGTCACGGCGCCCAGGCGCGTGCCAAAGCGCTCCTGCAGCAGGTCCATCGTGGTCGCAAAGCTGGCCTCGGAGCGCGACAGGCGGTTTACGAACACCGCGCGTGCCAGGCGTAGGTCCTCGGCGGCATACCAGAGCTTAACCGTCGTAGGCTGCGGGCCGGCCTCGGCGTCGACCACAAACAGAGCCGTCTCGCAGACGCTCATCGCGGCAAAGGCGTCGCCGATAAAATCGGGATAGCACGGGGCATCGAGCACATTGATACGAGCGCCCTTCCAGTCGATCGGCGCAATGGTCGTCGAGATGGAAAACGCACGCTTGACCTCTTCGGGGTCATAGTCGAGCGTGGGCTTGGTGCCGTCGTGGCCGCCCAGGCGGGCGGTCTTGCCGGAAAGGTGGAGCATGGCCTCGGCGAGTGAAGTCTTGCCCACCCCGCCTTGGCCTACGAGCACCACGTTCCTTACGTTACCGGTCTTGGGAGCACCCATGATGACCTCCTTGCAGGGCCGCGCGCAATGCGCGACGCCAACGGGGAGAGTTCGCGGTCGGTGCCGTCCCGGGAGCAGCATGGTCGGCAGCCGAGCCGACTCACCCTCCAAATGTCCTATGCCACCACCCTACCCTCACGGGCGGCTGTCCATGCATACCTTTCGGCACACGTATGAATACAGGCGGCGAGAGGAAGAGACAAGCTTGTGAGGCAATTATTGAACCCCGTCGATGTAAACAAAAAGCCGCCACAGACCGTAAGACCTGTGGCGGCTTCGCCTCAATTAATAGTTGAGTAAATACCTGAGCCTATCCCTCGATACGGCTCAAGAACTCACGCGTGCGCCGCTCGCACGGATGGTCGATGACCTGCTCGGCAGGACCCTCCTCGACGATACGACCGCCATCCATAAAGACCACGCGGTCGGCAACATCGCGCGCAAACTGCATTGCGTGGGTCACGATCACCATCGTCATGCTCTGCGCAGCGAGGTCCTTAATGACACGCAGCACCTCGGCCGTCAGCTCGGGATCGAGCGCCGAGGTCGGCTCGTCAAAGAACAGGATCTCCGGGTCGAGCGCTAGGGCGCGGGCAATACTCACGCGCTGCTGCTGACCGCCCGAAAGCTCACACGGAACCTTATTCTCGTTGCCCATAAGCCCCATCTGAGCAATCAATTCATACGCACGAGCTTCCGCCTGCTCGCGCGGGCGCTTAAGCACGCGGATCGGCGCGTCGATGATGTTTTTCATCACGGTATAGTGCGGGAACAGGTTGTAATTTTGGAACACCAGGCCGAATCGCGAGCGCGCCTGCTTGGGAACATCTCCCTTCGCATAGACCGCGCCCGATCCCACATCCGTCGCAACCGCAAGGTCGCCAAACGAAAGCGAGCCACCGTCGAGTGTCTCGAGCAGCGTAGCGCAGCGCAGCAGCGTGGACTTACCGCCACCCGAAGGCCCGATAATCGCCACGACCTCACCGCGCTTGACTTCGAGTGAGATATCCTTGAGCACCTCATTGCCGCCAAACGCCTTACGCGCGCTTTCGATTTTCATCACTGAGTTAGTCATGATAATAGTCCAGCTTCTTTTCGGCAGCGCCCAGCAGCATCTCGACCACAAAGTTAAAGACCCAGTAGATCAACGCCGCAATCGCAAACGGCACCATGCTCACCTGCGAAGCGACCAGCGCCTTGGCGGTCGAGAACATCTCACCCACGCCAATGGCAAACGCCAGCGACGTGTCCTTGACCAGTGTGATGATCTCGTTGCCCATCGCCGGCAGAATACGCTTGGCGACCTGCGGCATCACGATATACAGAAACGTCTGCAGACGCGAGTAGCCCAGCACCTCGGCGGCCTCATATTGACCGCGCGGAATCGACTGCAGGCCCGAGCGATAGATCTCGGCAAAGTAGCCGGCGTAGTTGATGATGAATGCCACGACGCACGCCGTCCATTTGGAATCGGGCGTGAGCGAGATGCCAAACACGTAGTACGGGGCAAAGTAGATCGCAAACATCTGCAGCATAAGCGGCGTGCCGCGCATCACCGAAATATAGATGCGCGCAATCCAACGCAGCGGCGCGACCTTGCTCATGCGCATAAACGCCACGGGGATTCCCAGCGGAATCGACCCGAGCAACGTCAGCACAAACAGCTGCAAGCTGACCAAGAATCCCTGGCCAAGCATCTGCATCATGACCTGAATAGACAACCCAAGCTCTCTTTCACAGTAACGGAACAGCGAACCCAATGCTAAAGCGGGTTTTCCAGGTGCCCGAGTTTGCCGTGAAAGAGGAGCGCCGCGTACTAAATGTACGCAAGCGACGGTTTGAACGGCAAAATCGGGTGCCTGGGAAAGCCGCTATTTGAGCACCCAGTTGTCGAAGGAAAGACCGTAATCTGCGTATTTATCGCAGAGGTCCTTGACCGTGCCGTCCTCGTAGAGCGCCTTGAGTGACTCGGTTACAGCATCGGCCGACTTGGTGTCGCCCTTCTTAAAGCCGACGGCGTAGTGCTCGCTGGACAGCGGCTTGTCGAGCTGCGTATAGGCATCGGGCTTGGCGGCCAGCTGATACTGAGCGATCGAGAGGTCACAGGCAACGGCATCGACCGCACCACTCTCGAGCTGCATAAACGCCGTGTTGTACTCACCGATGGTATCGAGCGTGGCAAACGTCGCGGCCAGATCCTTCTGGTCGCCCTCGAGCACATCCTGCGCAGCGGAATCAGTCTGGGTAATCACGGTCTTGCCGGCAAGATCGTCCCAGCTCTTGATACCCGCGTCCTTCTTGACCACCAACACCTGCTCGTTGAGCATATACGGCTCGGAGAACGTGTAGTCGTCCTCGCGGCCCTCCATGGTAAAGCCGTTCCAGATGCAGTTGATGGCGCTGGAGTTGAGCAGCGTGTCCTTGGCATCCCAATCGATGGCCTCGTAATCGACATCCCAGCCCTGCTTATCGGCAACGGCCTTGGCAAGGTCAAGGTCAAAGCCCGTGTACTCGCCGTCATCGCCCACAAAGCCGTACGGAGGGTAGGACTTGTCAAAGCCCACCACGAGCTTCTTGGACTCCGCGGCGCCCTTCACATCCTTGGCCGCGGCAGAACCAGCAGCGGAGCCCTTGCCAGCACCACCGCCGCAGCCGACAAGACCAAGGCCAAGCACCGTGGCGAGCGAGCCGGCTAGACCAACAAACTGACGACGAGACATATCGGTATTCATGGTATTCCCCCTCGATAGCACTTTAGTTAGGTAAAGTGAGTCATGTAACGTTCAGAATCATACACTCTACCTTGATAAAGTACAAGGGAGGGTTTGCCCGCCGGGCACCGGGGCAGGGGGTTAAGTTTGCTGCTCTACAGTCCTGCTCACGACGGAGGCCACATTAAGTGGCCTCCTGTTCGTG
>CABPDL010000043.1:0-20185 GCA_902406375.1 uncultured Collinsella sp.
GTCGTTTGGGGCAGTTTTGGCTGTTACTAAAAAGGTGACAGTACTCATATTTGCCATTTTTTGTCCACGGGGCCTTGAGGGAGGGCGTCAATCAGGTCCCAGGGGAGGCGGTTCGAGGGCTGCAAAACAAAAACGGGGACGCAGATTGTCCTGCGTCCCCGTTCTCGGGCGTTATTCGTTCCTTGCGACAGAATTTACGCCGCTTCGTCGAACTGCGAGTTGTACAGGTCGGCGTAGAAGCCGCCTTGGGCGAGCAGCTCGTCGTGCGTGCCCTTCTCGACGATGTCGCCGTCGCGAATCACCAAGATCACGTCGGCGTTGCGGATTGTGGACAGGCGGTGCGCGATGACAAAGCTCGTGCGGCCCTGCATCAGCGCATCCATGGCGCGCTGAATAAGCTCCTCGGTGCGGGTATCGACGTTGGAGGTCGCCTCGTCCAAAATCAGCGCCGGACGGTCGGCCAAAATGGCGCGGGCGATGGTCACGAGTTGGCGCTGGCCCTGTGAGAGGTTGGTGCCCTCCTCATTGATCATAAAGTCGTAACCGCCGGCGAGCGTATGGATAAAGTGGTCGCAGCGTGCGGCGCGCGCGGCGGCCTCGACCTCGGCGTCAGTCGCATCGGGACGTCCGTAGCGGATGTTCTCGCGGATGGTGCCGTTAAACAGCCAGGTATCCTGCAGCACCATGGCAAACTCGCCGCGCAGTGCCGCGCGGTCCCAGTCGCGCACGTCGACGCCCTCGACGCGCAGTGAACCGCCGTCCACGTCGTAGAAGCGCTGCAGCAGCTTGATGAGCGTGGTCTTGCCGGCGCCGGTGGGGCCGACGATGGCGATGGTTTGGCCGGGCTGTGCCTCGCAGCTAAAGTCGTGGATGATGGTCTTGTCGGGCGTGTAGCCAAACTTGACATGGTCAAACTCCACGTGGCCGGGGCGCTTCTCGGGAATCTGGGCGTCGGACTTCTGCTCCTCTTCGGGCGCGGCAAGGAACTCAAACACACGCTCGGTGGCGGCGGCCATCGACTGCATCGTGTTGCTCACGTTGCCCAGCTGCTGTACGGGTTGCGTAAAGTTGCGAACGTACTGGATAAAGCTCTGGATGTCGCCGGGCGTGGCATTGCCGGTCAGTGCGAGCTGCGCGCCCACCACGACGACGCCCACGTAGCCCATGTTGCCCACCAAGCTCATAAGCGGCATCATCAGGCCCGACAGGAACTGCGAGCGCCAGCCACTAATAAAGAGGCGGTCGTTTTGACGGTCGAACTCCTCGATTGAGGCCTCGGCGCGGTCGAACACCTGAATGACGTTTTGGCCGGCAAAATCCTCCTCGATAATGCCGTTGACGGCACCCAGAACCTGCTGCTGCTCTCGGAAGTATGGCTGCGAGAAGTGAATCATTACGGTCAGGATAATCGCGGCGGCCGGCAGCGTGAGCACGGTGACGCCGGTGAGCGGCAGGCTGATCGACAGCATCATGACGAGCACGCCGATAATCTGCGTCACCGACGTGATGAGCTGGGTCACGCTCTGGTTGAGCGACTGGCCCAGCGTATCGACGTCGTTGGTGATGCGGCTGAGCACGTCGCCCTTGCTGTGGCCGTTGAAGTAGCTCATTGGAACGACAGCGATCTTGGCGGCGATCTCCTTGCGCATGCGATAGCAGATCTTTTGCGTGACGCCGGTCATGAGCCAGCCCTGGACCAGGCTGCAGACAGAGCTTGCCAGATACAGGCAGAGCAAAAAGCCGAGCGTCTTGGCGATCCAGTCAAAGTCGACGTCGCCGGTGCCGTTGACCTTGGCAACCAGGCCTTCGAACAGTTTGGTGGTAACCTGGCCGAGCACCTTGGGCCCCACAATGTTAAAGATGACCGAGCACACGGCAAAGGCGACGGCAGCAAACACGGCAATCTTGTGCTGGCCGATATAGCCGAGCAGCTGCCTCATGGTGCCTTTAAAGTCCTTGGCCTTTTCGCCGCGGCCCATGCCACCCATACGGCCCATAGGACCGCGCCGGCGGGTGGGCTTGGGAATCTGAGTCTTGGTCTCGTCTGCCATTAGCGCTCGCCTCCTTCCATGACGGCTGCAATTTCTTCTTGGGTAAGCCCCAGCTCCTCGGCTGAAAGCTGCGACTGTGCGATCTCCAGGTACGCCGGGCAGCTGTGCAGCAGCTCCTCGTGTGTGCCAGTGCCCACCACGTGGCCGTCGTCGAGCACGATAATCTGGTCGGCGTGCATGATGGTCGCGATGCGCTGGGCCACGACCACGAGTGCGGCGTCGGTAACGTTTTTGGCCAGCTCCTCGCGCAGGCGCGCGTCGGTCTTGTAGTCGAGGGCACTAAACGAGTCATCGAACACCACGACCTCGGGCTTTTTGGCCAGCGCGCGGGCGATGGCCAGGCGCTGGCGCTGGCCGCCCGAGACATTGGATCCGCCCTGGCTGATGGGGGAGTCGTAGCCGCCCTCGCGCTCGGCGATAAAGTCCTCCGCCTGGGCGACGCGTGCCGCCTGGCGCATATCCTCGTCACTCACCATATCGCCGGCAAACTTGAGGTTGCTCTCGACGGTGCCCGAGAACAGGCGACCCTGCTGCGGGATATAACCAATACGGCGGCGTAGCTCGGAAAGGGTCATGTCACGCACGTCGATGCCGTCGAGTGAAATGCTGCCGCCTGTGACGTCGTACAGGCGCGGAATCAGCTGCACGAGCGTGGACTTGCCCGAGCCCGTGGAGCCAATGATGCCGAGCATCTGACCGGCATGCGTGGTGAAGTTCACGCCGCTGATGACATCGGCGCGGGCATCGGGATACTGGAAGCTCACGTCGCGGAAGGTGAGCTCACCGCGTGACGCGCTGGTCGCGGGCAGTTTGGGCGAGGAGGGGTCGTTGATGCTCGTGGGGCAGGTGATGACCTCTTCCACGCGCTCGGCTGCGACCTCGGCGCGGGGCAGGATGACCGAAACCATGGTGAGGATCATAAACGCCATGACGATCTGCATGGTGTAGGAGATAAACGCCATCATGTTGCCGACCTGCATCACGCCGTCGGACACGCCCTGCGCGCCAAACCAGACGATAAGCACGGTGATGCAATTCATGACCAGCATCATGAGCGGCATCATAAAGCTCATGGCGCGGTTGGTGTAGAGCTGCGTGGTCATCAGGTCGAGCGAAGCCTTGTCAAAACGCTCGAGCTCATGCTCCTCGCGGTTGAACGAGCGGATAGGCATAAGGCCGTCGAGCAGCTCGCGGGCGGTAAGGTTCACGCGGTCCACAAAGCTCTGCATCTTTTTGAATTTGGGCATAGTGAGGCCCATAAGCACGCCGACGACGGCCGAGACCGCGATGATGGCCACGGCGATGGTCCACTCCAGGCCGGTGTGGTTGGCCAGGACGCGCATGACGGCGACGATGCCCATGACGGGCGCCATCAGACACATGCGGATAAACAGGGTTGCGGCCATCTGAATTTGCTGAATGTCGTTGGTGCAGCGGGTGATGAGCGAGGCCTGGCTAAACTTGCCCACCTCGGCCGGCGAGAAGTGCATAACCTTGTTGAAGGTCTCGCGGCGCAGGTCGCGTGCGATGGAGCAGGCGGTGCGCGAAGCCACGGCACCGGTCAGGATGGTGGCGACCAGCGACACCAGACACAGACCAAACATCGTGGTCGCCATGCGGCCCAGGTAGGCGTTCTGCACGTCGGCGGGGTCGATGCCCTGCGCCTTGTACTCGTCCTGTACATAGCTCACGGCGCGCTGGGTGACGATGGAGCCCGACATGGAGCCCATTTTGTCCGCCATTTCGTTGGCGCCCTCGACGAGCTTGCTTTGGTCTACCAGACCGCCCTCGACACCCAGGCGCAGGCTCTTCATGGTGATCTTGCCGCCGTCGGCGTCGATCTGCTTTTGCATATTCTGCGCCGCTGCGGCCTTCTGCTGCATCTCGGCGAGCTGCTCGGGCGTCATCGCTGCCATTTGCTCGGGCGTGGGCATGGCCTGAGCGGCGTCGCCGTCTTTCTCGCTGGACGTGCCGGTCATGTCTCCCATGGAGTCGGCGTCGATGCCCTGGTTGAGCGAAAGGACGACGGTCTCGGGCAGGCTCATAATGTCGGTAATTTTGCCTCCATCGGCACGCTCTTCCTCGGTGCCCTTGTACGTTCGAATGCCGTTTTTGTCAGCCTTGCTAAACACGGCCTCCACAGCCTTGGCGTCCTTGGCGCTCATGAAGAGTTCGAGGTCGTCGAGCGATTCGGCGCGAATGGTGTCGGGCACGGGCGAGGCGATGCCGCCTTGCTGCACGCCCACGTCGACGATGTCGCTCATATAGGTAGGCAGCGCCAGATCGGCGTTGCAGCTGATTACGATAAGTACGATAGCTGTGAACAGTGCCAGGACGTGCTTTTTAAAGAGCTTGAGAATCCTCACTCGGCATCTCTCCTTTCTTGATTGCGGTCGATAATTTCGTTGGCACGTCTTAGAAGGCGCACCATCTCTTGGGTATCTGTTTCGCCGAGCTGCTCGAGGAAGGCCGCGGTGCGCTCCTCGAATTCCCGTCGTTTGATTTCGAGATCCTGGAATCCCTTGTCGGTCACCGTGACGTGTACGCGACGACGGTCGGTCTTTGAGTGCTCGCGCTCGACCCAGCCCTTGGCTTCGAGAGCGCGTAGGATATTGGCGATGCGGGCGCTCGAGACCCAGGCGCGATCGGCGAGTTCGCTCGGCGTGAGCGAACCGCCAGCGAGCATGAGGGCGCGCATGACGGCCATCTCGCCGCCGAGGGCTTTGTCCGCAAAGCGCGAAATGCGCTGATGCATGCTGCCGAACTCGGTAAGGAGCTGACGCCCAAGTTCACGGAAATCGGTATCTTCCACCGAAAACCCCTAACACTAGAAACTATTTTCGGTGAAAGATGATACCCCCGCACGCGCACCCTATACGGTAGATTTTGGGACATGCCTAGAAAACAACTTTTAGGCGACCTCCGTACACCGTCGGTATCAGCAAAGTTAGGGGTAGATCTCTGAGCACGTCCTAAAGCCCACTCAGAGGCACTTTACCCTGCTAAAGCTGACATAACAGCTAGAGTGAACGTCGTACAAAGGCAAGGAAAAAACTAAACAAATCGGTGAACGGTAGTTGTTCACGCTCGCATTTCCTGCGGGTTTGTAAAAAACGCCCTTATGATATAAAAAAAGAAACATATAACAGCCCTGATGAAGGGGGTCGCTATGTTATCCTTCTCAAACGGGTGAAATCTTGGGTTTTGGGTTGCAGTTCCAAGGTGGACAAACGTTTTTCCCTGCACCAACATGTGGTGAAGAACGGAAGAAGCCGGTAGTGCAAGCCGAAAATTCAAGAATTCAATAAGCAGCGGTGTGAGAGAGCGCCGCATTACACGTAACTAGGAGCGTGGTTACACAATGCAGGAGGCATGGGAAGGCTTCAAGGAAGGCATTTGGACGGGAGAGGTTGACGTCCGAGACTTCATCCAGAAGAACTACACCCCTTACGAGGGCGACGAGTCGTTCCTCGTAGGTCCGACCGAGCGTACCAAGGAGCTGTGGGGCGAGGTTCTCGACCTGCTGCTTAAGGAGCGCGAGCAGGGTGGTGTCCTCGATATGGACACCAAGACCGTCACGGGTATCGTGAGCCACCCCGCTGGCTACATCGATAACGCCCACCGCGAGAAGGAGACCATCGTCGGCCTCCAGACCGACAAGCCGCTCAAGCGCGCTCTGCACGTCAACGGCGGTATCCGCATCGCTTGCCAGGCCGCCAGCCAGCACGGCTACAAGGTCGACGAGAACGTTGTCGAGCGCTACACCTTCGAGCGCAAGACCCACAACGCCGGCGTCTTCGATGTTTACACCCCCGAGATGCGTGCTTGCCGCTCGGCTCACATCATCACCGGTCTGCCCGATGGCTATGGCCGCGGCCGCATCATCGGCGACTACCGTCGTGTCGCCCTGTACGGTGTCGACTACCTGATTAAGGACAAGGAGGCCCAGAAGGCTTCCACCCCGACGGTCATGACCGCCGACAACATCCGCGACCGTGAGGAGCTGCAGGAGCAGATCCGCGCCCTCGGCGAGCTCAAGATGATGGCCGAGACCTATGGTTTCGATATTTCCAACCCTGCTACCAACACGCAGGAGGCCATCCAGTGGATGTACTTCGCCTACCTCGCTGCCGTTAAGGAGCAGAACGGCGCCGCTATGTCCATCGGCCGTACCTCCACGTTCATCGACATCTACGCTGAGCGCGACCTTGCCAACGGTACCTTCACCGAGGAGCAGATTCAGGAGTTCGTGGATCACTTCATCATGAAGCTCCGCATGGTCAAGTTTGCCCGTACCCCCGAGTACCAGGCCCTGTTTACCGGCGATCCGCAGTGGGTCACCGAGTCCATCGGCGGCATGGGTGTTGACGGCCGTACGCTCGTTACCAAGATGAGCTACCGCTACCTGCACACGCTCGAGAACATGGGCACCAGCCCCGAGCCCAACATGACCGTTCTGTGGTCGACCCGTCTGCCCGAGAACTTCAAGAAGTTCTGCGCCAAGACTTCTGTCGCCAGCTCCTCGATCCAGTACGAGAACGACGACCTCATGCGCGTTTACCACGGCGACGACTACGGCATCGCCTGCTGCGTGTCCTCCATGCGCATTGGCAAGGAGATGCAGTTCTTCGGCGCTCGCGCCAACCTGGCCAAGTGCCTGCTCTACGCGCTCAACGGCGGTATTGACGAGGTCTCCAAGAAGCAGGTCGGCCCCAAGTATCGCGCCGTCGAGGGCGATACGCTCGATTACGACGACGTTGTGGCCAAGTACAACGACATGATGAAGTGGCTTGCTGGCGTGTACGTCAACTCGCTGAACATCATTCACTACATGCACGACAAGTATTGCTACGAGCGCATCCAGATGGCTCTGCACGACAAGCACGTGCACCGCTGGTTCGCTACGGGCATCGCTGGCCTTTCCGTCGTGGCTGACTCCCTGTCCGCCATCAAGTACGCCAAGGTCCACCCCGTCCGTGATGAGAACGGCATCATCGTCGACTTTGAGACCGAGGGCGAGTTCCCCAAGTACGGTAACGACGACGACCGCGTCGACCAGATCGCTCACGACGTTGTGCACCAGTTCATGGAGTACATCCGCATGAACGATACCTACCGCAACTCCGTGCCCACGACCTCGGTTCTGACCATTACCTCCAACGTCGTGTACGGTAAGAAGACCGGCTCCACGCCCGACGGCCGCAAGGCTGGCCAGCCGTTCGCCCCGGGTGCTAACCCCATGCACAAGCGCGATAGCCACGGCGCCATCGCTTCGCTGTCTTCGGTTTCCAAGCTCCCGTTCCGCGATGCTCAGGACGGCATCTCCAACACCTTCTCCATCATCCCGAGTGCGCTCGGCAAAGAGGATCAGGTGTTCTTTGGCGATATCGACCTTGATCAGCTGGGCGAGTAACTATTGTTAGTGCTATACTAACAATAACGATTACTGATTAGTGCGCCGGTTTCGGCCGGCGCCTATCAATCGAAGGAGACACATTATGAAGGTTTCTGAAGTTTCCGAGACTCAGGCCGATAACCTGGTCCACATGCTTGACGCTTACGCCGAGAAGGGTGGCCACCACCTGAACATCAACGTCTTCAACCGTGAGACGCTGCTCGACGCTCAGGCTCACCCCGAGAAGTACCCGCAGCTGACCATCCGCGTTTCCGGCTACGCCGTGAACTTCCACACTCTCACCAAGGAGCAGCAGGACGAGGTCATTTCGCGTACCTTCCACGACAAGTTCTAAAGGGGTTTAACTCCCGCAGGATCGCCGGGGCTGTTTGGGTTACCTCCCAAAACGTCCTCGGACATGCAAGAAGCCCTCGCTGCGCACTTCGTGCGGCGAGGGCTTCTTGCGTCCTGACGCTCCTATTTGGCAAGGTGTTTTTTAGAATCCTTTTTGCGCTCGGCCTCGAAGGCCTGCCTGTCCCAATCGAGCGGAAGTCCGGCCTCGACCCATGCCTCGTAGGCCCTCCTTATGGGCTTGAGCTCCCTTTGTCCCCTCTCCAGCATCGAGATGTACTTCTCGCTGGTTCCCAATATGGACGCCGCCCTCACCTGGCTGACCTTCGCCGCGCGCCTGGCCGCCACGAGCTCCGAGGCGTCCTCGGGCCTCCTGATCTCGTGCGGGTGCATCAGCGCCCGGTACGCCTCCCTGGCCACGTAGCGCTTGAGGCACCTCATGACCTCCCTGTCGCTCTTTCCCCGCCCCCTGGCCCTCTCGGCGTACTCGGCGGTCTCGGGGTCGCGCATGACCCTCTGCCTCGCGATCTCGTGCAGCGCGCTGTTCGCCTGCCGGTCGCCGCCCCTGTTGAGCCTGTGCCTCACGGTCTTGCCGCTCGAGGCGGGGATGGGGCAGGCCCCGCATATCGCCGCGAACGACGCCTCGGAGCGCAGCCTGCCCGGGTTGTCCCCGGCCGCGACCGCGAGCTTGGCCGCGCTCACGGGCCCGCACCCGTACATCGCCAGCAGCGCGGGGCAGTTCTCCTCCAGGGACGCCTCGATCGCGCGCTCCATGTCGAGCGCCGCGTCGCGCGCCGCCGCCCACAGGTCCGCCAGCGCGCCGAGCGCGGCGCCCAGCGCGCCCTCGGCGCGCACGGAGGGGAGCTCCTCCATCAGCCTCGGCCCTCCCATGCCGCGGAACCTCGACCTGAGCCCCTCCGGGGCGGTGGTGAGCAGCGACCTCGCGGTGTTGATCGCCGAGGTCCGCGCCTTCACCGCCCCGGGGTGCGCCGCGAGCATGCAGCGCACCCCGTCGACCCACCCGTCCTGGCTCTTGGGGGTCCCGAGCTTTGAGCCGGACATCGCCGCGCGGGCCGCCCTCTCCGCGTCCGACTCGTCGCACTTTCCCTGCCCCGGGCGCCTCCTCTGCGTCCTCGCCGGGGAGAGCGCCTCGCGCACGGGCATCCCCAGCGACGCGAGGTGCCTGGTGAGGCCCGCCCCGTAGGACGACGTCCCCTCCATCGCGACGCAGGCCGGCTCCCCGGCCGCCGCGATCGCCCCGGCGAGCGCCTCGTATCCCGCCGCGTCGGCGGGGAACTGGCGGGACAGGACCTTGCGGCCCCTCCAGTCGAGGACGCACAGCCAGTGCGAGTCGGCGTGGGTGTCGACCCCGCAGAAGACCGGCCCGCGGGCGCCGGGTGTCGATTCGGTTCTCATGTCTCGCTCCGTTCTTTCCGTGCTCGCCTGGACCGGGCAGACGGCACACTGACGGGGCGCGATAGAATGCGGTTGTTCGGGTCCGCGGTATCGCTCCATGCTCCTATTAGGTCATGCGGCGGTCTCGGCTCGCCGCGGCCCGCGCGGGACATGTCAGGAAACGAGGGCAGCCCTGTGGGCGCCAGCGGAATGTGGGGTCACCGCGCGGACCGCGTCTGATGGTGTCGACGTCAATGGTATACGGGCGCACCATCGACGTCTTCAATACAGAAAATATCAGTGCGGAATGTTTTGGGAGGTAGCCCAAACAGCCCCGGCGGGGTCCTGTGTAGTCACCCTTTAGGCGAAACTCTCCTAATTATTTGGATGAGTCGTTTACTTACTTGTACTGTTACCGTCTTCCCGCTGTTGTTGGGGTATGCTTTGTTCGTATGTAAACGTATGACATGTTGATGGGGGAGGGTGCTATGGCTCGCGAGGGCGCTCGTTCTAAGGATTCTGCTAAGCCTGGCATCAAGGAAGTTGCAGCGGTGGCGGGGGTTTCGCCCACTACGGTATCTCGCGTGCTTAATAATCGCGGCTATATTAGCCAAGAAACCCGCGATAAGGTCCATGCCGCGATGGAGCGCATCAACTATACGCCCAACGATATCGCCCGTGCCATGCTCAACGGTCGCCTGAACCTTATCGGCATGATCGTTCCCTTTGTGAGCAGCCCGTTCCATGCTCAGGTTGTGCAGGCGGTCGAGCGCACGTTGGCGGAAAACGGCTTTAAGATGTTGCTGTGCAACAGCGCCAATCGACCCGATCTTGAGCGTTCCTATATTGACATGCTCCGCCGCAATATGGTCGACGGCGTCATCGTCAACTCCCTCAATATCGGTGCTGAGGCATATGCCGAGATGGGCTTGAGCCTGGTTGGTATCGACTGCGACCTTGGCGAGGCCTCTGTTCAGATTGCGAGCGACAGCTATAGCATCGGCGAACTTGCCACGCGTCGCTTGATCGATGACGGGTGTTCACGCATCCTGTGCCTGCGCAGCAATAGCCGCATGCGCATGCCTGCCAATAAGCGTACCGATGCCTACCTCGATGTTGTTGAGCAGGCCGGTTTGCCCGCGCTTGTCCGTGAGGTCGAGTTCGTTAAGCCCGATGACGAAAAGAGCGCGGTCGTTGCGAAGATCCTCGATGAGAACCCCGATATTGACGGCATCTTTGCGGGAGACGACACGATGGCGGCCATCTGTCTCAACATTATGAAGCAGCGCGGCTTGAGCGCTCCGGACGATATTAAGGTCGTGGGCGCGGATGGTGCCCGCCGCACTATGACGTTTATGCCTGACTTAACAACCGTACGCCAAGATATCGATCGCATCGGAGAGCTCGCGGCGCAATCCATCATCGCTCTTGTTAACGGCGATAATCCTGAATCGAATATCAAGCTCCCCGTTGAACTCATTGAGGGCAAAACCGCGTAGTTCATCCCGTGCCAAAAGAATTCCTCAAACGCCTCTGATGACCGTTCGCCGGCATATGTCAACCGTTTGCCGACGACTGGAACTGCGAAAAGACGTATTGATGTGAAAACGTTTGACATATGAAAACGATTGACATATCTTGCAGTTGTACCGAGTTAGTATCTTGTGGGAAAGGAAGTCTCGGATGCACAAGGTGTATTACCAGCCTGAGGGAATTTGGGTAGGCGACATCATGCCGTACGGCGAGGACGGCACGTTCTATCTCTATCATCAGCGTGACACGCGTAACCCCGGACCTTTCGGAGAGCCGTTTGGCTGGGCACTCGCGACGACCAAGGATTTCGTCAACTACAAGGACTTTGGCGAGAGCCTTGAGCGTGGCGGCGACGAGGAAGTCGACCAGTATGTTTATGCCGGCACAGTGTTTAAGGTGGGCGACAAGTACCATGCGCTCTACACTGGTTGCAATCGCGATAAGGTCCGCGCGCGCTTGATGAAGCAGGTTCTTCTTCACGCAACGAGTGACGACGCCGTCAAGTGGGAGAAGAACATCGCCGAGACGCTGCTTCCGCCCCAGGAGGGTTACGATGACCGCAACTGGCGCGATCCCTTTGTTCTTTGGGATGAGGAGAACGAAGAGTACATGCTCATCCTCGGCACGCGTGTGGGCGAGGACAAGCGTCTGATGACCGGTCGTCTGGTCAAGTTCACCTCCAAGGACCTGGATACCTGGGAGTTCCAGGGCGACTGGTGGAATCCGGGCCTGTACACCATGTTCGAGATGCCTGATCTCTTTAAGATGGGCGACTGGTGGTATCTGGTGTTCTCTGAGTACAGTGATGGCAACAAGACCCGTTACCGCATGTCTCGCTCTATCAACGGTCCTTGGATCACTCCTGCGGACGATTCCTTCGATGGCCGCGCGTACTATGCTGCACGTACCGCATTTGACGGCGAGCGCCGCGTTCTCTTTGGTTGGGTTCCTACGCGCGACGAGGGCGGCGACCCCAGCTCTTACCTGTGGGGTGGCACTTTTATGCCTCTCGAGATCGTTCAGCGTGCCGACGGAACGCTCGGCACCAAGCTTCCCGACAGCATGCTTGGCGCCTTTGGCGAGGCTAAGGCAGTCGAGGCCTTTGAGCTTTCGTGCGAGTCGGGCAAGGTCGAGCAGGTGCTCGCCGCGGATGCCGGTTCTACCTATATGCTCGACGCCGACATCGAGCTCGCCGGTGACGCTGCCGGCTTCTCGGTGAAGCTTGCCGAGGACGCCGAGTCCGGTCTTGCCTATGAGTTCCGCGCCAACCTGCGTGAGGGCAAACTCGAGTTTACGGCGGCCCCCCAGTATCCGTGGTTCCAGGTCAACAACATGGGCCTCGAGCGTCCGTTGTTCTTTAAGGGCGAGGGCACTCACCATGTGCGTCTGGTCGTCGACGACGACATCGCGACCATCTTTGTCGATGATGTTGCGCTCAACGCTCGCTTCTGCAACAAGCAGGGCCAGGGTGTGGCGCTTACCGTCACCGACGGTGCGCTCAAGTGCGCAAACGCAACGATCGCGTCTCTGTAGCGGCAACGAACCGTTTTATGATTTAGAAAAGGAATGGAGAGGAACATGGACTACAAGGCAGTGTCCCAGCAAGTCGTCGACAACGTCGGCGGACTGGAGAACATCGAGGGCGCCACGCATTGCGTGACCCGTCTGCGTCTGGTGCTCAAGGATACGAGCAAATACAACAAGGCCGAGCTCGAGAACATCGATGGCGTCAAGGGCGTGCTGTACAACAGCGGCCAGCTCATGATCATCTTCGGTACCGGTACCGTCAACAAGGTTTACGATGAGTTTATGGCTCTGACGGGCGTTAAGGAGATCAGTGCTTCCGAGGTCAAGGGCGCCGAGGCGGACAAGAAGGGCAAGTTCTTCTCGGTCCTCAAGGTATTCTCGGATATCTTTATCCCCATCATTCCTGCCTTCGTCGGCGCTGCAATCATCATCGGCCTTAAGTCGCTGATCGTTGCCAACGGCCTCTTTGGCATGGAAGGCAGCCTCGCCGATCACAGCGAGTTCCTCAAGAACCTCGCAAGCTTCTTTGCCATTATCGCCACCACGTTCGACTACCTGCCTGTCCTGGTTATGTACAGCGCGGTCAAGCGTTTTGGCGGTAACCCGATCCTGGGCATCCTCGTCGGTATCGTCATGGTTCACCCGAGCCTTATGAACCGCAACACGTTCGTTATGGACCCGACGGGTGCTGAGTACTGGAACTTTGGTCCGCTATCCATTCCCATGGTTGCTTTCCAGGGCGGCGTGTTCCCTGCAATCCTGACTGCCTGGTTTATGGCCAAGGTCGAAAAGATTGCCCAGAAGTACATCCCCGAGGTCGTTTCGTTCGTCTTTGTCCCGACCGTTACCCTGATTCTTGCTAACGTCGCCCTGTTCACCGTGTTCGGCCCGCTCGGCAACCTGATCGGCGACGTCCTCGGCGGCGTAATCGATATCCTGTACAACAGGATGGGCGTCTTTGGTGCCTTTGTCTTCGCCGCGTTCCTGCAGCCGCTTGTCGTTACCGGTACGCATCAGTTCATCCAGGGTATCGAGGCAAACCTCGTCGCCACGACTGGCTTCAACTACATCCAGGCCATCTGGTCGGTTTCCATTATCGCCCAGGGCGGCGGCGCCATCGGCATGTACCTCATTCATAAGAAGCATTCCAAAGAGCGCAACATCTGCATGTCGTCCTTTATCCCGACGCTGGTCGGAATCTCCGAGCCCGCTATCTTCGCTGCAAACATGCGCTACTCGATCATCCCGTTCATCTGCGCTTGCATCGGTGCAGGCTGCGGCGGTGCCTTCGTGAAGCTCTTTGAGGTGCGCGCCATCGGTCAGGGTCTGACCGGCGTGCTTGGCCTGCTCATCGTCACGCCCGAGACGCTCATGTGGTATGTGGCTGGCAATCTCATCGCCTTTATCGTGCCGATCGTCTTGATCTTTGCCTACAACAAGGCAAAGGGCGTGCCGACCACTGATGAAGAGGGCGCTGGCGCTGGCTTCGATGTCAGCTTCTAGTTGAGCCGTTCAGCGTAATCTGAGGATAAGTCCATTTGAGGAAGGGCGTTCGGCTCGTGTGAGTCGAGCGTCCTTTCCCATAGACGAGAAGGTCAATGGCGATGTTTAATCAAAAAAACAAGGTGATGCGTGCGGACTATGAGCAGTGGCGAGCTGGACAGGATGAGACGGCGGCTCGCATCGCGTCCGACCCCGATAGGCTTTTGTTCCATGTGGAGCCTGAGCTTGGCTGGCTCAACGACCCCAACGGTTTGGTTCAGATTGGTGATACGTATCACATCTATCATCAATACGATCCGTTCGATGCTGCGCATGGCGGTCCAGTGCTTTGGAACCATCTGACGACAAAGGATTTTGTGACGTACGAGAATCGCGGCCCCGTGTTGTTCCCCGATTCCGATTTGGATTCGAGTGGAGCGTATTCTGGTTCTGCCTTTGTACGTGATGGCAAGATTCACTACTTCTATACCGGCAACGTTAAGCATTTTGACCGCGATGATTACGACTACGTGTTGACGGGCCGTGAGCAAAACCAGATTCATATGGTTGCCGAGAATCCCGACGAATTGGGCGAGAAGCGCATAGCTGTTGGGCCGGTCGATTACCCCGACGATATCGGTACGCACGTGCGCGACCCCAAGATCCTTGAACACGACGGTATCTACTACATGGTTCTCGGCGCTCGTACGAAAGACGATCGCGGGTGCGTGCTTGTCTATACCTCGCGCAATCTTGAGGACTGGAGCTATGCGACGCGCATTGAGTTGGACGAGAAGTTTGGCTTTATGTGGGAGTGCCCCGATCTGTTTGAGCTCGATGGCGAGCTTATTCTCGTTTGCTGTCCGCAGGGTGTGCCTGCCGATGGTTGGCATTACCGCAATCCGCATCAGTGCGTGTGGTTCTCCATCGAGGCCGATTGGGAGGCGCCGAGCTTTAAAATCGTCGGGCAGGGCATGCCCCCGATGGTCGATGCCGGTTTTGATTTCTATGCTCCGCAGTCCTTTGAGGATACTGCAGGCCGGCGTTTGATGATCGGATGGTCGGGTTGCCCCGACGCGACGGCAGAAAACCCGACGGTGGCGCGCGGGTGGCAGTGCGCGTTGACGGTGCCGCGAGAGCTGAGCATACGCGATGGTAAGCTCTGCCAGCGGCCGGCGCACGAGATTGAGAGGATGCGCGGTGACTGCGTTCGCGCGATAGGCGGTGAAACCGTTGAGGAGCCGGGCCGCCTGTTTGATCTTGTGGTTTCCTGCGAGGGCGCCAAGATGGTCGAGCTCGAAATCCGCAAGGGTGTCTTTGTGCGCTATGCAGACGGGATGCTTACCCTCGACATGGGTGACGAAGGCTATGGGCGCGACCAGAGGTCGATTGAGCTCAGTGAGCTTCGCGACCTGCGCGTGCTTTCGGACACTACGATGGTCGAGATTTTTGCAAATGGCGGCGAGGCGGCACTTACGAGCCGTACCTATTCGCCGGCGGTTCCGGCGATGGAGCTGCACGCCGAGGGCGCGGCATCGATGAATTTCTACCGCCTCGCGCATTAACCGTGTGTGGAGCACGATTGGACTTGCTGGGCGGAATGTGTCGCAGTTGCCGCAGCGAACTACCGTTTATCGCGTATAGCGACCGTTTGCGGAGTAAGTAACACTTAGTAATAAACCGTGTAGAATCTCAGATTAGCACGGAGTTTTTCCAGGGAGACGCTGTCCTTTGTTGTGTGCAAGGGGCGGCGTCTCTTTGGCGCTCTGCCGCCGTTGTGCAACAGTGCGGCGGCGCGTGCCATGTGTTGAAAAGCCAATGTTGAGATGGGTCGTGATGATAATGGGCAAGTACGTAATCGTGGTTGAGTCTGGTTCGGATGTGACGCCGGAGCTCTGCGAACGCTACGGTATCGTGCGCGTACCTATGCATGTCACGATTGGTGACGAGACCGTCGAGGACGGCTCGATCGATCCGCTCGAGATTTATTCGCGCTGCAACGAGTTTGGCGTGATGCCCAAGACCAGCGGCTGCGCGCCGGCAGATTTTGCGCACGTGTACGATCGCATCCATGCCGAGCAGCCCGATGCGACTATTCTGCACCTTGCGTATTCCGAGGCCACGACCTGCTCACACCAGTCTTCTAAGATTGCCGCCAAGGGTCGCGACTACGTCTACTCCATGGACACGCGTTTTGTCTCGGTGGGCCAGTCGCTTGTTGCCGTCGAGACCGCCAAATACATCGAGGCTCACCCCGATGCCACCGTCGACGAAATCTTTGCATTTACGAATTCCGTCATGGACCGTGTGCTGCTGGGCTTTGTTCCTACCGACCTAGCCTTCCTTAAGGCGGGCGGTCGTCTATCCAACGTGGCATTCCTCGGTGCCCATCTGCTCAAGATTAAGCCCTGCATTGAGGTAACGGGCGGCAAGTTCGTGGCAACCAAGAAGTTCCGCGGCTCTATGCTCAAGTGCGCCCGCGCCTTTATTGACCACATGGTTGCGAAGGGCGAGATTGACTACTCGCATATTGGCCTGGCGTATTCGGTAGGCCTTTCCCAGGAGCTGCGCGACGACATGGAAGTCTATGCGCACGACCTGGGCTTTAAGGACGTTACCTGGACTCAGGTCGGCGGTGTCATCTCGAGCCATTGCGGCCCGACCGCCTTCGGTGCGGTGCTCACGCTTAAGGCGTAAGGTCTGGCGTCTATCGATTTCTATTGCCTCAGCGGCGGGCGGGTTGCGATAACCTTCCCGCCGCTCTTGCGTAGGGCCAAATAGGACAACCCAATTGACCGCTAAACCGTTTCGCCATCATGCGTATGGGCTAGAATGATTCTGGCATTTATGTAGCTAAAACCAATGAGAGGCAAGGTAGCGGGAATGGCTGAGATGACGCTCGAGGGTGTGGACGCTCGTCCCGAGGACTCTGCGTTTGCCCTGGGCCGCGTGCATTCGATTGAGACGATGGGAACGGTCGATGGACCCGGCATCCGCTTTGTGGTGTTTGTTCAGGGCTGCCCCATGCGCTGTGCGTATTGCCACAACCCCGATACCTGGTCGGTTAGCGGCGGCACCATGGTGACCGTCGAGCACCTGATGGACGAGTTCCAGAGCAACCATGAGTTTTACCGCAGCGGCGGTATTACGGTGTCCGGCGGCGAGCCGCTCTTGCAGCCCGCGTTTTTAGCCGACCTGTTCCGTGCAATGCACAACAACCCCGATGGCCGCGTGCATACCTGCCTCGACAGCTGCGGCTATGCGTTTGACCCCAACCATCCCGAGAAGTTCGATACTGTTCTCAACGAGACCGACATGGTGCTGCTCGACATCAAGCATGCCGATCCCGTTGAGCATAAAAAGCTGACCGGTTGCGATCCCGCACGCATTCTGGCGTTTGGTGATGAGCTTGCCCGTCGCAAGATTAAGGTCGTTATCCGCCACGTGGTGGTGCCCGGCATTACCGATACGGTTGAGGAGTGCGAGGCGCTCGGCCGCCTCATCGCTCCATGGCACAACGTGGTGGGCCTGGAAATGCTGCCGTATCACACGATGGGTGTCGTCAAGTACGAGCAATTGGGCATTCCCTATAAGCTCGAGGGCGTTCCACAGATGGATACCGCGCGCATGCCCGAGCTGCGCAACGCCGTCATGACGGGCATGAAAAAGCGTCGCGCGGAACTCAAAAACGCTATCGGCTAGCGAGCCATTTTCGCTCCCCAAAGGCACTCATTGGGGACAGACTTAAATGAGTGCCCCTGGGCACCAAGTTGATTGCCAAAGAGCTCCGTCAAGTTGCGGTGGAATAGTTCTTGTTTTTCGGCTTATGCCGCCCAAATAGGAACTATTCCACCGCAACTGCGTTTTGGGCGGAGATGCGCAACAGAATCGCGCCATTTGGATAAATACGCTTGTGGTTTCTTTAAAGACGCCTTAAACGCCGCTGAATATCTTTGGAAAGAAATGCCTGCTCGGTATTATGCTGCTCGTATATGAACGGTAGCAGTCAGGAGACCACGTGCGAAATAACGCATCGCGGGACGAGTATATGCCGCAGCATAGCAGCAGATATGAGACGAAGGGCACATCTTCGCGTGGCCTTGCCGACGCTCGCGTCCGCGTGACGAAGATTGCCGCCATTGGGATGCTAACGTTGGCGATTATTATCCTCGGAATTACCGCCAAAACCTACGCGTCGGAGCGAATGGCACACTCAGATGCGTCAACGGTACAGACGCAAAACGAGAAGGTTTCAAAGTCCAAAGCGTCGGCAGATCTCAAGACGAGACTTTCGAAGGCGGACTTCAACGATATCCCTTCGGGTGATACCGTTCAGGCCTTCTCGTTGGTGGATAACAAGACTCCTACCTTGGAGGATGAGAGCCTTGCCTTGCTCCAGGATGCCCTGAGTCGGGCGCAGGAGCTAGGCGATGTGGGCGTGGTGTTCTACGACCTGTCAAGCGGCAAGGGCGTGACGTATAACCCCGATGTCGAGGTTTACGGCGCGAGTAGCTACAAGGCGCTCTATGCGTTGTACATCTGCGAATTTCTGGTCGAGACGGGTCAGGTTTCACTCGATGATTCCCTTGGCACCTATGGTGGCTACAACATGGGTTGGCAGACGGTGCGCGACCTGATCGAGGCCGCGATCGTTAATTCGGACAACGATTCGTTTATTGCGTTACGCGCGACGTTTGACCGTGTCGGTTACGAGGATTGGATTGCCAGTCTTGGCATCGATTACGATACCGCACTCGATCCGATGAGTGATTTTCCCACCTATTGCCCGCGCACCTCGGCCAAGTTGTGGCGCGAGATGAGCGAGTATTTGAGCCGTGATACCGAGACGTCGCAATGGCTATCGGATCTTCTGGCCTCTACGACCCGGTCCTTTATCCGCGACGGCATTGCGGACGACCAAGCCCTGGTGCGCAACAAGGCCGGCTGGATTAGCGAGGATGGTTGCTATTCGACATGCGATGCGGGCCTCATCGATGTCGATGGCGACACCTACATTATGAGTATCATGACATCGATGCCATGGAGCGATCGCTCGAGCGAGCTGGTGGCTGCGATTGCTAAGACATTCTTTGATACCCGAGCTGCGCTGGCCTAACGTGTTCGTTTGACGAGGTCAAACAAAATGCTGGTACCATACCGTGGTTGAGAATTTCGTATAGGTTTGGGGAATGGCATGGCTACCATCGCGATTATCGGTGCGCTCGAAAAAGAGATCATGCAGATTAAGGAAGAGTTGAGCAACGTTTGCATGGTACAGGAGGCGGGCTTGAACGTTGTGACCGGCGGGCTCGACGGCCTGTCGATTGTCGCCACGACGGCGGGTATGGGCACGGTAAACGCTTCCGCCGCAACACAGCACCTCATTAGCAAGTATGCTCCACAGGCAGTTGTGTTTTCTGGTATCGCAGGTGGCCTGAATCCCAAGCTCCATATCGACGATGTCGTCATTGGCAAATGCCTGCGCTATCTAGATACCGATACCGCGCTTATCGCCGAGTCTGCACCGGGGCTCGAGGAGTTTGTCTCGACGCCCGCGCTGGTCGATATTGCCGCCGATGTGCTTGCTGAGCGTGGGTTTGTTGATGCTTCGACAAATGAGACCGCTTCGAACGAGGGTGCAAAGCAGTTCCTGGTCGGCACGATTGCCACGGGTAACCGCTTTGTGACGGGCGCCGCTATGCGCAATGATGCCATCGAGGCGACGCATGCCGATTGTGTCGGCATGGAGGGCGCGGCAATTGCCCATGTCGCAACCAAAAATGGTGTCGATTGCCTGGTGCTGCGTGCTATCAGCGATAATTGTGACGAGGCGTATGATGCGATTTGCGACCGCGAGTTCGATTTGTTCGAGTATGCGCGTGCCGCAAGCGATATCACGCTCGATATCGTTCGACGCATTGCCGCTGCGCAATAGCGCGTTTTTTGCAAGATCCTACGACCAAGGAGTGTCCATGGCCGATTCCATTAACTACCAGCTTGCCAAGTTCGTCGCCAGCTACGGCAAGGTTTCGCAGATCCCCGAGTCCACCTGTCCCGAGGTGAGCTTTGTTGGCCGCTCCAACGTGGGCAAGTCGTCCATTATGAACAAGCTCTTTGGCCGCAAGAACCTGGTGAAGGTTTCGAGCACGCCGGGCAAGACGAGCAACATCAATTTCTTCGAGGCCGACGACGTGCACTTTGTGGACCTGCCGGGCTATGGTTTCGCCCGTCGTTCCAAGGCCGAGCGTGACCGCTGGGCAGAACTTATCGGCGACTTCTTTGACTCGGAGCGCAGCTTTAACCTGGTCGTGTCGCTGGTGGATATTCGTCACGACCCGAGCAAGCTCGACCATGACATGATCGACTATCTGCAGGGCAACGAGTTCAACTTTATCGTCTGCCTCACCAAGGCCGACAAGCTCAGCCGCACCCAGCAGGCCCGCCAGGCAGC
>CABPDL010000044.1:0-19056 GCA_902406375.1 uncultured Collinsella sp.
CAGCCATCGTGGGCACGCATCTGGCCGGTGACCTCGTCCATCGCGAGCGGCGCCACCTTCTCGAGCTTAAAGCCCTTGCCGGCGCGCATGTTTTCCTTGGCCACGCTGATCATGAGCTTAATGCGGTTGAGCTGGTTGACCTCGGACGCGCCGGGGTCGTAGTCCACCGCGACGATGTTGCTCTCGGGGTGCTGGCGGCGCAGCTCCTTGATCACGGCCTTGCCCACCACGTGGTTGGGCAGGCACGCGAAGGGCTGCGTGCAGATGATGTTGGGCGCGCCGTGATCAATCAGGTCGAGCATCTCGGCCGTGAGCAACCAGCCCTCGCCCATGTTGTTGCACACCGAAAGCACCGTGCGGGCCTTGTCCGCCATGGTGCCGATGCGCTCGGGTACCTCAAAGCGCTCGGACTTTTCGAGCAGCTCCTCCACCGGCGTACGCATCCAGTCCACGAGCTTAATAAGCGCTTGCATGCCCGCGCGCGTAGTGGCAGAACTTCCCAGCTCGTCTTTCTGCAGCTCGGCGTTGCTCATGGAGTACAGGAAGAAGTCGAGCAGGCCCGGCACCACGGCCTCGCAGCCCTCGCGCTCGATAACGTCGACCACGTGGTTGTTGGCCGTGGGATGGAACTTGACTAAGATCTCGCCGACCACGCCCACACGTGGCTTGGTGCCCTCGCCCACGAGCGGCATGGTGTCGAACGCGCGGATGGCCTCGCGGCACAGCTTGGTGTAGTTGTGACGGTTAAACTTGGGCGCCAGCTTGCGGGCACGCGCCATGTACTGCTCGTAGAGCGCGTTGGCGGCACCGTGCGTGGCCTCGTACGGGCGGCAGCGGTAGAGCATCTGCATCATCACGTCACCAAAGAGCACCGCGTACACGGCCTGCTTAAGCAGCGCCGGCGTAATCTTAAAGCCGGGGTTGTCCTCGCCGAGCGCCACAGCCGAAAGCGAGATCACCGGAATCTCGGGGTGGCCGCTCTCGCGCAGGGCCTTGCGAATGAGCGCGATGTAGTTGGTAGCACGGCAGCCGCCGCCGGTCTGACTGATGACCACGGCCGTCTTGGACAGGTCGTACCGACCGCTCTCGATAGCCTCCATAATCTGACCCGTTACCAGAATCGACGGGTAGCAAATGTCATTGTTCACATAGCGCAGACCGGCCTCGACGGCATCGTGATCGGTCGAGGGCAGCAGCTCCAAGTTGTAGCCGGCACCGCGGAACACCTCTTTGACCAGGTCAAAGTGGATCGGCGCCATCTGCGGGCACAGGATGGTGTAGCCCTCGTCGCGCATCTGCTCGGTAAAGGGCACCTTGGGCCACGCGGTCGAAGCACTCTCGCGCTGAGCCTCAAACGTGTACTTGCGGCTCGCGAACGCGGGAGCATCCGTGGAGGGCGCCACCGGCGCGGCATCGCCCTGCTCGTAGGCCTCGCCCGCGGCCGTGGCCTCGGCCAAGCGCTCGGCCTCCTGGTCCTTGAGTGCCGCCATGAGCGAGCGGATGCGGATGCGCGCGGCACCCAGGTTGGACACCTCGTCAATCTTGAGCACGGTGTAGATCTTGCCGCTGGTCTCCAGGATCTCCTGTACCTGATCGGTGGTCAGGGCGTCCAGGCCGCAGCCGAAGGAGTTGAGCTGAATCAGGTCCAGGTCGTTGCGCATCGTCACAAAACGGGCGACCGCGTACAGGCGGCTGTGGTACATCCACTGGTCGACGACGCGAATCGGACGCTCAGGCTTTACCAGATGCGCGAGCGAATCCTCGGTAAAGACCGCAAAACCAAAGCTTGAGATAAGCTCGGGCAGGGCGTGGTTGATCTCGGGGTCGTTATGGTAGGGACGACCGGCGAGCACAATGCCATGGCCACCGTGGTCCTCGACCCACTTAAGAGCCTCCTCGCCCATGGTCTGGATGTCCTCGTGGAAACGCGCATCGGCCTCAAAGGCAGCGTTGACGGCGGCATCGACCTCGGAGCGCGTGATCTTGGGTCCACGCACGCGACCACGACCAGCTTGCGAATCGGCCACGCGGTCGACGGCGAGCACCTGATACAGACGGCGCTTGAGCTCGGTCTTGTCGTGATAGGGCACAAACGGGTACAGGAACTCGATGTTCTGCTCGCGGATCTCATCAATGTTGAGCGCCAGCGCCGTGGGGTAGCTCATGACGATGGGGCAGTTGTAGCAGTTACCGGCCGTCGGATCCTCTTTGCGCTCCCAGCGCACGCACGGCATCCAGATGAAGTCGACGTCACGGTCGATAAGGTTCATCACGTGGCCGTGGCTCATCTTTGCCGGATAGCACACGCTCTCGGACGGCATGGACTCGATACCCGCCTGGTAGGTCTTTTTGCTCGACTGGTCGGACAGTTGCACGCTAAAGCCCAGACGCGTAAAGAACGCGTGCCAGAAGGGGTAGTTCTCGTACATGTTGAGGGCGCGGGGGATGCCGACGGTGCCGCGCGGGGCCTCGTCGGGGCTCAAGACCTCGCGGTTAAACAGCAGCTCGTTTTTCTTTTTGAAGAGGTTGGGGGCCTCGGTCTTTTGCTTTTTGTGGCCGGCGCCCTTCTCGCAGCGGTTGCCGGTAATGAAGCGCCTGCCGCCGCCAAAGTCGTTGACGGTGAGCTGGCAGTTGTTGGAGCAGCGACCGCAGCGGACATGCTTTTGCGTCACGGTGAGGTGCGCGATGTCCTCGGCCGAAAGGATGGTCGAGGTGCCATCGGCGCCGGCGCGATCGCGGGCGAGCAAGGCCGCACCGTAGGCGCCCATGCAGCCGGCGATGTCGGGACGCACGGCGTGAACGCCCGTGAGCTGCTCAAATGCGCGCAGCGTGGCGTCGGACATAAAGGTGCCGCCCTGAACGATCACCTGGCTGCCGATCTCCTTGGGGTCGCGCAGCTTAATGACCTTGAACAGGGCATTCTTGATGACGGAATAAGACAGGCCGGCCGCGATGTCGCCCACCGTGGCGCCTTCCTTTTGCGCCTGCTTGACGCGCGAGTTCATAAAGACCGTGCAGCGGCTGCCCAGGTCGACGGGGGCCTTGGCATGGATGGCGGCATCGGCAAACGCGCGCACGTCCATGTTCATGGACACGGCGAAGCTCTCGATAAAGCTGCCGCAGCCCGACGAGCAGGCCTCGTTGAGCATGATGTGCTCGATGACGCCGTCCTTCACGCGCAGGCATTTCATGTCCTGGCCGCCGATGTCCAGAATGAACTCGACGCCGGGCAGGAATGCCTTGGCGCCGCGTAGGTGCGCAACGGTCTCGATCTCGCCGGAATCGGCCTTGAGCGCCTCGATGAGCAGCGCCTCGCCGTAGCCCGTGGTGGTCACGTGGCCGATGGTGCAGCCGGCGGGAATATGGTTGTAGAAATCGGCCATGATGACCTTGGCCGTGCCCAGGATATCGCCGTTGTTGTTGCCGTACCAGGTGTGCAGCAGCTGGCCGTCCTCGCCCACGAGCGCGGCCTTCATGGTGGTGGAACCGGCGTCGATGCCGATGAACACGCGGCCGGTGTAGCCGTCGAGCTTGCCCTTGGGAACGACCTCGGTGTCGTGGCGACCCTTGAACTCGGCAAAGTCCTCGTCGGTGGCAAAGAGCGGATCCAGACGCTCGACCTCGGCACCCTGCGTGTCACCCAGGGCATCGATGGCCTCGATGAGCTGTGGGAACGTGCTGAGCTTGTTGGACTCGTGCGCCATGGCGGCGCCGCTCGCCACAAACAGGTGAGCGTTTTGGGGCACGATACGGTGCTCCTCGTCCAGGTTGAGCGTGAGGTAGAAGCGGTGGCGCAGCTCGGAGAGGTACTGCAGCGGGCCGCCCAGGAAGGCAACGTTGCCGCGGATGGGACGGCCGCACGCCAGGCCCGAGATGGTCTGGGTCACGACGGCCTGGAAGATGGAAGCGGCAACATCCTCGGGGCGAGCGCCCTCGTTGAGCAGCGGCTGCACATCGGTCTTGGCAAAGACGCCGCAGCGGCTGGCGATGGGATAGATGGTGGTGGCGTTGGCCGCGAGCTCGTTGAGGCCGCTCGCGTCGGTGTGCAGCAGGGTTGCCATCTGGTCGATGAACGCGCCCGTACCGCCGGCGCAGGTGCCGTTCATGCGCTGCTCGATGCCGTTGTCAAAGTAGATGATCTTGGCGTCCTCGCCGCCCAGCTCGATGGCGACATCGGTGGCCGGGATGAGGGTCTCGACGGCACGCTTGCTGGCAATTACCTCCTGAACAAACTCCAGGTCGAGCCACTGAGACAGCAGCAAACCGCCCGAGCCGGTAATGGCGCAGGTCATCTGGGCCGTCGGCAGCACAGTCGCAGCGCCCTCGAACAAGTCGCGGGCGCAAGCGCGAACGTCGGTGTGGTGGCGCTGGTACTTGGCGTAGACGATCTGGTTTTCGTCATTGAGCACGGCGAGCTTGACGGTGGTGGAGCCCACGTCGATGCCCAGGTGCAGGTTGCCACGAGCGTTCTCGGGGTTGAAGATCGCGCCTTCGGGGGCGTGGGCGGCGGCTATGGGCTCAGCGGCGGCGGTGGGCTCGCTAGTGACGGACGCCTCCCCTGCCGCGTTCTTGGCATCGGCAACTGCCTCGGCAACTTTCTCGGCTGCCGCGGTCGCGGCCTTCTGGGCCGCGTCCACCACGGCGGGCGCGGCCTCGCGTGCGGCAGCGACCACACGATCCTTGATGCCCTCGACGAGTTTGCTCATTGTCTCTCCTCTTAGTTGTTGGACTCGACGGTTGCAGCGGTGTCGGCCGCGTCCTCGAGCTGCAAGTTCAATAGCTTCATGCCGTATTCCGGCACGTTGATATCGATGGGTTGGCCATACAGGTCGCCGGGGCGCACAAAAGCGAGCACCGTCATAATGCGCGCCATGGCCTCGGGCGATTCGGTGAGCCCACGCTCAAACCAGCGCTGAATCATGCCGACCTCGGCACTCACGACGTAGGTGACGTAGTAGTCAAAGAACGTGCCCAGCGCCAGGCCCAGAATGCCCGTCTGCGCACGCGGCACCACAGCCTCACGCGCGGTGTCGATGATCCTTTTAATGAAGGCCTGGTCGCCGCCCGGACCCAGCAGCACACCGATTAAGTCGCGGTTGGCCGCAAGATAACGCAGCAGCTCAACCGAACCGGGCGCCGGCTCGAGCTCATCGATGTTGTGATAGAGATCAGGCAGATGAGCTGCGGTGATGAGCTCAATGCGCTCACGGATCTCGGCCAGCAAGCCGTCCTCGATTTGATTGATAAAGTCGGGGATATCGCGGTAGTGCGAATAGAACGTGCGGCGCGTAAGGCCAGCACGCTCGGTGAGCGACGCGACATTAATGCGCGAAAGGTCGCCGCTTTCGGCAAGCTCGCTGGCAAGTGCCTGGCGAAGGGCACGCTGCGAGCGAAGGGACCGGCGATCGCATTTCTCGAGCTGGGACAAGCGTCCTCCTTGTTACTCAGCCTGTGCGCTATTGCACAGTGCGAGTATTATTGCACACCGTGTGTATCAACACGTAAAGGCAATATTTGGGATGTGATAAAGGGACAGCCCCTTTGTCACATTATTCGATGACGGTGCGGGAGTTCTGCTTGCGCATGGTGGCGAGCATGTGCTTGGGGACGGCGTGGACCATGCAGCTGCCGATAGTTGCGCTCGCGGCAGCCTTAGCTGCATCGCTAGCGTTTTTGGTCGCGTAGCTGTGGTGGAAACGCTTGAGCATGGCGATGTCGTTGCCGCCGTCGCCGTAGACCGCGACCTCGTCCTCGGCAATACCGTAGTAGCCCGCCAGCCAGGCCACACTCTCGCCCTTGTTGCACGCCACGTCCGTGATCTCGAACATCACCGGATCGAACGGCGCGTTGACCACGCGGTCCGATCGCTCGGCAAGATAGGCCTTAAGGTCGCGCTCCAGCTCGGGCGAGGTTACGCGGCAGTTGATCTTGCACACATCGTGGCGAAGGATGTCACCGATCGACTGGTCGAAATACTGCTCCTCGTGATAGCCGCCACGCGCACGCATGCCACGCATCACGATACGCTTAATGGGACTGTCCTTTTTAAAGCCCGCCTGGTGCATCTCGAACGAACCGCTCGAAAACATGCCATCGGGCGTGGAGCAATCAAAGCAAATGTCCGGGAACGCCTTGAGCAGCTCCTCAGTGATCTGTGGGTCGATGGTCCAGGTTTTGAGCACCTCGCCATGGCTGTCGCGCACGATGGAGCCATTGGAGCAGCAGGCGTCAAGCGCCAGGCCCGTAAAGCCATGCTCGCCGATCGGCAACGTCGAGCGCCCGGTCGCGGGAACCACATGCAGGCCAGCCTCGGTCAGCTCGCGAATGGCACGGCGGATAGTCCCGTCCGCCTCGTGCAGGGCGTTCAGCAGCGTTCCGTCTAAGTCACTCGCAAACATCTTGATCATGGGCATGCCTCTCCTTCGTCTGCACGATATTGTAGACGAAGGAGAGGCACGCCCAAACAATGCCGTCCCGGCGCGGCGTACCACCGCCTTCACAAATTCACGGTGCCCCAGCGCGTTAAGGCAATCGCCACAAGCGACTTTTCAGCCGATAAAACAGCGCCGTCGTCAACGTCAGCACCGCCAGCATACCTGCGAACACAATCGCCGGTGTCCATCGATCATATGCAACCCCGTACGTCAATTGGCCGATAGGTATTGCGCAGGAAAGGACCATGTAAACGACCGAAAGCACTTTTCCGCAGAGCTCAGTCGGCGCTGCCCGCTGAACAAACGCGATGATTTCAACCGACGCAATGCTCGCCCACACCATGACCCATGCCGAACCAACCACAAACACGGTGAGCATGCATGCATCTGCGCCGAACAGTAGCGTGACAATGATCGGTGCGACTCCAAAACAGATCATCGCAACATATCGACATATGCCATTGAAAGAAAAACGATGCGGCCAAATGCCGACCAAGCCACTGCCGGCAAGACCACCCAAGCCCATAGCCACCTCAACTATCCCAACGCAGGACGATTGCATGCCGAGATGCTTTGTAACAATAATGGGAGCGCCAATCGTTAGCCCAACCAACGCAAGGTTCAAAACTGCCGCAAGCAAAATCACAGCGACCAATAATGCATTTTGCAACAGATACCGAATCGACTCCCGAAAATCGTTTCGGCATGTCGTACGAGTCGCGCCGTCTCCCATCGTGTCAGATGAGGCATTTTGCTTGAGTGCGACCCCAAACAAGAGAGCTGAAATCGCAAACGCCACCGACGCGGTTGTGCAAAGAGTATCGATGCCAAAGCACCCATAGACTGCCGTCCCGACCACAGGGCCCAAGATATTGCTCACCATGGTCACCTGCGAAACCAATGCAGTGGCCCGCTCAACCTTCTCTTCACCCGCCATACGCACCGTCTCAATTTGGAGCATTGGCTTTAGCAGCGATTGAACACCATATTGAACACAAAGTATCGCTACTACGACGACCGCAAGAGGCAACGAGCGCTTCATGGGGATAGACAGCAGCGATGCAGTCATCAGAGCAATGCCAAGGGCCACGAGGACCTCGCGATGTCTTCCCCTATCCGCCAAGATTCCGCCAACCGGAGTTGCGAGTACGCCGGGTATGAATGCCGTCGCCACGACGACGCCATATAACGTTGACGATCCACTGTAATCGAACAAGTAAAGCGGATACGCAAAGCACAGCGCCGACAGCATCGAATACGTGCACAGCTGCGCAACAAGAAGCTCCGTGAGCCTAATTGGCCGCACCATTTTTGGTTCCAACAAGACGCTGACGTCTCTCAGCCCAGCCATAAGTCCGCCCCCATACATACCGCTAGTATGTATTTATCGACTTGAAAAGGGCAGCCGAAGCTGCCCTCTCAAATCAATTACATACCGTCAGTATCTATATTACCACCCGGCACGGTCCCATACGTCCCAAATCCGTGCCGTTGTCTGGAGCACTTCCTCGCCCAAATCGAGTCCCACCGCAGAGGCCATCTGCGCCAAACATTGAGCGCGAGCGAGCATTCGCTCCTTGGGCTCGAGCGGACGGAACAATGGCAGCAGCCAAAGATTCGCCAACAACGATACGGCCTCCGCCGCTTCGCGCGGGCATTCGCACGCAATGGAGCCGTCGTCGATGCCCTCCTCGATCACTGGCAAGAGACAGCCATCGGCCGACTCGTCAAACGAGCCCTGGTACTGCATCGCCAGCAGACGCGAGCTTTTTACCGGATCCGCCGCAGGATGCATGCGTGCCCATAGCTCAATTTGTGGAACGACAGACTTGGGCGCGTACAGCCTTTTTAGCTTTTGGGCGCCGGTCATATTACCGACGCCAAGCATCGAGCGACGGTGCTCAACAATCGGAGTCATCGCCCGATCAAACGCGGCGTTGAAAATCTCTTCTTTGCTCTTGAAGTGATGATAGACAGCGCCCTTGGTCATGCCATCGAGACGGTCAACGATATCTTGAATGCTCGTCCCCTCATAACCCTGTGCACAGAATAGCTCCAGTGCCGCGTCGAGAATCTTCGCGACCGTCTCCTCGGGATATTTATTACGCCCCATAATCCGTCCATCCGCAACACAAGCCTTATACCTCACTGCAGTATTTTAACGTTGCAGATGACAGGCGGCCGGCCCTACACCGCGGCCGGGCCGTGTTCGCCGGTACGGATGCGGATAACATCCTCGACCGGCTCGACCCAAATCTTGCCGTCTCCAACGGCACCGGTGCGGGCGGCGTTGCAGATGATGTCGACAATGCCATCGACATGTTCATCAGCGCAGATAAGGGTGAACTGCACCTTAGGGATCGTGTTGACAAGCAACTCGTTGCCGCGCACGTATTCCTTCCAGCCATGCTGTGCGCCGCAGCCCTGCACCTGGTTGATAGTCATGCCGCGAACATCAGCAGCAAACAGCGCGTCTTTAAGAACCTCGAGCTTCTCAGCACGAACGATTGCCGTGATCTTCTTTATAGTGAATTCCTCTCTTTAAGAGTTGGTCTGACAGAACGTTTGAAACTGTTAGTCCAGACCACTAAACGAAGGATAGGCGCTCTCACCGTGCTGGCTCGCATCCAAGCCCAGTGCCTCGTCGGCCTCGTCCACGCGCAGGATACCGTGGAACAGCGCCTTGACCACCGCGGCGATCAACAAATCGAGCACCAGCACAATAGCGACCGTCACCACAATGCCTAAAATCTGCGAGATGAGCAGCGACACGTCGCCCGTGTAGAACAGGCCACCCTTACCGGTCCACGAGAGCTCCGGCACGCAGAACAGGCCCGTGAGCACGCCGCCCAAAATGCCGCCGATGCCGTGGCAACCGAACGCGTCGAGCGCGTCGTCGTAGCCACACTTGGTCTTAAGATGGCTGATGGCGAGGTAGCAGACGGGAGACACGATCAAGCCCATGACCAGCGCCGCCCACGGCTCGACAAAGCCCGCGCCCGGCGTGACCACCACAAGGCCCGCAACCAGACCGGTGCTGGCGCCCACCAGCGTGGGACGACCGGTGTGCACGCGCTCGACGGCAAGCCACGAGACCATGCCCGCCGCGCTGGCCGTCACGGTGTTGAGGATGGCGAGTGCCGCCACGGCGTCGGCCTTAAACTCGCTGCCGCCGTTAAAGCCAAACCAACCAAACCAAAGTAGACCGGCGCCCAGCGCCACAAACGGCACGTTATGCGGACGGTAGCTCACCATGCCAAAGCCGCGACGACGGCCGAGCATTAAGCAGAGAATCAGGCCCGTAAGACCGGACGAAATGTGCACCACGTCGCCGCCGGCAAAGTCGAGCGCTCCGATGATGTCGCCGATAAAGGAGCCATCGCCGCCCCAAACCATGTGGGCGAGCGGCGCGTAAACCACGAGCAGCCAAATGCCCAGGAAAGCCGTCATGGCACCAAACTTAACGCGGCCTGCCAGACTGCCCGTAACGATAGCGGCAGTGATCATGGCAAACGCCATCTGGAAGGCGATGTTGATGATCTGAGGGTAGACGGCACCATCCGCAGCATTGCCCTCGGCCGCCTGCAGCACCTGGTTGAGCACCGGCAGGCACAGCAGCTGGTCAGGGCCTCCAATAAACGGACTCGAGCCGTCGCCGCCGTAGGCCAGCGACCAGCCGGCAACAATCCACAGCACGCCCACCAAGCCAATGACTCCAAAGCACATAAGCATGGTGTTGATGACATTTTTGCGTCTAGACAGACCGCCATAGAAAAACGCCAGGCCCGGTGTCATTAAAAACACGAGCATGGTGCAGATGAGCATAAACGTTGTCGATCCCGTATCGTACATTCGCTCCCCCTTTGTCGCATGAACGTTGTCGGCGCTCATGATGCGGCCGAGGGGCAACTGGTGTAGACCAGATACGGCGTTGTTAAACGCTGCGTTGTCGAATGGAAACGGTGCCGCAATCTTGGAAACGGCGCGGCAACGGGCGCGAAACGAACGGGAAATACGCGAGCAAGGAAGCCGCAAACACGCCCGTCCCGGCTAGCGGCGGAACAGCTCGCGGGCTCGGTCGCGGAGGTCGGTAGCTCGGATGACGCCCTCGTAGCGATTGATGCGCAGACGCGGGAAGGCGTTAAAGAAGCGCAGGTCACGACGGCTGAGCGACACACTCGGCACCGGACGGCTCATGCGCTTGCCGGCAAGGCGACGACTGAGCGACGGACGCGGCATGCTCGGCGCGACATCGGCAACGCGGCGGGCAGCGAGCGCCAGGCCGCGAGCACCATCCGAGATAAACGTCGGCATCGAAGCCTTCTCACGCAGGGCATCGAGTGCCGCGTCGCCCAGCTCCGCCAGCCACGCGTTAACGGCGCGACCGCGGATATGCGTCTGCGCCACCGAGTCGATCGCCGAATCGGGAATACGTTCGAGCATAGAGTCGGAGGCATCGGCAAGCGACTCATTGATGCGGTCGGCAAGGTCGGCCCGGACGCGCTCCAGCTGATCAGACAGACGCCGCCAGCTCGCCAACGAGCACACCGCGTCGACCATCATCGCGACCGCGACGATAAAGGCGGACAGCCGCACAATCAGCACCGGCAGATGGCCAAGCAGCCCCAGCAATGCCGGCTCCACTAAACGGCAAATACACAACGCACCCAAGCCAAATGCGCAGGCCCAGTACAGGCAGATGCGTCCGTGCAGGTTAAACGGCAGATGCGAGTAATCCCAAAACCGGGCACCCGTCGTTTTTTCCAACAGCACGCCCACGCTATATTCGATCACGCTGCATACGAGCGCGGCAGCGACAAACTGGCTCGAGGCGTCTGGGATTCCACGCAGCAGCAACCAGCACGCGATGCCGCCCGCACCGTAGATGGGACAACACGGCCCTAGCAAAAAGCCGCTGTTGGCAAAGCGTCCATGGTTGAGCATGGCGCAGACTGTCGACTCCCATACCCAGCCGCAAAAACCGTAGAAGGCAAACGAGAGTACCAGCGCCGAGAGCGGACAGGCGGCAAGCGTCGCGCCGTCAAATGCCATGTCGATCGCGGTTCCCACCGTCTACCCACTCCTCTTTTCGTTCGATTCTTTGCTCGAGCCGTCACTCGACCCCTCGTTCAAATCGTTCGCGCCGCCTTTGCGCGGCAGACGGCCGGCAATCGTCTCGCGCAGCGCGCACCATTTATCCGCCAGGCACACAATCCATGCCTCACGACACGTCGGCGGCACCGGTACCAGCGGAAACATATGCCGTACGATAATATTCCGCTCGCGCGGCGTCAGCTCAAAATCTTCCTCCGCACGCGCCAAGGCAAAAAACGGGTGGCGAAAGCCATGCAGCCGATGGCTTGGGTCGGGATCGTGCCAGTCATAGAGAAAGTAATCGTGCAGCAGGGCCCCGCGCAGCAGCGATAAGCGGTCGACGGAGATACCGACGCGGCCCAGGCGCTCGGCAAAGGACAGACTTGCCCGCGCCACCGAGGTCACATGTGCATAAACCGTCACATCGCCATGTTGGATAAACTCATGCATCAGGTCCAAGCGGCCCGCCTGGGCAAGCTGACGGGCGGCATCGTCGACCTCGCGCGCGATTTTCTCGGCACGAACGGTATCGGACATGCGGCCTCCTTCCGGCGGCGCTCGGCGGCAAGCCGCAGCCTGCACGCAATGAATAAAATCATCATGGAACTTATCAGTATGGCATCGGACAAAACGTTTTGCCCCACCAGTTGGCGAATTACCGCGCCGCCGTCACATATCAAACGCCAAAATGTGCGAGACTGTCTTGTGCAATTGTGCCGGCCGAGGGAGTGCCGGCGCACGATTCGCATGGAGTAACCCACAACGATGCTGCTTACGCAAACGACAACGCCCGAGGACGTCAAGGCTCTCGATCGCGCCGAGCTTCCGCTGCTCTGCGGCGAGATCCGCCACGCCATCCTCGAAAGCTCCGCCGCCGTCGGCGGGCACGTTGCCCCCAACCTGGGCGTCGTTGAGCTTACGGTTGCGCTTCATCGCGTGTTTAACTCCCCCACCGACAAAATTGTCTTTGACGTATCGCACCAGACCTATGCCCACAAGGCGCTGACTGGGCGCGCGTACACTTATATCGACCCGGCACGCTACGGCGAGGCCTCTGGCTTTGCCAATCCCGACGAGTCCGAACACGACCTGTTCGCCATGGGCCACACCTCTACATCGGTGAGCCTGGGCTGCGGCTTGGCGCACGCTCGTGACCTGGCGGGCGATGCGTACAACGTCATCACCATCATTGGCGACGGTTCGCTTTCGGGCGGTCTGGCGTTTGAGGGCTTCAACAATGCCGCCGAGCTCGACAGCAACTTGATCATCGTCGTCAATGACAACGACCAGTCCATTGCCGAGAACCACGGTGGCCTGTATCGCAATCTGGCCGAGCTGCGCGCCAGCAACGGCACCTGCAGGCGCAACGTTTTCCGCGCGATGGGGCTCGACTACCGCTATTTAGACGCCGGCAACGATGTGTTGGCCCTCGTCGACGCGCTGCAGGAGCTGCGCGATATCGATCACCCCATCGTGCTGCACGTCTCGACCGCCAAGGGCAAGGGCTTTGAGCCAGCCCAGAGCGACCCCGAGCGCTGGCATCATGTAGGTCCGTTTGACATGGCGACTGGGCGCAAGCTCTGCCCGGGCCATCCGAGCGAGCCTGCGCCGCGCACCTATGCCGACATTACGGGCGAGGCCCTGAGCGCTGCCATAGAGCGCGATCCGCAGGTTGTGGGCATCACGGCCGCAACGCCCTACATCATGGGCTTTACGCCCGAGCTTCGCGCCGCGGCAGGCAAGCAGTTTGTTGACGTGGGCATTGCCGAGGAGCACGCCGTGACCTTTGCCACCGCGCTTGCGCGCTCGGGCGCCAAGCCAGTCTTTGGTGTGTACGGCACGTTTTTGCAGCGCGCCTACGACGAGCTGTGGCACGACCTGTGCCTCAACGACGCCCCCGCAACCATCCTGGTATTTGGCGCGTCGATCTTTGGCACCACATCCGAGACGCATCTCTCGTTCTTTGATATTTCCATGCTGGGCGGTCTTCCCAACATGCGCTACCTGGCGCCGGCCTGCATGGAGGAATATCTATCCATGCTGAGCTGGTCGCTCGACCATCGCGAGCATCCTGTGGCGATTCGCGTGCCCGGCATTGGCCTGGTAAGCCGCCCCGACTTGGCGCCTGCCGAGGACGCCGATTACGGTGTCGCGCGCTACAACGTGGTGCGCCAGGGCCGCGACGTGGCCGTGCTCGCGCTCGGCGATTTCTTTGAGCTGGGCGAGCGCGTGGCAAACCGCTTGGCAGCCGAATACGGTATCGAGGCCACGCTCGTCAACCCTCGCTTTGCAACCGAGCTTGACCGCGAGTTCCTCGACAGCCTTGCCGCCGAGCATCGCGTTGTCGTCACCCTCGAGGACGGCATCTTGGACGGCGGTTGGGGCGAACGCGTCGCGTGCTACTTGGCCTGCACGCCCGTGCGCACGCGCACCTTCGGCATCGCCAAGGGCTTCCCCGACCGCTACGACCCCAACGAGCTGCTCGCTCAGAACGGCATGACGGTCGAGAACATGGCCGCCGAGGCCGTAAGGCTACTCAACGAGTAAAAAACCTCCGCAAGGGAAGCACCCCTGCGGAGGTTTTTATTTTTGAGCTCAACTATCTCGATCTGTAACATCTAGGGCCCGAATTCCCGTCTAACTGTTACAGATCTAGACAAACCGTCTTTGCTCCTGACCTTTGTCTCAATCTGTAACAGATAGAGACCTTTTGCCCGTCCAGATGTTACAGATTGAGACAAAACAACGAGACCGGCCGCCGTACCAGCCCAAACCACCACAAAGGTGCCTGTCCCCTTTGTGGTGGTTTTAGGTCACGGTCGGCGCGAAAAACGAATAGCCGTTCATACGCGATCTCCATACTTATATATGCGTCGCGCTGCCGCCATTATAGCGACCGCCGCGAGCGACCACACCGTCCGCGAAACGCCGTCTCAGCAGCAATAACCGACGTTTTCCCAGATAAAACCTACCAAAATAGACCTGTCCCTTTTTGGTAGGTACAATAACCCATAAGGTAAGTATGTTTCTGAGTTATTTCGTGTTGACCCATTTGAGCGCGATAGGGTATAACTCTACTCAACCGCTAGGGATTTTATTGAGAAAGGTGTTCTACCATGAGCAAGAACCTCTCCCAGCAGGTCGTTCTCGACCGCCGCGGCTTCGTTGCCGCCACCTTCGCAACCGTCGCCGGCCTTGGTCTTGCCGGCTGCTCCGACACCAGCGCCGAGGCCGACAAGGGTTCCGCCGCCGGCTCCTCCAAGAGCTCCGAGGATACCGAGGCTTCCACCACGCTCGACGCCAAGGCATTCGACAAGCTCGTCGACAACGGCCCCAAGGCCGATGACGACGCCATCGCCGCCAGCACCTGGGCCACGGCCGTCAAGGACGCCGGTGTCTTTAAGATCGGAGGCGTTCAGACCTCCACGCTCTTCTCCCTCCTCAACGAGAAGGACGGTCAGACCCGCGGCTTCGACGCCGGTATCGCACAGCTCCTGTCCAACTACATTCTGGGCGAGAACAAGGTCGAGATCACCCAGGTGACCTCGGACACGCGTGAGTCCGTCCTGCAGAACGGCCAGGTCGACGCCGTCTTTGCCACCTACACCATCACTGACGAGCGCAAGAAGCTCGTCTCCTTTGCCGGTCCCTACTACTACACCCAGCAGGCTATCCTGGTGCTCGCCGACAACGACGACATCAAGAGCGTCGACGACCTGGCCGACAAGAACGTCGCCGTCCAGTCCGGCTCCAACGGCCCCGCCATCCTGGAGGAGTTCGCCCCCAAGGCCAGCCAGCAGGAGTTCAAGACCGACGAGGAGGCCCGCCAGGCACTCCAGCAGGGCCGCGTTGACGCCTACGTCATCGATAACAACATGCAGCAGAGCGCCCTGGTCCGCGAGCCCGGTAAGTATAAGATCGCCGGCAAGCCCTTCGGCAGCAAGGAGCCCTATGGTATCGGCCTGCCGCTCGATTCCGACGGCGTCGCCTTTGTCAACGACTTCCTTAAGAAGATCGAGGACGACGGCACCTGGACCGAGCTGTGGCAGATCTGCATTGGCGACCGTACGGGCGACACCAATGTTCCCGAGCTGCCCGAGATCGGCGCCTAGGCAGCAAGCCTAGTAACGGCCGCTACGAAACCATACGGAAACGCACGATGCGCTTTATTGCGCTAAACTGTTTCCTCACTGAGTTGTCGGGGCTTCCGTACACACGGGAGCCCCTTTCCTTACCGGCGGGAGGTCCGCATGAGTCTCTCCGAGCTCTGGTCGCTCTATGGCCAGAACTATATCGACGCGCTGCTAGCAACCTGGGGCATGACGCTTGAGTCGTTTGCCATCGCCATGGTGCTGGCCGTCGCCGTCACCGTGATGCGCGTGTCGCCGCTCAAGCCGCTGCGCGTCTTTGGCGACCTGTATGTCCAGGTCTTCCGTAACATCCCCGGCATCGCGCTGCTCATTATCGTCGTCTACGCGCTGCCGCCGCTCAAGGTCGTCCTGCCCTACCGCACCTGCGTCATCGTCGCCACAGTGCTCTTGGGTTCTGCCTTTGGCTCCGAGAACTTTATGAGCGGCATCAACACCGTCGGTGTCGGCCAGGTGGAAGCCGCCCGCTCGCTGGGCATGAGCTTCAGCCGTATCCTCGCCAAGATCGTGATTCCGCAGGCGCTGCGCTCGAGCGTGCTGCCCATGACCAACCTCTTTATCGCCGTCATGCTCACCACCGCGCTCGGCAGTCAGGTGCCGCTTAAACCGCAGGAGCTCACCGGCGTGGTGAGCTACATCAACACGCGCTCGCTCGGCGGCGTCGCCGCGTTCTTTATCTCGGCGCTCGGCTACCTGGGCACGGCCTTTGTGGTGAGCCACATTGGCAACTATATCGATAAGAAGGTGAGGATCCTCCGATGAGCAAGCACTCCACCTCCGCGCTCACCATGCGCGATGCGCTCTACGAGGCTCCCGGCCCCAAGATGCGCGCCAAGATTCGCGTCGGCACCGCCATCTCACTTGTTGCCGTGGCCGCGCTCATCGCTCTGGTACTGCAGCGCTTTTATGTGACCGGCCAGCTTTCGGTCCATTACTGGTACTTCTTTACGCACCTCACCACCTGGAAGTTCCTGCTTGCCGGTTTTGAGGGCACAGTAAAGGTCGCGCTCACCGCCGGCGCCATCGCGCTGGTACTGGGCTTAGCCCTCATGCTCGGCCGTACCAGCGACATCAAGCCGCTGCAGCTGGTCTGCCGCGTGCTCACCGATTTCTTCCGTGGCGTGCCGAGCCTGCTGTTCATCTACTTCTTCTTTTTGGTGCTGCCCCAGTACAAGATCGCGCTGCCGTCGTTTTGGATGCTCACGCTTCCCGTCGCGCTCGCCGCGGCCGGCGTACTCGCCGAGATCTTCCGCGCCGGCGTCAATGCCGTGCCGCGCGGCCAGGTCGAGGCCGCCCAGGCGCTCGGTCTCTCTAAAGCTAAAATCACCTTTAAAATCGTCCTGCCGCAGGCTATTCGGTTTATCATTCCGTCGTTGATTTCGCAGCTTGTGGTCGTCGTCAAAGACACCACCGTCGCCTACGTGGTGAGCTACCCCGACCTTATGCAAAACGCCCGCGTGCTCATTACCAACTACGACGCCCTCGTGTCGGTCTACCTGGTGATCGCGGTCATCTATATCCTCATCAACGTCGCGATCAACAAGGCCGCTGTCTACGTTTCGCACAAGACCGGCGCGACCATCATCCGCTAACGCTTTACCATTTCGAGTCATAAGGAGCCGAGCACCATGGCACAGAGCACCTCATCCACCGGCAATCAGCCGTTGATCGAGCTCAGGCACGTCGATAAGCACTACGGCGATCTGCACGTCCTCAACGACATCAATCTCTCGGTCGACCGCGGCGAAGTCGTCGTTGTGATTGGCCCCTCGGGCTCGGGCAAGTCGACCATGTGCCGCACCATCAACCGCTTGGAGACCGTCGACTCGGGCGAGATTCTCATCGAGGGCGAGCCCCTGCCGCAGGAAGGCAAGGATCTTGCCCGCATGCGCGCCGAGCTGGGCATGGTGTTTCAGCAGTTCAACCTATTCGCACATATGACGGTGCTGCAGAACGTCATGCTGGGACCGGTCGACGTGCTGGGCGTCTCCAAGGACGAGGCCCGCGAGCGCGCCATGGACCTGCTGAGCCGCGTAGGCGTTGCCGAGCAGGCCGATAAGGTGCCCGCACAGCTCTCGGGCGGCCAGCAGCAGCGCGTGGCCATCGCCCGCTCGCTCGCCATGCAGCCCAAGGCCATGCTCTTCGACGAGCCCACGAGCGCCCTTGACCCCGAGATGATCAATGAGGTGCTCGAGGTCATGGTTCGCCTGGCCCAGCAGGGTATGACGATGATCGTCATCACCCACGAGATGAACTTTGCCCGCCGCGTAGCCGACCGCGTCGTGTTTATGGCCGACGGCCAAATCGTGGAAACCGGCACGCCCGACGAGTTCTTCGACCACCCCCAGACCAAGCGCGCCCAAGACTTCCTCAACTCCATTAAGGGCCACTAGCCAGCCACCCCGTGGGACAAATCCATTGAAAGTGTTGTCCTACGTCTCTCATGCGCCCTGTCACCTTTAGATTCGAAAGCAACGCCTATGATCGGAACTCGCACTTCATCGTCATACACCCCGCACGTCGACGTCGATCCCGCCGACCGCCCGCTCATCCTCGTCGCGCCGCGTTGGGAAGAGGCAAAGCCGTTTTTAAGCGAGACGCTCTCCCCCAACGAGGAAATCGCAAGTGTCTTTGTCGATGCCATCCTTGCCGCCGGCGGCCTGCCGCTGCAGATGTCCATCACCGAGGACATTGAGGTCATCCGTCATTACGTCGACATCGCCGACGGCATCGCCATTCCCGGCGGCCCCGATGTCAATCCCAAACGTTGGGGCGATGATCGACCCTACGACCCCACCCTCTGCTGCGAAATCCGCGATAGTTTTGAGTTTAAGCTGGTCGACGAGGTACTCCGCGCCAAAAAGCCGCTCTTTACCACCTGCCGCGGCACGCAGCTGCTCAACGTCGCCACCGGCGGCACCCTGTGCATGGACGTGCCGAGCCTGGGCGCGCGCGAGGGCCGCACGCAGTGGCGCCATACCCACGTGCTCAACGACCCTGTGCATCCTGTCGAGGTCGTGCCGGGCTCGCTGCTGGAGCGCGCGGTTGGCGGGCACAGGCTGATCCAGACCAACTCCGCACACCACTGCTGCGTCGATCGTCTGGGTAAAAGCACGCGCTTGGTCGCCAAGGCAACCGACGGCGTGCCCGAGTGCATCGAAGTCGAAGGCCAGCCGTTCTGCCTGGGCGTGCAATGGCACCCTGAGTACACGTGGAAGACGCTCGAGACCGACTTTGACCTGTGGAAGTCGTTTGTCGAGGCAGCGGCCAAGGTTAAGCGGGCTCGCTAGCTCGCGAATCACACAGGCTTAAACCTTCCATGCCAGGGGGGTGTTCCTATAGTTTTGTCAACTGGGCAATGCTGTTTTCGAGATTGAATC
>CABPDL010000045.1:0-18739 GCA_902406375.1 uncultured Collinsella sp.
AGGAAGAATATGTTTCGGAGTATGCTGCAGGGGAGGGCGTTGCGGGCGCCGGCGATGCCGCGGGCGCCGCTGCTCAGCCCGCTGCGGCTGCCGGCTCCGATACTCAGCACGATGGGGCTGCTGCGAAGGCCGCGCTCAAGGCCGCCGAAATGGAGGCAAAGCTCGCCGCCATGGATCCCGAGAAAGCGGCCAAGGTCCGCGCGGCGCTTGCCGCCAAGGCCGCCCGCGACAAGCAGAAAGAGGAGGCGTAAGGTCCATGGCACATCGCTCCGTTATTCCGTTTGGCCCGCAGCACCCGGTGCTGCCCGAGCCGCTTCATCTAGACCTGGTGATCGAGGACGATCGCGTCATCGAGGCAATTCCGCAGATCGGCTTTGTGCACCGCGGGCTCGAGAAGCTCACCGAAAAGCGCGACATGCATCAGTTTGGCTACATTGCCGAGCGCATCTGCGGCATTTGCGCCGTGGGTCACAGCTGCGGCTATGCCAGCGCCTGCGAGCGCATGCTCGACATCGAGGTGCCCGGCCGCGTGCAGTATATTCGCACCATTCTGCACGAGCTTTCGCGCATCCACTCGCATCTGCTGTGGCTGGGCCTGCTCGCCGACGCCTTTGGTTTTGAGGCGCTGTTCTATCGGTCGTGGACCCTGCGCGAGCAGATTCTCAAGATCTTTGAGCGCACGTGCGGCGGGCGTGTGATTCTGTCGATTAACGAGATCGGCGGCCTTAAGCACGATATCGAGGACTCCGAGCTGGCGGGCATTGTCCAGACGCTCGACGCCATGCGCCCCGACTACGAGGCCCTGGTGCATACGTTTTTGGACGACGACAGCTGCGGCGAGCGTCTGCATGGCGTGGGCGTGATCAGCAAGAAGGACGCGCTGGAGCTTTCGATGGTCGGCCCGTTTGGGCGCGCCTCGGGCGTGGACTATGACGTGCGCATGTTTGGCGACGGCGCCTATGCGGGTCTGGCTGCGTTTGAGCCAATTGTCGCTACCGATGGCGACTGCTATGCCCGCTGCCAGGTGCGTTGCGCCGAGGTCACGCAGGCTATGGACATCATCAAGGAGCTTGTGGGCAAGATTCCGCACGACGGTATCGGTGGGCGCACCAAGCTTACGCCAGCCGACGGCGCGCGCGGCGAGGTTGTGATTGAGCAGCCGCGCGGCGAGGCGTATTACTATGTGCGCGGCAACGGCACCAAGAACTTGGACCGTTTTCGCGTGCGCACGCCGACGTCGCAAAATCTGGCGGGTCTGACGCATGCGCTGCAGGGCGTGCTCATTGCCAACGTGCCCATGATTATCCTGACCATCGACCCCTGCATTAGCTGCACGGAAAGGTAGGCACGGCATGAGTTTGCTGACATTTGCCAAGACGGCCTTGGGTTCTATGGTCAAGCAGCCGGTAACGGTGCGCTATCCGCAGGAGAAGCTCGCGGCACCCGAGCGCCTGCGCGGGCATATCGTCAACGATATGGACGTGTGCATCTGCTGCGGCATGTGCGCGCGCCGTTGCCCGGCGGGTGCACTTGCGGTCGATCGCAAGGGCGGAACGTGGTCGATTGACCCGTATGCCTGCGTGGTGTGCGGTGAGTGCATCGAGAGCTGCCCCAAGCACTGCCTGACTATGGACACCGCCCGCACTCCAGTCGCAGCGGACAAGACTCCCACGGTGGAAACCAAACCGGAATAGGGCTGGGATAGGGGCCGATGGGGCAAATGCCCCACCGGCCCCGCGCTTAAACGAGCGGTGGAGCCGCCGCGAACAAAACTATGCCGGATTACGGGGCTGGATAGCGAACCTCCGACCATACAGAAAATCGCAAAAACAAAACCTCAGGTAATTAGCCTGCCGTTTTTCAAAAAATGAAGGTATGGATGAGGGCCCCGACTTTAGCCCCGTAATCCGGCATAGTTTTGAAATACCACCATATCCGTAGCATCCCTTGATCTCCCGTGGACAGAGGGAAACGGATCATTTTGGCCTTGCGAGGGCTGCCGCGTGACCCGTCTGCCACGAAATGGGCCCATCTACTACGTTTAGGCCGCTACCCTCAACCATAACGAACAACGCAAAAACAAAACCGCAGGTAAAATGCCTGCGGTTTTTCATGAAATGCGGCTATGGTCAGGGGTATCGGGTCAAACGTAGTAGATGGGCCAGTTTTGAGGCGAGCACCACCAATTGATCCCCCGGGGACGGAGGAAAACGGGTCATTTTTGCCTGATGGCTCGAGTCGCACCCGTTTTCCTGCGAAAACGCCGTGTCTCAACTTTGGTGAGACATTTGTCTCACGCCCAAAACACAATCTGGAACATGTGTCACCTGCCCTAATTGCGTCTCATTCCGTAACTTTAGGCTGATGCAAGGTCTGAGACCGCGAGAAGGGAGACGCGATGAGTAAGTACACGAGGGGTCTCTTGGCGGTGATACTTGCCGTAGTGCTTGTGTTGCCGGCTGCAGCATTTGCCATGCTGCCCGAGGCCAACGCCAGGTCCAGCACCGGAATGGACGGGCCGACAGTAAGCGGAACGGTCGTCGACCCCGACACCAGCGGACGCTGGGAAATCTGGGCGGCCGGTCACAACGGTAACAAAGTAACGACTCAAAACGTCGGCCGAATCTGGACCGACAAGACGGTCAAGAAAGCCGGAGAAAACGAAGCGTCAGATTTTGTGACTACGCTTTCGGCGATGTCCTCGACGTCTAATTCAACCGTAACGGTTACCACGCCACTCGACATCGTGATGGTGCTGGACGCCTCTGGCTCGATGGATGATCATATGGGCGGTATAGACTCACCTAAGCGTATCGATGCGTTGAAGAACGCTGCGAATAGCTTTATCGATACCATTGCCAAGCAAAACGAGGGCATCGAGGGCGTCAATAGGCAGCATAGGGTTGCCATTGTTAAGTTTGCGGGCAAGAAGTCCAACGATATCGGCAACAATATGTATCGCGACGGAGGGTACTCCTACAATTACACCCAGGTTATGAAAGAATTGACCTACTGTTCCGGCAGCAATGCGGATGATCTCAAGAAGAATACAATTAATCAAATTCAGCCTGCCGGCGCCACGCGCGCCGACTATGGCCTAGAGCTGGCCGAGGGAATCACTATCACTTCTGGCCGCAAAGACGCCAAGAAGATTATTGTGTTCTTTACCGACGGTACGCCAACAAAGCAAAATAAATTCGATGCGGGTGTCGCCAACGCTGCCGTGACAGCTGCTAAGAACATGAAGGACAGCAAGGCCACCGTTTATACTATCGGCATCTTTGATGGCGCGGACCCCAGCGCTGGTATCCAGGATTCGGGAAAAAGCCAAAAAGAGAACAAGTTCATGCACGCCGTTTCGAGCAACTACCCCAATGCCACGGCATGGGATACTCATGGTGCACGCGCGGAAAACTCCGACTACTACAAGTCGGCGACCAATGCCGAAGAGCTCAAGAAGGTCTTCGACGACATCTCGCAGGCCATCACATCGGAGGCGCCTTATCCGACCGAAATCCATAAGGGATATGACAAGACCAAGTCTGGCTACATCACGTTTACCGACGAGCTGGGCGACTTTATGCAGGTCGATGGATTTACCGAAGTCGTCATCAACGGCACGCCGTTTACCGAGGCGAGCAAGACGTTCAATGAAGAAACCAATACCGACACATATGAGTTCACCGGCAAGGCAAAAGACCTGCTCATTACCGTGCAGCGTGCCGGCGATGACAATCCCCAGAAGGGCGATATCGTAACGGTTAACATTCCTGCATCGTTGATTCCGCTGAGCCACTTTAAGACCGTAGACGGCAAGCTTTCGGTCGACAGCGTTAAGCCCATCCAGGTGAAGTATGCTTCGAGCGTGAAGAGTGTTGCGCTCGACAACCTATTTACGCCTGAGAAGGTCACGGGGCTCAAGACTTACATCGAAAAGAATACGACCGTTGCCGACGATGACAGCAAGACCGTGAGCTTCTACGCAAACAAGTGGAAGACCGGTGCGTTGGGTGATACGGTTGCGACCTTTGAGCCGGCCGATACCAACCGCTACTACTACTTCCAGAAGCAGACTCCCATTTACACCGATAAGGAATGCACGCAGCCTGCAAAGATTTCACTGGCAGAAAAAGGCACCTATTACTACAAGGATGAGTTTGAGGAGCAGGGCGAGAACAACGAGGCCAAGTCCGCCACTGCCGTCATCGAGTTTATCGGCGGCGACGCTGCGAAGTTTGACGGCGCCATAGTTCGCGACAAGGACGATAACCTTTCGTTTAGCGTGGGAACCGCGCGCCTGGCCTTTATCGACGAGCTCCACACCACCAAGGAGGGTGTGGGCGGCAACTTGACCGAGACCGCGCTCGACGTGCTCAACCCCAGGTGGAACAACGTGTCCGCCAAGGCGGGTGCTACGCATGTCAATTCCTACTTGGGCAACAACGGCAAGATCAGCTATAAGTACGACATGACGCCGGCAAAGGTTGACACCAAGGCTAGCTTTGGCCTGACCAAGGTGCTCGAGGGTCGCGAGTGGACGAAAGAGGACAAGTTTGAGTTTGGTCTGACGTCCGAGAACGGTGCCCCGATGCCGAAGTCCACGACCGCGGTCGCGACCCAGGGCAACAAAGCCATCGATTTCGGCGAGATTACCTACACCGAGCCCGGCACGTACGTTTATAAGGTCAGCGAGAAGAACGCCGGCCAAACTATCGATGGCATCACTTACAGTGGGAATGTCGCGGAGATTACCGTGACGGTAACGCCCAACAAGAAGGGCAACCTCCGCGCTGACGTACAGGTGACTTCGGGCGAGACTGAGTTCAAGAACACCTACGCTGCAAATTCCGTCGATTCAAGCGTCACCGACAAGATCAAGGTGACCAAGGTCCTGACCGGACGCGACCTCAAGGCCGGCGAGTTCAGCTTTGAGCTGCGCGAGGGTCTCGGCGAAGACGCGAAGGTTATCGAGACCGTCAAGAATGACGCCAACGGCAACGTTACGTTCAAGGCTATCAAGTACACCGAGATCGGTCAGCACATCTACACGCTGCACGAGGTCAAGGGCAATGCCGGCGGCATCACCTACGATGGCACGACCTACACCATCGTGACGACCATCAGCGATAACAACAAGGGCCAGCTGGTGGCTACGCACGAGCTGCAGGGCGCCGCCGAGGACGTTAAGAGCATTAAGTTCGAGAACTCCTACACCGCCACGCCCGTCGCGGCATCGCTCGTGGGTAAGAAGAACCTGCAGGTTCCTGATGGCTTGACCCCGGCCGATATTGCCGGCAAGTTCACCTTTACCGTGACCGGTGAAGAGGGCGCACCCATGCCCGCGAACGCGAGCGTGACCAATGATGCCAAGGGCAAGGTCGACTTTGGCAAGATCACCTTTACGCTCGACGACCTTAACAAGGCCCTGGGCGAGAAGCCCGAGAAGCGCGAGCACACCTTTACCTACACCGTGACCGAGTCTGGCGAGGTCGCTGGCGTGACCAACGACGCTAACGCCACGCGCAAGGTTTCCTACACCGTGACCGATGACGGCAAGGGTAATCTGAGCGTATCCCACAAGCCGGACGGCGATGCGGCATTTGCGTTCACCAATACCTATAACGTGAAGCCTGTCGAGACGAGCGTCACCGAACAGATTACCGCGACCAAGTTCCTGACCGGCCGCGACATGGCTGAGGGCGAGTTCTCCTTCGAGCTCGTCGAGGGCGGGGACAAGGACGCCAAGGTCGTCGCCACCGGCAAGAACGCCGCCGATGGCAAGATCACGATGAGCGCCGTGAAGTACGACAAGGCCGGAACGCACGCTTACACGCTGCGCGAGGTCAAGGGCGGAACCACCAGCAAGGGCATTACCTACAGTGACGCCAAGTTCGCCATCGAGACGACCATCACCGATAACGGCGACGGCACGCTCAGCGCCCAGCATGTTCTGAAGAATGCTGAGGCTGCGATCTTCAAGAACACCTACAGCGTGACCCCGCTCGAGACCGAGCTCGACTTTGGCCTGAGCAAGGCTATTGACGGTCGCGACTGGACGGATGGGGACGAGTTCAGCTTTACCATCACCGCCCCCGAAGGCACCCCGCTGCCCGATCCCGCAACCGTAACCGTGAGCAAGAGGGACGCGAAGGACGGCATCGCCGCCATCAAGTTCGGTAAGATCCACTACGCCGCTGCCGGAACCTATAAGTACGAGATTCGCGAGAACGCGGGCAGCACGGTCGGCATGACGTATGACGCGCATGTCGCAACCGCCGAAGTGACCGTGACCGAGGACAGCGATGGCACCCTGACCGCCAACGTCACTAAGAAGGAAAACGGACGCTTTACCAACACGTACCGCACTGAGCTCGATTACGCCGCGGCCGGCGGCCTCAAGCTCAGCAAGACCCTCTACGGACGCCCCATGACCGAGGGCCAGTTCACCTTTACCGTGACGCCCGCCGACGATGGTTCGGCTAGCGCACTTGGCCTGCTGCCCGGGGCCAACAACTATGAGTCCCCCGCAACGATAGAGGGAACAGTCGGCCAGATTGACATTCTGGCGGGCCATGAGGTCAAATTTACGCAGGCTGATGCCGGCAAGACCTTTACATACACCGTTGCCGAGAAGAATGACGGCCAGCCGGGTTACACCTACGACGACGCTGTCCGCACCGTGACGATCGCCATCGCCGACGACACCGCCGGCACGCTCACCGCCACGACGACCGTCTCCGGCGGTTCCGAGGGCACGCTGGTGACCGAGTACAAGACCGGCGCGGCCGCGGTCGAGAGCGCCGTGGTCCCGTTCGTCAACAGCTATAGCGCTACGACCAACACGCCTGGTGGCACCGCTGCTCAGGTCGTTGCCGCCAAGACCCTGACCGGTCGCCCGATGGTTGACGGCGAGTTCTGGTTCGGTATCGCCTATCAGGGTGAGCTTGTGGGTTATGAAAATCTCAAGCCCAATATCGGTGGGCACGTGAGCTTTGATGCGCTGCACTACGACACCAAGATGCTTGCCGATCTTGAGTCTGCCGGGCTTGCCCATCGTACCGACAAGGACGGTAAGCTTGCTTGGACCATTAACTACACGGCCTACGAAGCTATACACGGGCTGCCGAACGGCGTTTCTGCTACAACGTGGTACTTTGGCTTTAAGGTTATCGTCGTCGATAACGGTGACGGTACCCTGACGGCAACGGTCGACTACGGTGGCATCGAGCCCTTGTTCGAGAACGTCTACGGCGCCGATGCCGTTGACGCCGCGCTTGCCGGCACCAAGAAGCTCCAGGCTGCCGAGGGCCTGACCCCGGCCGACATCACGGGTAAGTTTACCTTTACCGTGGCCGCCGATGAGGCGGGTGCCCCGATGCCCGAGCGCACGACCGCAACCAACGACGCGGCCGGCAACGTGGACTTTGGCAAGATCCACTTTACGCTCGAGGACCTCAACCGCGCCCTGGGCGTGACGGACGATGCGACCGATAAGGCCGAGGCAGACGAGGCCGACGAGGCAGAGGCTGAAGAGGCCAACGCCGACGCTGATGCCAACGCCGGCGAGCCCAGCGACGAGTCCGAGCCCGCAGATCCCGCTGCCCCGCGCTCGCACACCTTTACCTACACGGTGACCGAGTCCGGCACCGCCCCTGGCGTGACTAACGACGCCAATACCGCGCGCAAGGTTTCCTACACCGTGACTGACGACGGCGCTGGGCACCTGAGCGTCAAGCGCGACGGCGGCGACGGTGCGGACTTTACGTTCACCAACACGTACAGCGTGACGCCTACCGATTCTTCCGTGACCGATCAGGTCACGACCGTCAAGCGTCTGACCGGACGTGATCTTGCAGCTGGCGAGTTCACGTTTGAGCTGCTCGAGGACGGCGTGACTGTCGCTAGCGGCACCAACGACGCTAACGGCACCGTTACGCTGAGCCCGATCCGCTACGAGGCACCCGGCACGCACATGTACACGCTGCGCGAGGCTTGCCCCAACGCGCTCGGCCTGTACAAGGGCGTCACCTATGACGGTACGACCTACACCGTCGTGACCACCGTCTCCGACAATGGTGACGGCACGCTGACCGCGACGCACAAGCTCGAGGGAACCACCGAGTCGGCTGGCTTTACCAACAAGTATCACGCCATGCCCACGCAGGTTTCCATCGGCGCCATCAAGGTGCTCGAGGGACGCGAGCTCAAGAAGGACGAGTTTAGCTTTAAGCTCGTTGGCGAGGACATCGAGTCCACCGTCACCAACGATGCCGACGGAAAGATTAACTTCGACAAGTTCGAGTACGACGAGCCTGGTACGTACGTCTACACCATCAGCGAGGTCAAGGGCGACGAGGCCGGTATGACCTACGACAAGTCCGTCTTTACCGCGACCGTCAACGTGGTCGACGACGGCGAGGGCAACCTCAAGGCGAACGTCACCTTTACCAAGGGCGACAAGAGCGTCGAGGGTATCGTGTTCAACAACACGTACAAGAAGCCCGAGACGCCCGTGCCGACGCCCGATCCCGGCACGCCCAAGACCGTGACGAACATCGTCAAGACGGTCAAGGGTTTCCTGCCCACCACGGGTGACCAGCAGGCCGCCGCACTGCTCATGGCATTCGTCATCGCCATGGCCGGCGTCGGAGCCCTGGTCTGGGGTATCCGTAAGCGCTAGGCACGCTGGCAGCGCCCGGGGCCAAAAGGCCCCGGGCGCCACGGAGACGTCTCCCTTCTCCGTGGCGGCACTTTTGTGCGCAGGGGAGGAAGGGCCGCCACGAAATCGGCCCATCTACTACGTTTATCCCCTTACCCCCAACCATGCCAAAAAAGCGAAAACAAAACCGCAGGTAGAACGCCTGCGATTTTCTGGAAAACGGGGGTATGGTTGGGGGTATCGAGTCAAACGTAGTAGATGGGCCGATTTCGTGGTTGGCGCCGCCAAATGATCCCCCGGGGACGGAGGAAAACGGATCATTTTTGGCCCCACGCGGCTGGTGGGTGCGTTCGCGCAGGACCGTTCAAACAGAACCATGCCGTTTTCGGGGCTAAACTCAGGACTCCCATCCATACCCGCGTTTTCTGCAAAATGACGGCTCGTCTACCTGCGGTTTTATTTTCACGAATATCGGCATGGTTGGGGACTCGTGACTCAGCCCCGGAAACCGGCATAGTTTTGAAATGGCATTAAATCGGTGGCAGCCATTTTGCTATGCCGGAGCGGTTGATCGTCGGGCAACTACCCTCGCAGGTAGGCGATGGCGATCTGCGTGCGGTTGCGCAGGCCCATCTTTGCCAGGATCGAGCTGATGTGGTTGCGTACGGTGCCTTCGCCCATATAGGCGGTGGCGGCAATCTCCTTGTTGTCGAGGCCGCGGGCGATGAGCTCGGCGACTTCGAACTCGCGGTCGGTTAGGCTGGCGAAGGCCGCGGGCCGGCGGGTCGTGCCGGCATCGACGCCCGTCCCATCAAAGTTGATATCTTCGATCGCCTTACCCTCGAGCACGCGTTTGCCGTCCATGACTTGCGCCAACGCCGGAGGAATGACGGCGACATCGGTTTTAATCAAGTAGCCGCGGGCGCCCAGTTTGAGCGCCGACACAATGTACTCGTCATCCGAGAATGTCGTCAGAAACACCACGCGCGCCGAAGGGTCGCGCTCAAGGATTTCGCCCGCCGCCGAAAGGCCGTCGCGCCCCGGCATCTGAATGTCGAGCAGCGCGATATCGGGCGCGTGCTCGGCGTAGAGTGCCACCGCGTCGTTGCCGTCGGCTCCGGTGCCCACCACTTCGATCTGCGGCTGGGCGCCCAGGATAATCTTGAGCGAATCGACTACCAAGCGGTCGTCGTCGACAACTATGAGCCTCATCGGGCGTCATCTCCTTGCTGTTTGGGGACGGTGGCAAACACGCGCCAGCCGGGGGCGCCGGCGCGCAGGCCGGCGGTGAAGGTTCCGCCAAGCGCCTCGACGCGCTCGCGCATGGAGACGAGCCCCATGCCTTCTGCGACGTTGCTGCTGCTCGCCGGGGTCGCGTCTGCGCCATCATCGGTAACGATGAGCTGGTAAAACGACGGATGCTCCATGCACCGCACGGTAATGGTTTTGGCATGGGCGTGGCGCATGGCGTTGGAAAGCGCCTCGCGCAGCACCGCCGCAAAGCAGTTGGCGACGTTGGCGGGCGCATGCTCGGCCAAAACCTCAAGCTCAATCTGCGGACCGCTGTCCGAGCGCGCGCCTTCAACGATGCGTTCGAGCTGCACGGAGAGGTTGGTCGCATTGTCGTTGAGCGCGTGGACGCTGGCGCGCACGAGCTGGAGCGCCTCGTCAACGGTGTATTTGACGTCGGCGAAATCGGCGGCAACGCCGGGCTCGTTGGCATGGACCACGCGCAGGGCTTCGGTTTGAAGCGAAGCGCGCGTGAGCTGGTGGCCCACGTTATCGTGGATTTCGCGCGCGATGCGGGCACGTTCGGCGAGCGTCGCGAGCTCGACTTCGTAGTCCTGACGGTCGGCGAGGTCGCGGTTGCGTGCCTCGAGTGCCAGGGCGCGTTCTTGCAGCTTGTCGCGGGTGCGACGCATGCGTTCCTGTTCGCGCTCCAGCTGCGCGGTGCGCAGCGACAGCAACGTGGCGGCGACCGAAAGGATGGCGGTTAGCAACAGCGTTCGGGTGGTGAGCGCGCCGCAGCGAAGGTCCGTGGCAAGTGCGCAGGCAAACATGGAGCCAATTGCCAGCGCGGGCCAGATGCGTTCACGGCGCACGCGTCGCGCGATGTCATAGAGGGCGAGAGGTGCGAACGGCACAAACGGCGGCACGAAGACAGCCGCGATGACGTAGGCGTAGCTGCCGGCCTCGCTGGCGCGACGGGCGCGTTCTCCCTGCGCGACCTCGGCCAGTGCGGCGATGACAACGCCAAGGCAAAACGCCGCGACCAGGCGAGCATCCACAGCAAGGCCCGTGGCGGCTGCGATGCAGCACGCCAGCACGATCGATTTGTCGAATAGCCTGTTCATACGGGTATTGTACGCGATGCCGCGCACGGGGGAGGCGCCACTCAAAGCAACCGTGACATTCCTCCCACGCGGCGGGGCGGTCGCGTCAGCAGACTACGCGACCGCCCCGCACTCGTGACAAAGCTCACTGGTGCGCGCCGTCAGCTCCTGCGATGATGCAATCATACCGGGCCACAAGCAACAGAAGGGCCGCCTCATGACAGACATCGTCCACGTCGAAAACCTCGTTAAGCGCTACGACGACCTTATTGCGCTCGACCACTTTAACCTGAGTATCGCCCCCGGCGAGATCTTTGGCCTGCTGGGCCCCAACGGCTCGGGCAAGACCACGTCCATCAACTGCATCCTGCAGCTGCTCGCCTACGACAAGGGCACCATCGAGCTGTTCGGCGAGCGCATGACGCCCGCCCGCTACGATCTCAAGCGCCGCATCGGTGTGGTGCCGCAGCAGGTGGCGGTGTTCGACGAGCTCACCGTGCGCGAGAACATCGACTATTTCTGCAGTCTCTACGTCAACGACCGCAAGCGCCGCCGCGCGCTGGTGGACGAGGCGATCGACTTTGTCGGCCTGGGCGACTTTACCAAGTTCCGCCCTGGCAAGCTCTCGGGCGGCCTGGCGCGTCGTCTCAACATTGCCTGCGGCATCGCGCACAAGCCCGAGCTCATCTTTTTTGACGAACCCACGGTGGCGGTCGACCCGCAAAGCCGCAACGCCATCCTGGAGGGCATCTGCCGCCTGCGCGACGAGGGCGCCACGGTGGTGTATACCAGCCATTACATGGAGGAAGTCGAGCAGATCTGCAGCCGCATCATGATCATGGACGGCGGCCGCGTGCTGGCGCAGGGCACTAACGACGAGCTCAAGCGCATGATTCAGATGGGCGAGAAGATTGTAATCGAGGTCGGCGAGGTTCCGAGTGCGGCGCTCGGTGCCGTCGCAAGCCTGCCGCACGTTCTGGACCTTTCGGCAACGGCGGGACAGCTCACGTTTTCGTGCGAAGCGAGCCCGCACAACCTGACGGACATTCTCGATGCGCTGCGCTCGCATGACGTGCCGCTCGGCCGCATCTATTCCGAACCGCCGACCCTCAACGACGTGTTCCTCGAGATCACCGGCCGCGAGCTGCGCGACTAGGGGGCGGCCATGTTCAACACCATCATCACCACGGTCAAGACGCTGCTGCGCCGGCCGAGCACGTGGGTCTGGGGCGCTCTCTTTCCTATCGCGCTTTCCACGATGTTCATGTTTATGTTTGCGAACCTCAGCTCCGACGGCACGGTCGACCCGGTGCCGGTTGCCGTCGTGGCGGACGAGGCCTGGGATGCCTCGACCTTTAAGGATGTGGCAGCTTCGCTTGCCAAGGCAGGCGACGATCAGCTGCTCGATGTGAGCGAGTACGAAGACTTGGCTGTCGCGCGCAAAGCGCTCAAGTCCGGCGAGGTCGCGGGCATCTATACGGTTGATGCCGCGGGCACGCCCAGGCTCACGCTGCTGTCGAGTTACGACAGCTCGCGCGCCTCGTCGGTGCTCACCGACCGCAGCATCCTTGAAACGGTGGCAAGCTCGTATACGCAAAATGTCGAGCTCATGCGCCAGATTGCCCAGGACAACCCGGCGGCGCTCGCCGATCCGGCGGCGGTTGCGCACGCCCTGTCGCTCGAGGGCGGAACCCGCCGCATGAGCCTGACTCGTGCCACGCCCGATGGCACGGTCATCTACTACTACGCGCTCTTTGGCCTGGTCGCGATGATGTCTGCCGAGTTTGCCGCCTTGAGCGTCGTTGATTTGCAGCCTAATCTGTCGGGCCTTGGCGCGCGCCGCTGCGTGGGCGGTCTTTCCAAGACGGCGTCGCTGGCCGGCATTTTTGTCGGCTCGTGGCTGGTTTCCTTTGCATCGATGGCGGTTGCGATCGGCTACGTGCGCCTGGTCGTGGGCGTCGACTTTGGCGGGCGCGAGGGGTTGTGCCTGCTGGGCGGGGCTGCATCCGCGCTTGCCGCCACGGGCCTGGGGCTTTTTGTGGGCACGCTTCCCGTTAAGGGCGGCAAGGCATCCAAGTCGGGCATCCTCACGGGCTTTGCCACCACGTGCGCCCTGTTCGCCGGCCTCTACGGCGAGCCGGCGATGGCGCTTGCCGACGACGTCGCCCGCGCTTGTCCGGTCGAGTGCTGGCTCAACCCCGTCAAGCTCATCTGCGACATGTTCAATCGCCTGTATTTCTTTGAGGACCTGGGGCCCTTCGCTGTTCGCGCCGGCGCGCTCGTCCTGATGGCCCTGGTGTTTGTCGCCGCCGCTACGCTGATCTTTGGAAGGAGCCGCTATGAGCACCTTTAAGACCGCGCTTCGCATGGCGCTGGCGCACCCGTTCTACCTGCTCATCTATACGGTGTTCATCTCGCTCATGGGCGTATTCATCGCGGCTTCGGTGAGCTGGAACTCGTCGCAGCTTACCGAGTACAAGCCCTACGACACCAACGTGATCGTGGTCGACCGCGACAATAGCGACCTTTCGCGTGCGCTTACCAAGCATCTGGGTTCGCGCTTTGAGCTGGTCACGGGCGTCGGCGACGACACCTACGATCTCGCGGATGCGCTCTCCAAGAGCAACAGCGCCAAAGGCAGCGCCGACTGCGTGTTCTTTATCCCGGAGGGGTTTGAGGACGATCTTGTTGCAGCCGCCCGCGCGGGGGAGTCCCTGCCCAAGCTCGATGTGACCTACGGCGCCGGCACCATGGCGGCGGCGCTTTCGTCTGCCGAGGCCTCACGCTGGATCTCGCTCGCGGGCGCTGCGGCGGCGCTTGAACCCGCTGCCTCCAACGGTGACGTCGCAAGGGCCGCCGAGCACGCGGCCGCAAAGCGCGCGGAGGTCCAGATCGAGCAGGTCAAGGTTGACTCGACTGCCGCAGCCACGCTCGAGTCGTACTTCAACTTTGGCGCGTACGCGATCATCTCGTCGGTCATCGTGTCGGTGGGGCTGGTGTTCTCGGGCATGAACGAGCCCGAGCGCGTGCGTCGTATGGATGCCGGCCCAATCTCCGAGCGCCGGCGTTCGCTTGCCGTGTTCGCGGCTGCCGCGGTGCTCACCGTCTGCATATGGTTTGTGTCGAGCATGATGGGTGTCGTGGGCTTTGCCGGCGCGGTCGCCGAGGTCGGCGTGGGCCGTGTGTGCCTGGCGCTGGCGGCGACGTTTGCCCTGGCGTGCACGCCGCTGGCCGTTGGCTTTGCCCTTTCGAGCCTGGGCGCGCGCGAGGAGCTGCTCAACGGTGTGGGCAACTTACTCGGCATGCTCATGACGTTTTTGGGTGGCGCCTGGATGCCGCTGTCGCTCATGGGCTCGGCCGTGCAGACCGTGGCGCATTTTGTGCCGACGTTTTGGGTGAACGACGCGATCGGCAAGGCGCTCGCCGCGGACCTGACGTCCACCGTGCTGGGCGACATCGCCTGCGACCTGGGCGTCACCGTGCTCTTCGCCGCCGCCATCGCCGCCGTAGGCCTAGCCCTCTCACGCGCCAAATCCCGCGCCTAGCCACCTAGTCATCGGGGACAGTCTTTGCCTAGTCATTGGGGACGTTCCTTTCCTGCCGGCACTCATTGGGGACAGACTTCACTCATTGGGGACAGACTTAAATGAGCGATTTCACTCATTTAAGTCTGTCCCCAATGAGTAGGTTGGAAAAAAGTCGCGCACGTCGCTTAAAAATAGTTCGCCCAGGTTTACTATTACCCTAGAAAAGTAGCAGAAGGCTAACAACGGGGGATAACATGGCGACAAAGCAAGCCTATGTCCAGGTCAAAGGGCTCAAGAAACACTATGGCGACGGTGATGCGCGCCTGACGGTGCTCGACGGCATCGACACGTCCATCAACCGCGGCGAGATCTGCGTCATGCTGGGACCCTCGGGCTCGGGCAAGTCGACCTTTCTCAACCTCATTGGCGGCCTGGAGGATGCCGACGGCGGCTCCATCATGGTGGACGGCTGCGACCTCACCGCGCTCAAGCCTGCCGATCTGGGCGAGTACCGCCGCCGCGAGCTGGGCTTTGTCTTCCAGTTCTACAACCTGTTGCCCGACCTTACCATCAAGGAAAACATCGAGGTCACGGCGCACCTGTCCAAAAACCCGCTCAATGTCGACGACCTGCTGCGTTCGCTGGGCCTCTACGAGCACCGCAACAAGTTCCCACGCCAGGTCTCGGGCGGCCAGCAGCAGCGCTGCGCCATCGGCCGTGCACTCGTCAAAAACCCAGGCCTGCTGCTGTGCGACGAGCCCACGGGCGCGCTTGACTACAAGACGTCCAAGGAAATCTTGCAGCTCATGGAGGATGTCAACCGCACCTACGACTGCACCATCATCATTGTCACCCACAATGCCGCCATCGCGCGCATGGCAAATCGCGTGCTGCGCCTGCGCGACGGGCGCATCGTCGAGGATGAGCTCAACGAGTCACCCGTCGCGGCCGCCGAGCTCGATTGGTAGGCGGCGCCATGACACCTCTCGCAAAACGTCTCCCGCGCGAGCTGCGCCGCAATATCGGCAAGTACCTGGGCATCTTTTTGCTTATGTGCGGAAGCATCGCCCTTACCTCGGGCTTTTTGCTCGCGGCGCATTCCATCGGCTGCCTCATTGACGACATGCGCGATGCATACACGATCGAGGACGGCCGTGTGACTACCTCCTTCGAGGCCACCAAAGATCAGCTCAAGGCTGCCGAAGACGCGGCTGAGGACGTCGGCGGCGTTACGTTCTACAAGAACTTCTCTATCGACGCCATCATCAAAAAGACTGCCGGCGACGACGGCACCAAGCGGACCCTGCGCACCTATGCGCACCGCGCTAAGGTGGACATTGCGTCCTACTGTGAGGGCAAGGAACCCAAGGCGGACGACGAGGTGGCCATCGACCGCGTCTTTGCCACCAATAACGACCTCGCCATCGGCGATAAGGTCGAGCTTGAGGGCCGCACCTACACCATCTGCGGCATCATGACCCAGCCCGATAGCCAGGCGTTGTTCCTCGACAATTCGGACTTTACGGTGAACACCATCACGTACGGCGTGGCCGAGGTCACCGACGCCGGCTTTGCCGCGCTCGAGGATGCCGGTGGCGCGCCTGCCTACACCTACTCCTTCACCTTTGCCGATCGCGACCTCCCCACCGCGGATCGCATTGATGCCGAGCAGGATATGGTCGAGGCGCTGACCGACGCCGATGCGCGCGTCGACGATCTTGTCGATGCCGATTCCAACCAGGGCATTGGCTATGCGCGCGACGACGTGGACGGCGACTCCATGATGTGGATGACGTTGCTCGACATCATCATCGTGATCATGGCGTTTGTCTTTGTGGTGCTCACCGACGCCACCATCGAGGAGGAGAGCGCCATCATCGGCACGCTGCTCGCCAGCGGCTATCGCCGTCGCGAAATCGTGCTGCACTACCTAGCGCTTCCCGCCATCGTAGGCGTGGCCGCGGCGCTACTGGGCACCGCTCTCGGCGTTGCGTTCTTTACCGAGCCCATGCGCGGTCTCTACTACGGCTCGTACAGCCTGCCGCCCTTCCAGGTGTACTGGAGCTGGGAGATCTTTGTGAAGTGCGCCGTGGTTCCCGCCGCCGCGCTCATCCTCATCACGCTGGTGGGCCTGCTTCGCAAGATGGGCAAGACGCCGTTGCAGTTCCTTCGTCACGAGGCGAGCGGCAAATCGGGCACCAAGCGCGGCCTGCAGCTGCCGGAGCGCATGGGCTTTGTCTCGCGCTTCCGCCTGCGCGTCTTCCTGCGCAACCTGGGCAACTTCGCCACGCTCTTCGTGGGCATCGCGTTTGGGTCGCTGCTTTTGCTCTTTGGTCTGGCGATCCTGCCCACGATGACGCACTATGCGGACAACCTCGAGACGAGCCTGGTCGCCGAGCATCAGTACACACTCAAGGCGCCGCTGGAGCTCGAGGGCACTGCCGAGGAGCGCGAGCAGTGGTCGGCACTCGAGCGCTTGCAGTCGGTTGACGGCGCGCTGCTTTCTGCCGCCCAGGATGCCGATGACGAGCTTGACGGCGCGGCCGATGCGGCGCAGACGGCAGCCGATGCCGCGACCGCATCTCCGTCTGCCGAGAGCCTGACCGCAGCGCAGGATGCGCTTGCCAAGGTCCAGGACAAGAAGGATGCGCTCTACGCGCGCCTTGACGATCTTGCCGACGCCCTCGGCTGCAACCGCGATGAGGCCATCGATCTGATCGACAAGGCCTCTAAGATCGACACTGACAACGACGATATCCACCCGGTCAATACGACCGACAACGGCGCGGGCGCAATCGCGCAGGCCGAGAAATATGCCGTTTACCAGCTGCAATACGACCGCGGCGATGGTAATGGCGAGGAGACGATTTCCGTCTACGGCATTTCATCTCATTCGCGCTATTGGAAAGACCTCAACGTCGGCGACGGGCGCGTCGTCTTTGGCGGCGGTCTGCTCGATAAGTTTGGCTGGAGCGAGGGCCAGAAGGTCGAGCTTCGCGACAAGTACGAGGCTCGGGATTATTCTCTTAAGTACGCGGGCAAGGACTGTGCCTGGGGCTCCAAGTCGGACATGAATATCTATATGAGTATCGATGACTTTAACGAGCTGTTCGACAACGATGCCGCCTACTTTAACGGCTATGTGAGCGACGAGAAGCTCGACCTCGACGCGCGCTACTTTGCCGGCGACACCACGCCCGACGACATGCGCGCCGTGGGCGACCAGTTCATCGGCATGGTGAGCAAAATGATCGGCATGATGGTCGGGCTCGCGGTGTTTATCTTCCTGCTGTTTATGTACCTGCTGACCAAGGCGGTGATCGACCACAGCGCCCGTTCGATTAGCTATATGAAAGTCTTTGGCTATCGAGATAGCGAGATCTCGCATCTGTACATCCGCTCGATCACGCTGTGCGTGGCGGCGTCGCTCGTGCTGAGCCTGCCGGTCATTATTGGCTCGCTCACGGCCATCTTCCGCTCGATGCTGCTCGCCTACAACGGCAATATCGAGATCTACGTGCCCGCTTGGTCCATGGCTGCATGCGTCGGCATTGGCTTTGCGACCTACCTGGTCGTGGCGCTGCTACACACGCGCTCTATCAAGCGCGTCGGTCTGGCCGAAGCCCTCAAGGTGCAGGAGTAGTCATTGGGTGTTCCTATAGTTTTGTCAACCGTCGGGGCTACTCCCGGTAGGGCACCCGGTCGCGCATCACGGCGTATATCGCCCTGAGCCGCTTCCTCGCGACGGCCTTGAGCGCCCGCCCGTGCCCCATGCCCCGCGCCCTGCAGGCCCGGTAGTACTCGCCGTAGCGCCCCGAGGACCTCACCAGGCTGTTGCACGAGAAGATCAGCAGGGACTTGAGCCTCGCGTCGCCGCGCCTGGACGCCCTGACCGACCTCACCGACGTTCCGGAGCTCCTCACCCTCGGGGCTATGCCGCAGTACGAGGCCAGGTGGTCGTGGTCCGGGAACCTCCCGATGTCGACCGACACCGCGAGCTGCGCCGCGGTCCTCGGGCCGATGCCGGGCACGGTGAGCAGGCACGCGTAGGTCTCGTCGCCCTCGAGCAGCGCCGCCGTCTCGGCCTCGAGGGCCCCGGCCTCGTCGAGGGCCTCCGATATCCGGGCGGCCAGGAACCTGACCTGCCTGTTCTCGGCCTCGACGAGCGCCGGCGGGGGCGCGGTGGAGGCGGCCGCGGCCTCCCCGGCGGCCTCGGCCCG
>CABPDL010000046.1:0-16823 GCA_902406375.1 uncultured Collinsella sp.
TCTGCCTCACCAAGGCCGACAAGCTCAGCCGCACCCAGCAGGCCCGCCAGGCAGCTGCCATCAAAAAGCAACTCAACGTCCCGGCCGAAAACGTAATCATCACAAGCTCCCAAACCGGCACCGGCATCGACGAACTCAAGCGCCGCATCGCCGAAGCCTGCCTCTAATAAGTGCCCCAGCCTAGCAAGAGCCCTCCCCAATAAAGAGCCAAATTATCAGCCCGGCGCCCCTTCAAAGCGTGGGTCCCTGTAGACATCGCTCGCCACGTTGCCATAGGGCCACCCAGGGGCATCCCCTTAAAAATATTCCGCAGCACGAGGCCCGCTTATCCGCAGCTCCGAAGGAGCAGGATAAGCGGGCCTCAAGTGCGAGGACGTTTTTAAGGGGATGCCCCTGGGTGGCCCGGACAGACCGATCGGCGATGTCTACAGGTACTCGATTTGAGCGCCTTCCGTGTCGCACGTCAGAATATGCGTATCACACTTAGGGAACTGCTCGCGCAGCTTGACCTGCAGGAACTTTGCCACGATGGTGTCGTCGGTCACAGCCATAAGGGTCGAGCCCGATCCGCTGATCCAGATGGTCTTGGCGCCGCCGTTAAGGCAGGTGTCGCGCACGGCGTTGTAGTCGGGAATCAGACGGCGACGATAGGGTTCCTGGATGCGGTCGTCATTGGCGGCGGCAATCAGGTCGAGGTTGCCGGACTCAAGACCGCGCGTCATGCCGGCGATGCGGCCCATCTGCCATACGGCGGTGGAGAGCGGAACCTCCTGCGGCACGACCTTGCGCGCCTCGCTCGTATGCACCTCGTAGGGAGGAATCACGGTAATAAAACGCAGGCGATCGCTCACCTCGTAGCGCAGGCACTGGGGGAGCGAATCGGTCGGCGTAAAGGAGCAGACGGCGCCGCCCAGGATAGCGGGGGCGACGTTATCGGGATGGCCCTCGACCTCGGTGGCAATGCGGACGAGCTCGGCACGGTCGACGGTGTGGCCTGTCAGCGCGGCGGCGGCCATAATGCCGGCGACGACACAGGTGGAGCTGGAGCCCAGGCCGCGGGCGACGGGAACGTCAGTCTGAATGTCGATGGCGACGGGGAAGGCCAGCTCGCCCCATGCGGCCAGTGCATCGACAAAGCTAACGTAGACCAGGTTGTTCTCGTTTTGGAATTCCTCGGGGCAGCCCGTGATGGTGAGCTTGTCGGCGCGCTCGAAGGTGAAGTGCGAGTAGAGGCTGACGGCCATGCCGAGGGTGTCGTAGCCAATGCCTAGGTTCGCGCTGGTGGCGGGGACGGTGATTTTGATCATGGGAATCTCCTGGGCGGTCTGCCTGTTTAGTTCGCTGCTCGGGCAGTCCTGGCTCGCTCGGAAAGCACATTAAGTGCTTTCCGGCTCGTGCGGAACTCGCGACGAACTAAACAGGCAGACCCGCATGTCAGCTCGTCATTATCCCGGTGAGTATCTGATAAAAGAAGGTGCGCCGGCTTTCGCCGGCGCCTAGTAAGGGTTTAGTTGGTAGCCATCTTTTTTGCAGCCTGCTCTACGTAGTTGGCCATGTCGGCTACGTCGCAGACGTCTTCGAAGCGGACGGGCTTGGACTCGAGCTCGGCGAGCTGGACCGGGGCAACCGTGTTGGTTGCCTGCTCGAGCACGCGCATGGCCTCAAAGTCGTCCTCGGGAACGTCGAGGCCCAGGGCGTCGCAGCAGGCGCGCGGGAACTTGTAGGGGCTGGCGGTCGAAAGCAGCACGCGGGCCTTGGCGCCCTCGGCGGGAGCGACCTGCTCAAAGACGTGATAGCCGCAGGCGGTGTGCGGGTCGATCACGTAGCCGTTCGCGTCCCAGCAGCTCTTGATGGCAGTGCGTACCTCGTCCTCGCTGGCCCAACCGCAGCCAAAGACGCTCTGAATCTTTGCCAGCAGGTCGGCGGGAACTTCGTAGCGACCAGTCCGCGCCAGCTGCTCCATAAGGCCGGCAACGAGCTCACAGTCGCCATCGGACAGGAAGTAGAGCATGCGCTCCAGGTTAGAGCTGATGAGGATGTCCATCGAAGGCGAGATGGTCGTGAAGAACGGGCGGTTGCGGTCGTAGACGCCGGTGCTCAGGAAGTCAGCCAGCACGTTGTTCTTGTCGCTCGCGACGATGAGCTTGGCGACGGGCAGACCCATGCGCTTGGCATAGTAACCGGCCAGGATATCGCCAAAGTTGCCGGTCGGTACGCAGAACTCCACGGCGTCGCCGGCCTCGATGGCGCCGGCGCGCAACAGCTGCGCATAGGCGGCAAAGTAGTAGACGACCTGCGGTACCAGACGGCCGACGTTGATGGAGTTGGCGCTCGAAAGCACCGTGCCTGCGGCCTCCAGACGCTCGGCAAGCTCCTTATCGGCAAAGATGCGCTTGACGGCGCTCTGGGCGTCGTCAAAGTTGCCGCGGATGCCGCAGACGGCGACGTTATCGCCCTCCTGAGTGGACATCTGCAGATTCTGTACGCGGCTGACTTTGCCCTCGGGATAAAAGACGGTGATGCCCGTGCCCGGGGCGTCGGCAAAGCCGGCGAGTGCCGCCTTGCCCGTGTCGCCCGACGTGGCGGTGACGATCATGATGCGTTCGGCGCCACCGTCCTTGGCGGAGGTGCGGGCCATGAGGCGGGGGAGCATCTGCAGGGCGACGTCCTTAAAGGCACTCGTGGGGCCGCCAAAGAGCTCCATCACATAGGTTTGAGGAGCGTCGGTGCCCGGCGCTGCATCGAGTTTGACGAGCGGCGTGACCTCATCGCTTGCAAACGTACCGCGGTAAGCCTCATTCACACAGGCCGAAATTTCTTCGTCCGTGTAATCGTTCAGTAACATTCCCAACACATTTTGAGCGATTTCAAAGTACGATTTATCTGCAAGCGAGCTGATATCGACCTGCTGGGTGCCAAGCTCGTCCGAGACAAACAAACCCCCGTCGGGAGCTATGCCGGTGCGGATTGCCACCTTACTTGAGCATGATAAAGTGCGTCCTCGTGTACTATGATAAGTTCCCATATAACAGTGCTCCTCGGATACCTTGGTCCCAATCGGTGAAACCATGGTATCAGAGCGTGCAAAATAGGTTCGCAGAGGCTTTTTAGAAAGGTAACCTCCAGCCCATGATTAAGATTGCCAAGTTTGGCGGCTCGTCGGTCGCCGACGCCGAACACTTCAAGAAGATCAAGGCCATCGTCGATGCCGACCCTGCCCGCCGTTTTGTGGTGGTTTCCGCCTGCGGTCGCCGCTTTAAGGGCGACACCAAGGTGACCGACCTGCTCTACCTGGTTAACGCGCACGTTAAGTATCACGTGTCGTGCGAGGAGCTGCTCGAGGACATCGGTCAGCGCTATTTTGATATCGCTGACGAGCTGGAGCTCACCTATCCCATCCGCGAGGAGTTCGCAGCCTTTGCCGAGCGCGCCCGCTCGGGCGGCTACTCCACCGAGGAGCTTGTGAGCCGCGGCGAGTACTTCACCGCTCGCCTGATGTCCGAGTATCTGGGCCTGCCGTTCCTGGACGCCGCGACGGTTGTGGCGTTCCATCACGATGGTACGCTCAGCATGAACCGCACCTCCGAGCTGGTGCAGGAGTACGGCCAGCAGGGTGGCTTTGTTATGCCCGGTTTCTACGGCGCGACGCGTGAGGGCCAGATCAAGCTGCTCGATCGAGGCGGTGGCGATATTTCGGGCTCGATTCTGGCCAAGTGCCTTGGCGCCGATCTGTACGAGAACTGGACCGACGTTTCGGGCTTCTATTCTGCCGATCCGCGTATTGTTCCCGAGGCTCAGCCCATTGCGCGCGTTACCTACGAGGAGCTGCGCGAGCTTTCGTACATGGGCGCAAGCGTCCTGCACGAGGAGGCCGTGTTCCCCGTGCGCGAGGCAGGCATTCCGCTGGTCATCAAGAACACCAATGCGCCGCAGGACCCCGGCACCATCATTAGCGAGACGGCTGACGAGGGCGAGGCGGAGCCCATCATTACCGGCGTGACCGGCAAACGCGGCTTTGTCGCCATCAATGTGGCCCGCGACCGCACCAAGCCCCGTGTCGGCTTTATGCGCCGCGCGCTTTCGGTCTTCGAGCGCTATGACGTTTCCGTTGAGCACATGCCCACCGGTGTCGACCGCTTTGGCGCCGTGGTGCAGGAGCAGGACGTTCACGATTCGCTGTACTCGCTTGTGAGCGACATTCAGCAGGAGGTCGAGCCGCTCGAGATCGAGGTTGTCGAGGGCTTGGCGCTCATCGCGACCGTCGGTCGTAACCTGCGCGGCCGCGCAGGTATCTCGGGTCACCTGTTTGGCATGCTCGGCCAGGCCGGCGTGAGCGTGCGCATGATTTCGCAGAGCTGTGACGAGATCAACATCATTATCGGTGTCGAGGAGAAGGACTTCGACCTGGCGATTCGGACCATTTACCGCGCCTTCTCCGACGAGAACGGCATTGTGAAGGTCTCCGACCTGGAGGCTCCCGTGCCGGTCGATCCCGCCCCGGCCGCGCTCCACAAGTAGCTGCTATCCCAGTAGATTTTTGGGACTTGCCTCAAAAACTACGGCGGGGCGTTTCGTTTCGGTTTCGTTTCGACGGGGCGGGTTTCGTGCCCGCCCTGTTCTTGTATACACTGGCAACAATAATCGGCCTGCTCGGCGTGCGGGCAAAAGCCACAGCCTTTAAAGGGGGAAGCATGAAACAGTACACGGTTGCTATTTTGGGCGCGACGGGAGCCGTGGGCACCCAGATGCTCGAGTGCCTCAACGAGCAGGAGTTTCCGGTCGGCAAGCTCAAGCTGCTAGCGAGCGCGCGCTCTGCGGGCAAGACCGTCGAGTTCCGCGGCGAGCAGGTTGTGATTGAGGAGGCTTGCCCCGAGGCCTTTGAGGGCTGCGACATCGTGCTCGGCGCCGCCGGCGACGATATTGCGAAGGAGCTACTGCCCGAGGCCGTCAAGCGCGGCGCCGTCGTGGTCGACAACAGCCACGCCTTCCGCATGGATCCCGAGGTGCCGCTGGTCGTGCCCGAGATCAACGCCGACGACATCAAGTGGCATCACGGCCTTATCGCCAACCCCAACTGCGCGACCATCATCGGCTTGGTTCCCACCTGGCCGCTGCATCAGCTCGCCGGCGTGAAGCGCATGATCGTTTCGACGTACCAGGCGGCTTCGGGCGCTGGTGCTCCCGGCGTGGCCGAGCTTGAGGCCCAGCTGGCCGCCCTAGGTCGTGGCGAGGAGATTCCCGAGCCGCGCGCTTTTGCCGCCCAGCTGGCGAGCAACCTGATTCCGCAGATTGGCGGCGTCAAGGAGGAGGGCTTTACTTCCGAAGAGATGAAGTTGCAGAACGAGGGCCGCAAGATCATGCACCTGCCCGAGCTGCGCGTGAATTGCACCTGCGTGCGCGTGCCGGTGCTGCGCTCGCACTCCGAGAGCATTACGCTCGAGTTTGAGCGCGATATTACGGTCGAGGAGGCCCGTGCCGCGCTGGCTGCCGCTCCCGGCGTGAAGCTGGTTGACGACATGAGCGCCGAGGATGCGCACGACCGCTTCCCCATGCCGATGGATACGTCCGACCAGGACCTGATCTGGGTCGGTCGCGTGCGCCGCGACATCTCGAACCCTGAGGCCGCGCGCGGCATCACCTTCTGGTGCTGCGGCGACCAAATCCGTAAGGGCGCGGCAACCAACGCCGTCCAGATCGCTAAGCTGCTCTGCGAGTAGTGTGACCTATCCGGCGGGGGCCGGGCTTGGTTTTCAGAACGTCCTCGACCATGTGTGGCGCCTTGTCCTGCTCCTTCGGAGCCGCGGACAAGGCGCCACACTGGTCTGCGGAGTGTTCTGAAAACCAAGCCCGGCCCCCGCCTGCGGTGACTCGGCTGCGAGCGGCCTGCGATGGGGTCGTTGTTGGTTGGGGCCGCTGGGCTGATGTGGGGGCACGTGGCCGTTGCAGGCCCTGGTCCCGGCGGCGGCCCCGGCGCTTCGCGCCTGCCGCCTTGGGGGACTTTGGGGCGCGGCCGGCAGCTGTGGCGCGTTGCGCCTGCTGCCTGCGGGGACTTTGGGGTCGTGCGGCAGCTGCGGCGCTGTCGCGCTTGCTGCCTTGGGTGACTTTGGGGTCGATTGGGGTTGTCTGCACAATTCGCGGTATTATGTTGCGGAGTTTTGAAAGGAGCCGCTGGTGGTCACGACGACATTTGCCTCGCCTTTGGGCGAAATCTTGCTTGCCGCTGATGGCCGCGGTCTGACGGGGCTTTGGTTTGAGGGGCAGGAGCACTTTGGTTCCACGCTTCTCCGGGAAGACTCCGAACATGTTGAAGGCGCCGACGCGGTTTCCGGTACCGGTGGAATATCTTTGGTGAATCCCGCAAATGGTGCGGCCTCCTCGGTGCTCGAGCGTTCTTGGGCTTGGTTGAATGCTTATTTTGCAGGGCAGGAGCCTCGGTATACGCCGCCGTTGCATTTGATTGGCACGGCGTTTCAGCGTGAAGTCTGGTACGAGCTGCTTTCTATCCCGCGTGGCGAGGTCGCTACGTATGGCGAGATCGCCCAGCGTGTTGCCGCCCGCCATCGGGTGCCGGGGAACGAGGCACCCGTTGTATCTCCCCGTGCTGTGGGGGCTGCGGTCGCGCGTAATCCCATTTCGATTATCGTGCCGTGCCATCGCGTAGTTGCCGCCGATGGTTCGCTCAACGGATATGCCGGCGGGCTTGACCGCAAGGAGTGGCTGCTTCGGCTTGAGGGCGCGTACGAGGAGTAACGCTCGAGCACTTTGCATAACTAGGACGCCGTGAAAGGACGAGTCACTGTCCCTTCGCGCCCGGCATGCGTCAAAGCGCTCGACACGTGCGCCTTAAGTTTGGCTAAGCCACATCCTGCGTATTTAAAAACGCGCAGGTTGAGCAGCTAAGGCTGCGCTAAGGCGGTTGACGGTACGCTATCATCGGCAGTATCGAAACCTGTAGAGCCATGCGCCAAAGGAGCAACTATGAAGCTGATGCTTGCCGAGGACGAACCTGGTCTCTCCCGCGCCCTCACCGCGATTCTTCAACATAGCGACTACGAGGTTGACACCGCCCTCGACGGCTTGACGGCGCTCGAGAATCTACTCACCAACGATTACGACGCCGCAATCCTGGACATCATGATGCCCGGCATGGACGGCATCGAGGTGCTCAAGCGTACACGCGCCGCCGGAAAGCGACTGCCCATCATCATGCTCACGGCAAAAAGCGAGGTGTCCGATAAGGTCGAGGGCCTGGATGCCGGTGCCAACGATTACCTGACCAAGCCGTTTGCCGCCAAGGAACTGCTTGCGCGTATTCGTGCCATGACGCGTGCCGCGACGGCAATTGACGCCACGACGCTCAGCGTGGGTAACGTGCGCCTCGACACGGCGGCTTGCACGCTTGTGGGACCCTTGGGCGAGGAGCACCTGGCCAATCGCGAGTTTCAGCTTATGGAACTCTTTATGCGCAACGCCGGCACGCGCATGCCCACTGAACGTCTGATGCTCGAGGTTTGGGGTGAGGACGCGCCCGAAGGCGCCAACGTGGTGTGGGTCTATATCTCGTACCTGCGCAAAAAGCTGACGGCGCTTGGTGCCAACGTTGCCATTCGCGCGTCGCGTAACCAGGGCTATTCGCTCGAGGTTGTCGAGGAAGGCGAATAAGCGTGAGCGCGAGCGCGTGGTGCAAGCACATGACGGAGTGGTTTCACGCCGCCTCGAGTAGTAAGGGGCGGGCTAATTCTGTTGACGCATTGGGCCGCCGTCTGCGTCGCAAGTTTATCCTCGTTGCCATGGGCGCCGTGACCGTGGTGCTCACGCTCATCATCGCCGGCATCAACATCGTCAATTATTCGCATGTCTGCAAAATGGCTGATGCGCGTCTGGACTATATCCTGACAGGCAAGGGCAGCATCGATTGGGAAGACGAGTCCAGGACCGATTCCGGCAATGGCGGGGATACGAGCACCGGCATGGTTGCGGATGGCGATCGAGCGGGCGCTCGCGTGGGACATTTTGAAGGCATGACGGCGGAGTCTCCCTTCGACACGCGCTACTTTACGGTGACGCTTGTCGAAGGGCAGGTGGTCGATGTCAATACCGCCCGCATTGCCGCGGTGGGCGCCAAGCGTGCCGCCCGTATTGCCATGGGGCTGGATTCCAAGGGCCTGACCTCTGGGTTTTCTGGTAACTACCGCTATACGACCACAGCTCAAGGCGAAAAGACCACCTATGTGTTCGTGGACTGTTCGCGCGAGCTTGCAAGTTTCCATTCGTTTTTGAACGCGAGTGTGGCAATCAGCTGTATTGGCTGGCTGGCGGTGCTGGCAATTGTAACGGTCGCGTCGGGTGCCGTGATTCGACCGATGGTCGAGAGCTACAGCAAGCAAAAGCGATTTATTACCGATGCAAGCCACGAGATCAAGACGCCGCTCGCTGTGATCGATGCCGCCAACGAGGTACAGGAGATTGAGAGCGGCGAGAGTGAGTGGACGCAGAGCATTCACGAGCAGGTGGCGCGACTGACGGCACTTACGGAGCGTCTGGTATTTTTGGCGCGCATGGACGAGGGCTCGGCGGGCTTTACCATGGCGTCGATCGATCTCTCGGAGGCAGTTGACAAGGCAGCCGCGCCGTTTGAATCGGTGGCGGTCTCGCGCGGCAAGCGCCTGTCGATGTCGGTCGCGACCGGCGTGCGCGCTCATGCCGATGCTGCGGCGGTGACGCAGGTGGTTGAGTTGCTGCTGGACAACGCCACGCGCTATGCGAGCGAGGGCAGCGTGATCGAGTTGAGTCTGCGCGCCGTTTCGCGCGGTGCGGGCAAAGGCTCGGCAGAGCTTGTCGTATCGAACGCTGTAGACGAGCTGCCCGAAGGCGACCTGGACCGATTGTTCGACCGCTTCTATCGTGCGGACGTGTCGCGCAGCTCCAAGACGGGCGGCTCGGGCGTGGGCCTATCCGTGGTGCGTGCCATCGCCGAAGCCCATGGCGGGAGCGCTTCTGTCTGCGGCCACGGTAACCAGATCACCTTCACCGTCCGCCTCTAAGACCTGCCAAAAAGGGATAGGTTTATTTTGGCAGGTTTTATCTGTGCAGACGGCAGCGGAGGCTGGCGGTGATCGGCGCCATGAACGCCACCGACCCAAATAAACGCACCTCTAACTGCTAAAATATGGACATCGTTGTTCGGCTCCCGAAGGAAAGGAGACGGTCATGCAGTACGAGATCGGCGGAGGGGCTTTCCCGGTTGTTACGTGCAACCTTAGCGACGGCGAATCCATGATCACCGAAAGCGGTGCCATGGTCTGGATGACCCCCAACATGGAGATGTCCACCTCGGGCGGTGGCATAGGCAAGATGTTCTCTAAGGCTTTTTCGGGTGAGGCGTTGTTCCAAAACATTTGGACCGCGCACGGCGATGGCATGATTGCGTTTGGCTCTTGCTTCCCCGGCCGCATTATACCGATCGAGATTGGCCCTGGTAAGAGCTGGATTTTGCAGAAGCGTTCGTTCCTTGCCGCGGAAAGTGGTGTTGAGCTGAGCATCCACTTTAACAAGAAGGCAAAGACCGGCGTCTTTGGCGGCGAGGGTTTTATCATGCAAAAGCTCACGGGCTCGGGTATTGCCTTTGCCGAGATCGACGGCGACCTAGTTGAGTACGAGCTTGCTGCTGGCCAGCAAATGATTGTAGATACCGGCAACGTGGCCGGCTTTGAGGAGACGGTGAGCATCGACGCGCAGATGGTCAAGGGCGTCAAAAACATCATGTTTGGCGGTGAAGGCGTGTTTAACACTGTGCTCACCGGTCCGGGGCGCATCTGGCTGCAGACAATGCCCATTTCCAATCTTGCGGCAGCAGTGGCTTCGATGACCAACAACAATAACTAATCGCGTATAGGATGACGCGCGCGGCGGGCCTGGCCTGTCGTGCGCGTTTTTTGGTGGCAAACGCCCTGTTTATCGGGTGCGGCTGTGCTCCTGCAGCGCATAGATCGACTTATCCATGTTGAACAGGTAGGCCACGACGCAGACAATAAAGAACGTCGGCAGACTGCTAAAGCCAAAGACCTCGCAGCCAATGAGGATCGGCGCGAGTAGCGTGTTGGTGGCGCTGCCAAAGACGGCGGCGTATCCCAGCGCGGCGCAGGGCTCGACGGGCATGCCGAGAATTCCGGCGAGCACGACACCTAGGCTGGTTCCGATGGAGAACAACGGCGTCACCTCACCACCTTGATATCCTGCGGCAAGCGTGGCGATGGTGAGTGTGAATTTGAGCGCCCAGTCCCAAGGCATGATGGTGACCTTGCCGTCACCGTTGAGCGCCGCCGATATCAGGTTGGTGCCAAGGCCGCAGTATCGCCCCTGCCACAGAACGAACAGAATCGCCGACAGCGCAAGGCCCATAACGGCAACGCGTATGTAAGGGCTGGGGAGCAGCCGCGCTGCAAGGGTCTTGGCATGGGCAAGGCACCAGGCAAAAGCGCCACCTACCATACCAAACGCGATACCCAACAACGCCAGCCGTCCAAGACCGGGGAGGTCGAGCGCATACGAGGCGGTAATGGCGACCTCAAACTTCTCGAGCTCCAGGGCGCCGGAGGTCATGCTTGCGGCAAGCGAAGCCGTAAGCGCGGGAAACAACGCGCGGTATTCCATGCGTCCGGCGACCAGCACCTCGACCGCAAAGACCGTGGCGGCGAGGGGCGTTCGGAAGAGTCCGGCAAAGCCGGCGGCCATGCCGATAAGCAAAAACGTGTTGCCGGGTTCTCGGAAAGGTAGACGTCGGCCGATCCAATGCGAGACGGTTGCGCCGATCTGCACGGCTACGCCTTCGCGTCCCGCGCTGCCGCCAAAGAGATGCGTGGCCCACGTGCTCAGCATAATGAGCGGCACCAGACGCGGGGAGATGGCGTCCTCGCGTCCGTGACCTACGTCGAATACTAAGCTCATGCCCCGATCGGTGCCTTTGCCCCAGGTGCGGTAGGCAAATACGATGGCCAAGCCCATGAGGGCGAGGAAGGGAAGGAACAGTACGATGTGCTCGTCACGGAAGGCGCCAATTGCCAGGAGCACACGACCAAAAAGGGCACAGATGGCGCCAACGATAACGCCGATAGGGATTCCGACGGCACCCATAAGCACGAGGCAACTATAGGTGTTGACCAGGCGTTTAATTCTGCTCGATGCGCTGCTTTCCGACACTTCTCCTCCAAAACAAAAAAGACTCCTGCCGCGGCGTGATGCCCAAGGGATATCACGCAACAGCAGAAGTCATCAGCAACAAGGCGGTTTAGGGCGACGCGACAGTTTTACTGACGCACCCAACGGAGACAATCATTCCGCAGCGGCATCATAGCGGCGGGCGCGGTTTGGGTCAAATGGTTGCCTTGGGACAGTCTTGGCGCCCGCCCGCGCCCTCGTTTCCCCATATAAAACCTGCCAAAATAAACCTGTCCCTTTTTGGTAGGTGGGAAATGGGTAATACTAAAGAGTTATCCGACCAGATGGGAATTAATCGATGGCCTATATCGAATTCAAAGACGTCATCAAGGCATACGGCGAGGGCGACGCCCGCATCCACGCGCTCGACGGCGCGAGCTTTACGGTCGAGCGCGGCGAGCTCGCCATCATTCTGGGCGCTTCGGGCGCCGGTAAAACGACGGCGCTCAACATCTTGGGCGGCATGGACACGGCAACTTCTGGCACCGTGACGGTGGACGGGCGTGACGTGAGCTCTGCCAACGAGGCTCAGCTTGTGGAATACCGCCGCGCCGACGTCGGCTTTGTCTTTCAGTTCTACAATCTGGTCCCTAACCTGACGGCGCTTGAGAACGTCGAACTCGCGGCGCAGATCTGCCCCGATTCGCTCGATGCCGAGCAAACGCTTCGCCAGGTTGGCCTGGGCGACCGCCTCGCTAACTTTCCGGCGCAGCTTTCGGGCGGCGAGCAGCAGCGCGTATCCATCGCCCGCGCGCTGGCTAAGAACCCCAAGCTGCTTTTGTGCGACGAGCCCACGGGCGCGCTTGACTACAAAACCGGCAAGCAGATCTTGCAGTTGCTACAGGACACTTGCCGCAAGCAAGGCATTACGGTCATTATCATCACCCACAACTCCGCGCTGGCGCCCATGGCCGATCGCCTGATTCGCTTTAAGAATGGCCGCGTGGAGAGCGAGACGGTCCAGCAAAATCCTGTGCCTATCGAGACGATCGAGTGGTAGCGCCCATGGACCAGGATCGCCAAAACAGCCAACGCCGCGACGCGCAGAACACGGAGCGCGAGCAGGATTTTACGACCTACCGCACTGCCCAAAGCTCAAACGATATGGTGCCGATGGTTTTTCGCCGTGGCATCTACCGCACGATTCGCGGCAGCCTCAAACGCTTCCTGTCTATCGTCGTAATCACGGCGCTCGGTGTGAGCGTTATGTGCGGCCTCAAAGCGGGGTGCGAGGACTTGTGCGATTCGGTCGACGCTTACTTTGACCAGCAGAATGTTTATGACATCAACGTGCAGTCGACCTATGGTCTGACCGATGACGATCTTGCTGCCATTCAAGAGGTCGATGGCGTCGAGACGGCCGAGGGCATCTACACCGAGACCGCCTACACCGCCGTGGGTACAACGCGCGAGCGCGTGGTCGTGCAGAGCCTTTCCAAAGAGAATATTGACCAACCGGTGCTAGTACGCGGCGAGCTGCCCGAGACTTCGGGCGAAGTGGCAGTGACCTCACGTTTTTTGAAGGCTTCGGGCAAGAAAATCGGCGATACGGTGAGCTTTGCCGCCAACGATGCGAGCTCGTCGAACCAAAGCGCCAAGGACCAGTTTGCCGATGGAGACTATACCATCACGGCCGAGGTTCTCGATCCCACCGACGTGAGCTCCGACTCGACAGTCAACGCCTTTCGCGCTGCTTCGACTGCGGACTACAAGTTCTACGTGAGCGAGGATGCCGCGACATCTTCTTCCTACTCCGCTGTCCACGTGGTCGTCGAGGGAGCCAAGAGCCTCAACTCCTATTCGGATGCCTACTCGGCAAAGATCAATGAGGTCAAGGGCAATATCGAGAAGATCCGCGAGGAGCGTGAGAAGGCGCGCACTCAGGAGCTGACGGTCGACACACCGGCGAGCTTGGACGCGGCTGAGCGTCAGGCGAATATGGTCTTTGGGATCGAGCAGGACAACATCAATCGCATGGCCGAGGGCAGCGACGAGCGTGCGCAGGCGCAAGCCGACCTGGACCAGCGCCGTGCCGCCGCCGACCAGCAGTTTGCCGATGCCCGCGCCGAGCTCTCTGACCTGGGCGAATGCACCTGGTACATCCAGGACCGCGGCAATATCGCAAGCTACTCGAGCGTCGAGAGCGATAGTTCTTCGATCGAGGCCATCGCCACGGTGTTCCCGTTCATCTTCTTTATCGTCGCCGTGCTTATCAGCCTCACCACCGCCACCCGCATGGTCGAGGAGGAGCGCACGCTTATTGGCCTGTACAAGGCGCTCGGCTATTCACGCGGGCGTATCCTGTCCAAATATGTGGACTACTCGCTGTGGGCGTGTCTGATCGGTGGCGTGCTCGGCAATATCATCGGATTTGTGGGTCTGCCGCTGTTCTTGTTTACGGTGTTCGACGACATGTACTCGCTGCCCCAGATGCTACTTTCGTACGACATCGTGTCCTCGATCGTTTCGGTGGCGCTGTTTGCCGTGGGCGTGGTGGGAGCCACGATTATCGCCTGCCGCCACGAGATGGCCGAGACCCCTGCCTCGCTCATGCGCCCCAAGGCCCCGCGCGCCGGCTCGCGCATTCTGCTCGAGCGCATCGGCTTTATCTGGCACCGCATGAGCTTTTTGAACAAGGTCGCTGCACGCAACTTATTCCGCTACAAAAAGCGCGCCTTTATGACCATCTTCGGTATCGCCGGCTGCACGGCGCTCGTGATTTGCGGTATGGGAATTCGCGATACGTCGGTGGCGCTTTCGCCCAAACAGTACGGGCATATCACGCGCTATGACTTGCTGGCGGTCGCCAATCCCGACGATTTTTCGCAGACGTGCGCGGCATTGGATGAGCGCAGCACGGCCAATGATTCCAACGTGACGGTGACCTCGACCCTGCCGATTATGACCGACAACGTCACCTTTACGTTTGGCGGCAAGAGCGAGACCGTGCAGCTCATCGTGATTCCCGACGACCGCACGGGTGACTTGGGCGATTACGTGCGCCTGGAGGATGAGTCCAAAGAACCGCTCGCCCTGCGTGACGGAGACGTGTATTTGAGCAAGAGCTCTCAGCTGGTGCTGGGGATCAAGCCGGGTGACACGGCTCACGTCCAGGATTCGTCGCTCAATGTTGCCAAGGTCAAAGTCAGCGACATCTCGCTCAACTATCTGGGCAACACGCTTTATATGACGCAGAGCACCTATGAGCGTGCGTTCGGTCGAAGTGCACGCCTTAACGGCGTCTTTGTGCTGCTTAAGGGTTCGTCGGCCGACCAGATTGCGTTTAGCAAGAAGCTTAAGAGTGACGGTTGGCTCACAATTTCGAGTACGTCCGAGCATTGGGAGAATTATGAGGCCAACTTCACCATCATCAACTCGGTCGTGGTGCTTGTGACCTTTATGGCGGCGTGCCTGTCGTTTGTGGTGGTGTTTACGCTGTCTAATACGAATATTTCGGAGCGCGAACGCGAGCTGGCGACCATCAAGGTGCTGGGCTTCCGCCGTGGCGAGGTGCATCACTACGTCAACAAGGAGACGTTGATCCTCACGGCGATCGGCGCTGCGCTGGGCGTGCCGCTGGGCGGCTTGCTGGCCGAGAGTTTTACGTATATTTTGCAGATGCCGTCGCTGTACTTTGACGTCGAGGTCGAGCCGCTAAGCTACGTGCTCGCCGTGGTGCTTTCCTTTGGCTTTACGTTTATCGTCAACCTTGCCACCAACCGTACCCTCAACAAGATTGACATGGTCGGTGCCCTCAAGAGCGCCGAGTAACCTGCCAAAAAGGGACAGGTTTATTTTGGCAGGTTTTATCTGGGCAAACGCCGGACAACCATTATGTGGCCCGGCGTTTGCCCCGTTTTGCTGGGGATGTCTGTCGTTCAGCATCTCAACGTACTGGCCGATGAGCTTTTCCATTTGCCTTTCATTCTATTTGGTTTTCGCTCGCAGGCGTGGATGAGAGGCTCTCTTTAGCCTTCGAGATTGGGCTTGAATGGGTCGTATGCCACAAAACGGGCCTATCTACTACGTTTGCTACCACACCCTCGACCATGACAAAGATTATGAAATTAAAACCGCAGGTAGAGGGCTTGCCAATTTTCGGAAAAGGCGGGTATGGTCGGCCCTCTCGAGTTAAACGTAGTAAATGGGCCCTTTTCTTGGCGCGCGGTCAGCTCAATGCTAATCTCCGTGCCGGAACTGACCCAGTTGTTTGTAAGTTGCGGTGATATAGGGACTGTTTGGCGCTTTGGAGCTTCAAAACAGTCCCTATATCACCGCAACTTGGAAGGGGCGGGCGGTGTCGGATGAGTGGCGCTGGCTGGTTGGGGTGGTTTAGGCCTGTTTGCGGTGCTTCCATTGTTTGCGACACCAGCGCATGAGCGCCTTTATGACGGGAATCGTGATGAGGATGATCCATGCAGGATGGGGCTGTCCCAAACAGAGCCACATGTAGAGGAACCAAGCGATGGCGGCTGCCGGGTAGATGACCTCGATCAGCTTAGACAGGTGGCGCCGATCGATAAAGTCACCAATCGCGTAGTAGAGGGGAACCAGAAAGACGAGGAAAAGCCCCATGCCCCATGTGCCGTAGACAATGCCGAGCACCAGATAGGCGAGAGTGACAAGTGCGGGGAAGGGGAATTTGTTCCATGCACGTCCGACCTTGGTGTGGAAATGCTTGCCATGATGGTCGAGCTTGTCGTGTGCTTCCTTCCAGCTGGAAAACGTCTCGCCGTCGATGGTGACGGTGCCGTCGTCATTGGTGCGTACGCTATGTCCATCGTCCTCAAGCGTATCGATATGCACGCCGTCCGGCCCCACATGCACCTCTTCGCCCTTGCGCTCGTTGGTCACATGGATGCCGCTCCAACCAACATGGACTTCCTCGCCTTTATTGGGATCAATGACGTGGATACCGCGCGCGAGGGAAATATCGACAAGTGGTTTGTCGCCGCAATCGGCGTGCTCGGCAGAATCCTCAGCCTCGTCAGCCACATCCGCCGTCTCGGTGTCGGCGCTACCGTCCTCCAGGTCGTCGGCATCGTTGGCCGCCTCCCCATATAACAGCTCGTCCAACGACACGTCATACAGCGCGGCGAGCGCAATGAGGTTATCGGTATCGGGTGAGGACTCGCTGCGCTCCCATTTACTAACAGCCTGGCGGCTTACGCCCAGCTGGGCAGCAAGCGCCTCCTGAGAAAGGCCGGCAGCTTTACGGCGATCGACGAGGCGCTGTGCCATCGCAAGATCCATGGTGGTTCCTTTCGTTTGATGGTCGAATCGAATGAGCCGAGTATGCCGAGAACAACCGGTAGCGACCACCATTTCTAGTTAGAATCTGCCCCAACCCTACCGCAACTACCGGTAGCAACCCCTAGCGACCAGCCATTTTAGGACAAATGTCAGTGCTACTCTCAGCTAAGAGCCTGCAACATCCCAAAATCTCAGCCCAGGCACCCGCAGCGAGAAGGCGAATAGCCTCGGCCTCCCTAGTTACCGCAGGAGGCCCCAGGGCTTTCCTCCCAAATCTTTCCGCAGGACGGAAGGACCCCGCCGCGCGAAGCGCGCAGCGGGGTCCTGACATGTCCGAGGACGATTTGGGAGGA
>CABPDL010000047.1:0-16549 GCA_902406375.1 uncultured Collinsella sp.
GCACATCGCCGCCGACAAAACAACCTTCACCGCCACAGCCCAATAAATCCAAAACATGGGCGCCGTCGTTCAAACGAACGACGGCGCCCACACTCATTTTCTATTCAGCCCTAGTCATCGCACAAAGCCCCTTCGGCAGCACACGGTGCAACCGAGTCACCGTAGGCCGGGGCGGGAGGCGGTCCTTTCTCTCGGAAAACTTCGCGAAGCCCAGTTTCCGAGAGAAAGTGTCCGGCTGCCGCCCCGGCCAACCACGTCACATTACACCGTGTGCTGCGGCAGGTCCTGCAGGGCGATGACGTCCATGCCCATGTCGTTGGCGCTGCCGTGACCCTGCTGGTCCTCACGCACCGCCTCGATGGCACTCACGTACGTGTTGGCGGCAGACATCGCGGTCACGCAGGTCACACCGCGTCGCACTGCCTCGGTGCGCAGCAGATAGCCGTCGCCGCGCGAGCCCGGACCGTACGGCGTGTTGATGATCACCGCGATCTTGCCATCGGCGATGAGGTCGCCGATGTTGGGGCGCTCGCCGTCGTGCGGGCCGCTAATCTTCTCCACGATCTCGCACGTCACGTTGCCTCCACGCAGCACGCGCGCCGTACCCTCGGTAGAGCAGATGTCAAAGCCCAGATAGCGCAGGATACGGGCGACCGAAAGGATATGGCGCTTGTCGCGGTCGCACACGCTAATGAACACCTTGCCGCAACTCGGGTCGGGCAGCTTGTAGTCGATCGCCAGCTGCGTCTTGGCGTATGCCTCGGGATAGCTCTTGGCGATACCCATGACCTCGCCCGTCGACTTCATCTCGGGCCCCAGGATGACGTCGGCGCCCGGGAAACGGCCCCAGGGCATAACGGCTTCCTTCATGCAGAACCAGTCCAGCTGACGCTCATCGCTCGGCAGGCCCAAGCTCGCGATGGAATCGCCCGCCATGATACGCGCCGCGCACTTGGCCAGCGGCACGCCGGTGGCCTTGGAGATAAACGGCACGGTACGGCTGGCACGCGGGTTGGCCTCGATCACGTAGACGGTCTCACCCTTGATGGCATACTGCACGTTGACCAGGCCGCGTACGCCCAGCGCCATCGCGATGCGGCGCGTGGTCTCGCGGAGCTTCGCCTGCAGGCTCTCGCTAAAGCTAAACGGCGGAATGCAGGTCGCAGAGTCGCCGGAGTGAATACCGGCCTCCTCAATATGCTCCAGGATGCCGCCGATGTAGACCTCTTCGCCGTCGCACAGGGCATCGACATCGGACTCAATCGCACCCTCCAGGAAGCGGTCGAGGTACACCGGGTAGTCGGGGCTAATGCGCGCAGCCTCGGCCATGTAATCGCGTAGATGCCCGGCATCGTAGGCGATCATCATGCCGCGGCCACCCAGCACGTAGCTCGGACGCACCAGCAGCGGGTAGCCGATGTGCGCGGCCACGGCCTCGGCCTCCTCAAACGAGGTGGCCTGACCCGCCGGCGGGTACATAATGCCCAGCTTGTCGAGTAGGGCGGCAAAGCGCTCGCGGTCCTCGGCAAAGTCGATGGCGTCGGGCTTTGTGCCCATAATGTTGACGCCGCTCTCCTCGAGCATGCGCGCCAGTTTAAGCGGGGTCTGGCCGCCGAGCGTCACCACGACGCCGTCGGGGCGCTCGACATCGATAACGTCCATGACGTCCTCGTAGGTGAGCGGCTCAAAGTACAGACGGTCGGACGTGTCATAGTCGGTCGAGACGGTCTCGGGATTGCAGTTGACCATGATGGTCTCGAAGCCGCGGGCCGCCAGCGCGTAGCTCGCGTGCACGCAGCAGTAATCGAACTCGATACCCTGGCCAATGCGGTTGGGGCCGGCGCCCAGGATCATCGCCTTGGGCTTGTCCGCCGGCGTGGTCTCGTCGGGAGCCACGCACTTCTTGGCATCCGGGCTCGTGCGGTAGATGTTCTCGTACGTCTTGTAGTGGTACTCCGTGGCGCTCGAAAACTCCGCAGCGCAGGTATCGACCGTCTTCATGCTGGGAACCACGCCCAGACCCTTGCGATAGGCGCGCACAAAGCGCTCGTCCGAGCCGGTCAGCGCGGCAATCTCGGCGTCGCTCGTGCCGTACTGCTTGAGCAGGCGCATCGCGTCGGCGTCGATATCCTCCACACGCAGGCCGCGGATGCTCTCCTGGACCTGCACCATGTCGTTGATACGGTTGAGGTACCACGGATCGATACCGCAGATGGCATGGATGTGGGCGATGTCCCAGCCACGGCGCAGGGCCTCGACCACAAAGAAGATGCGGTGCTCGGTCGGGGTTGCCACGGCCTGAGCGAGCTCATCGTCGCTCAGCTTGTCGGCACCCTCCTTGCCACCGGCGCAGATGCCCTGGTGACCGTCCTCCAGTGAGCGCATGGCCTTGCCGAAGGCCTCCTCAAAGGTGCGGCCGATCGCCATAATCTCGCCCACGGCCTTCATGCGCGTGGTGAGCGTGGGGTCGGTACCCTTAAACTTCTCGAAGGCAAAGCGCGGCACCTTGACCACACAGTAGTCGATCGTGGGCTCAAAGCAGGCGGGCGTTGCCTTGGTGATGTCGTTGACGATCTCGTCGAGCGTGTAGCCCACGGCCAGGCGAGCGGCGGCCTTGGCGATGGGGAAGCCCGTGGCCTTGGAGGCCAGTGCGGACGAACGGCTCACGCGCGGGTTCATCTCGATGACGATCAGACGGCCGGTCTGGGGGTTCACGGCAAACTGCACGTTGGAGCCGCCGGTCTCGACGCCAATCTTCTCCAGAATGGCGAGCGACGCGACACGCATGCGCTGGTACTCAAGGTCGGAGAGGGTCTGCGCTGGCGCCACGGTGATGGAGTCGCCGGTGTGCACGCCCATGGGGTCGAGGTTCTCGATGGAGCACACGATGATGCCGTTGCCGGCGTGGTCGCGCATGACCTCCATCTCATACTCTTTCCAACCCTCGATGGACTCCTCGACCAGCACCTCATGGGCAGGCGAGAGCTCAAGGCCCTGGCTCACGATGGAGACGAGCTCCTCGTGGGTATGCGCGATGCCGCCGCCGGCGCCACCGAGGGTAAAGCTCGGGCGCAGTACGCAGGGATATCCCACGCGCTCGGCGATAGCCTCGGCGTCGGCCACGCTGTAGGCATAGCCCGAGCGCGCGACCTCCAGGCCGATCTCGGCCATGGCCTCGTTAAAGAGTTTGCGGTCCTCGCCGCGCTCGATAGCGGCCAGGTCGCAGCCGATCATCTCGACGCCGTACTTGTCGAGCGTGCCGTCCTTTGCCAGCTCGACGGCGGCGTTCAGACCGGTCTGGCCGCCCAGCGTGGGCAGCAGCGCGTCCGGGCGCTCTTTCTTGATCACGCGCTCGATAAACTCGGCGGTGATAGGCTCAACATAGGTGCGGTCGGCCAAGCCCGGGTCGGTCATGATGGTCGCCGGATTGGAGTTGACCAGGATGACCTCAAAGCCATCCTCCTTGAGCACCTTGCAGGCCTGGGCGCCGGAGTAGTCGAACTCGCAGGCCTGGCCAATAACGATGGGGCCCGAACCAATAACGAGGATGCGCTTGATGTCAGTACGTTTAGGCATGTTTAAAACCTCCTAGAGAGGCTGACTCAATGTTTTGAAAAAGTCAGCGAGGGTGCAGCTGGTGCATCAGGTTGCCGTGATGCGAGGGCGCGCTGGGCTTATGCCCGCGCGTCCGAAGCAGAACGGCAAGATGATGTGCCAGATGCAGCCGCAGCGTCGACCGGTCCGCCGTTCGGTAGAACGGCGGAACCACCATCGGCAAAATTCCAGCCGGCAAGACGGTCCTTCGCGGTGTCGATGTCCAGGTAGTTCTCCTCGCCGTCCATGAGTCGCGTAAAGGCGGTAAAGAGATAGTGGGCATCGGTGGGGCCGGGCGAAGCCTCGGGGTGGTACTGGACCGAGAAACACGGGGCGTCGAGCAGCTGGATGCCCTCGGCGGTGCCGTCGTTGAGGTTCACATGTGTCAGGCGAATGCGACCAAAGCGCTCGTTCATCACGACCGGCGCGACGCCGCGACGCACCCAGGCGCGCAGGTCGCCATCGGCCGCATGCTCGGTTTCGCCGCCGGAAAGCTCCGGAATCAGTTTGCCCAGACTGGGGAACAGCAGGCCAAAGCCGTGGTTTTGCGCGGTGATCTCCACGCGACGGCTCACCAGATTCATAACCGGCTGGTTACCGCCACGGTGACCGAATTTAAGCTTTTCCATTTGGGCGCCGCAGGCCAAGCTGATCATCTGGTGACCCAGGCAAATACCAAAGACCGGCACCTTGCCGATCAGCTGCTGCACCTGCTCGTAGGTCTCCACCACGGCATCGGGGTCGCCGGGGCCGTTGGACAAAAAGACGCCATCAGGATTCATGTCGAGCACCTGCTGGGCGGGCGTATCCCACGGCACGACGGTGAGGTCGCAGCCGGCACGGACCAGGCCCTCCAGAATACCGCGCTTCACACCGCAGTCGTAGGCGACCACTTTGTGACGGGCAGGAGCGGCAGCCACAAGCGCAAAGCCATGCGTGGCAGGCAGGTCGGCGGCCACAAACTCGTGAGGCGCGGGACAGCTCACGGTCTTGACCAGGTTCTCGCCCACCAGCGTGGGCGCTGCGTCCAGACGCTCGGCGAGCTCGTCGACGTCGAAGATCTCTGTCGAGATAATGCCCATCTTGGAACCATTGTCGCGCAGATGGCGCACCAGAGCGCGGGTGTCGACACCCTCGATAGCGACGATGCCGTGAGCGCGCAGGTACTCCGGCACGCTGACGGCCGAGCGCCAGTTAGAAGGCGTGGCGCACATGTCGCGAACGATCATGCCGCGCATAGCCGGAGCGCTCGCAGGGCGCACGGCGTCGCCGGGGAAGGCCGACTGGACATCGGTCTCGTCGATACCGTAATTGCCGATCTGCGGATAGGTCATGGTTACAATTTGGCCGGCATAACTCGGGTCGGTCATGACCTCAAAGTAGCCCTCAAGCGAGGTGTTGAAGCAGACTTCGCCGGTCGCGGTGCCCTCGGCGCCGCATGCACGTCCATAAAAAATGGTCCCATCCTCAAGATACAGGATACAGGGACCGCAGGCGCCCTTGCTGGTTTTGGCCAGCATACGCTGGCAAAGCTCGCTGGGCGCGAAGGTGCGGGCGGCAGCGCCCGCGGTATGGTTGTTCGCCATAATTCTCCTTCCCGGTCTCACAGGACCGGCTTAAAGGTGTGTAGTTAGGCCTCGCGGTATTGTAACCGCAAGCATGCCTCATGGCGTTAATTTCATCGAAATGTTTACGAAATGATAATTATGACTTTCTATGCATAATGATTTTTTAATCCCCGTCCCGGAAAAATCATCCCGCGGGGCTTGTGGCTCACGCGGGATGATGGCGTCTTATTTTATCTTGTCCTGCTCCAGCAGTTCGGACGGTGTGCGATCGGGCTTGCCGCCGCGGAAAATCTCGCGGCCATGCAGACGATGCTCCAGGTCACGTTCGGCCTTTTCCTCGTCAATCTTGGTCTGGCTCACCACCGGGTCCTCAATCAACGACGACACCGAGTTCACCTGCTTCTGAATGCGCTCGGCGATGGTGTCATCCATACTCACGATGCGCATCTTCCAGTCGATACTCGTAGCGTTGGATGAGCTCTTGGTCCACACGAACGTCAGGATGGCGCTCTGGTGGCCCTGGGCGGGAAACATGCCAAAGAAGGAATCGTGCTGAATGTTGCTATCCTCGTCGATATAGGCGTGAACGTTATACACCACGCGGTCGATCTTATCGTTGAGCAGCGCGTTGGTCGCAAGCGCAGCGGCCTGAATCTGCCCGTTGGACAGCAGCTCGAGCTCGTTGGCAGACGATGTGTCCAACACCGTCACCTCGACCGTGCCCGTACGCTCATCAGCTTCATCGACGGTAAAGTCGAGCGGGAACTGCGTAAAGCCGTTACCCCACTCAAGGCCGCCCTTCAGCGCCGTCGAAACGGTATCGACTGAAACGCTCTCGGACAGGTTGGCGGTGTTCAGGCGACGCATCACGCCGTAGCCAATCTGCATGCCCACGATCAGCACCAAAATACCAATGACCACGGCCATCGCGGTCTTCGTAATGGTATGACTCACCTGCGAACCCGAAGGATCATCCTCGGACAGCGGGTCGATATGTTTTGCCTGGCTCGCGCGGTCCTCGCTGCGCAGCTGCGCTAGCGCCGCTTTGTCACCGCGCTTGGCCGCAGCCTCCTTCTCACGCATGCGCTCGGTTCGCTTTTTGGCAAGCGTGGGATCCAAGACACCGGATGCATCGATTTCGGAGAATAACTCCGTCACTTCTTCCGGAGTCAAAGGGTTCTTGTCAGCCATAAACTTCCTGTCATATCAATCAGTCGAGCTCGTGCGCACGCGCACCTTCGAACTGCATTCGATAGTAACGGGCATAGGTGCCGCCACGGGCGAGAAGCTGTTCATGCGTGCCACGTTCCACAACGCGACCATGCTCAACGGTCGCAATCTCATCGGCGTGTTTAATGGTCGAGAGACGGTGGGCGATGATGATTGTGGTACGGCCGCGTGCCAGCTCTTCGAGCGACTCCTGGACCGCCTCCTCGCTCTCGTTATCCAAAGCACTCGTCGCCTCGTCCAAGATCAAGATTTTGGGATTCTTGAGAAACACACGCGCGATGGCAACGCGCTGTTTCTGTCCGCCCGAAAGACGGCTGCCGCGCTCGCCCACGACCGTGTCATAGCCCTGTGGAAGCGACTCGATAAAGGCATCGATGTTGGCGCGACGGGCGGCCTCGGCGATCTCTCCTGCCGTAGCGCCCGGCTTGCCGTAGGCGATGTTCTCGCCAATCGTGCCGTCAAACAGATAGACATCCTGCTGCACCAGGCCGATGGCGCGACGCAGGCTCTGCTGCGTCACATCGCGCACGTCCTGGCCGTCGATGCTAATGGATCCGGCGGCCACGTCATAAAAGCGCGGCAGCAGCGAACAGGTCGTGGACTTGCCACCGCCCGAAGGGCCAACCAAAGCGATGGTCTGCCCGGGCTTGATGGACAGGTCCATATGGTCGATAACGGGACGCTCGTCGGCATCGCCCTCGCCCAGCTCAACATCCTCGTAGTTAAAGCACACGTCGTGATACTCCACGGCGCCGGCAGTCACCTGCAGATCCGTAGCGCCCGGCTTGTCCTGGATATCCGGCGCGGTCGAGAGCACCTCGTCCATACGCTTAAAGCCGGCGATAGCCTTCTGATACGTTTCGGCCGAATTGACGAGTGTCTCGAGCGGCGTGCAGAACAGCGAAATATAGAGTGCAAAGGTCGCCATATCGACCGCCTGCAGCTGCCCCTGGGCGACCAGCCAGCCGCCCAGCAGCACCACGATCACATAGAGCACACCCGAAAGCAGGCCATACGTCGCGGTATAGACGCCCATGGCGTGATACATGTTCTCCTTGGACGAAAGATAGCGATTGTTTGAGGCGCGGAACTTGAAGCGTTCGGTCTCCTCATTGGCAAAGCTCTTGACCACGCGCATGCCCGCCAGCGAATCCTGCAGCTGCGCATTGATGCCGCTGATCTTTTTGCGGTTGTCGCTAAAGACCTCGCGCATGCGCATGTTCTGCCAAAACATGATGGCCGAAAACGCCGCCGTCACCACGGCCATGGCGAGCGCCAGCACCGGGGCGATGGTAAAGAGGATCACAAACGAGCCGATAATCTCGATGCCGCAGATGATGATCCACTCGGGCACGTGATGCGCCGCCTCGCAGATATCGAACAGGTCGTTGACCACGCGGCTCATCATGTCGCCCGAGCTGTTGCGGTCGAAGTACGCAAAGCTGAAGCGCTCATACTGGTCGAACAGGTCCTCGCGCATCTTGGACTCCATGCGCGCGCCCATCACGTGACCCCAATAGCTCACAAAGTAGCGGCAGGCGCAGCGGATGGCATACATCAGCACCAGTCCCACCGCAATCATACCGAGCGCCTGCATAATGGCAGCCTGACCCTGGGTAAACAACCCGCCGGTCAGATTGCGCAGAATAATAGGAAACGCAAGGTCAATGGCAGCAAGCACCAGAGCACAAACAGTATCGGCAACAAAAAGCCCCGTCTGGGGCTCGTAATACGAGAGAAACCTTTTAAACATGCAATCCTCGAAGAGAAATAAATAGCGTGAGAAATCCGGTTGAACCGGTCAGGCTGAAAACAAAGCGTCCCAACAAGCATAACGCCGATGTTCTGGCAGCGTCAGCGAAAACGTCCCTAAGCGAGCAAGGTGCCTTGAAAGAGGAGCGACGCGTACTTCGGTACGCGAGCGACGATTGAAAGGCAGATTGCCGCTTAGGGGCGTTTGCAGCGTCGACTCGTTACGCGGTTTGGTAAAACCGCGTAACCTAGAGCTCGGCCCCACCCAAGCGGTGAGCGATACTGTCGCAGGCAAGAGCGCCCACGACGGTCTTGGCGTCTTCGATCTTGCCGTCGAGCACGGCGTCGATCAGCTCGTGCAGCGGCACCAGGTCCACGTTGACAAACTCGTCATCATCGGGGTTGGGCGCATCAAACTCCAGCTTGGTAGCCAAGTAGATGTGAATGATCTCGTCGCAAAAACCACAGGACGTGACAATCGACGTCAAAAAGCGAATGCGACCAGCCCTAAAGCCCGTCTCCTCATGCAGCTCGCGTTTGGCGCAATCGAGCGGGTCCTCGCCTGGATCGAGCTTGCCGGCGGGAATCTCGACCGTCACACGGTCGATGGCGGTGCGGTACTGACGCACCAGCACAATCTTGCCGCTCTCGGTCAGCGCCACAACGGCCGCCGCACCCGGATGGCGAACGATATCGCGGGCGCTGCGGCGACCGTTAGGCAGCTCAACCTCAAGACGGTGGACGTCGAGGATCTTGCCCTTCCAGGCGCACTCCTCCGAAAGAATCTTCTCGTGCAGCTCGGCATCGTGCGGGTCGTCGTCGCCCAGCACCAGCGCCGGCTCGTCAGCGACCTCGCCACCAGGTTCGCCCTCGGCGTGCCCATACATGCGGCTGTCCTCCTCGACGATCTGTGCGTCCACGAGCTCTTCGTTCTTTTCGTCCATCCGTCTCATTCCTCTCGGACTTTAGGCATCCCAGGCGTCGCGGCCGCGCAGCGCGCGCAGGCCGATGTCGTGACGCAGGGTCTTACCCTCAAAATCAATCTTCTCGCAGGCCTCGTAGGCAAGGTTGCGAGCGTTCTCGAACGTGTCGCCCAGCGCGGTCACGGCAAGCACGCGACCACCATTGGTCAAGAGCTGGCCGTTCACCACAGCAGTGCCCGCGTGGTACACGGTCACGTTCTCCATGGCCTCGGCATCGGTGATACCGGTGATGACCTTGCCCTTCTCGTAGCTGCCGGGATAGCCCGCGCTCGTCAGGACAACGGCCACAGCCCACTCGTCACGCCAGTCGAGCTCAATCTGATCGAGCTCGCAGTTGGCGCAGGCGAGCATGACCTCAACCAGGTCGTTCTTAAGGCGCGGCAGCACGACCTGCGTCTCGGGGTCGCCAAAGCGGGCATTGAACTCCAGCACCTTGGGGCCGGCAGGCGTGAGCATAAAGCCGCCATACAGGCAGCCGCGGTAGTCGATGCCCTCGGCAGCGAGCTCGGCCACGGTCTGCTCCATGACCTTCACCATGGTGGCGTGCTCCTCGTCGGTCACGATGGGCACCGGGCTGTAGACGCCCATGCCGCCGGTGTTGGGGCCCTTGTCGCCCTCGAGCGCGCGCTTGTGGTCCTGCGAGGTGGCCATGGGGCGCACGGTCTTGCCGTCGGTAAAGGCGAGCAGCGAGCACTCGGGGCCGGTCAGCATCTCCTCGATGACCACAGTATTGCCGGCATCGCCAAAGGTGCCGCCAAAGCACTCGCGCACGGCCTCCTCGGCCTGCTCAAGTTCGATCGCCACGATGACGCCCTTGCCCGCGGCAAGGCCGTCGGCCTTGACGACCAACGGAGCGCCCTGCTCACGCACGTAGGCGAGAGCCGAAGCCTCGTCGGTAAATGAACCATAGGCTGCCGTCGGGATACCGGCGCGCTCCATGAGCTGCTTGGAGAACAGTTTGGAGCCCTCCATCTGGGCGCCCTCGGCACCCGGGCCAAAGCAGGGAATACCCGCCGCGCGCACGGCGTCGGCCACGCCCGCCACGAGCGGAGCCTCGGGACCAATTACCACGAGTCCGCATCCGTGGCTCTGAGCAAACGCCGCCACGGCCGCAGGATCGCAGTCGTCGAGAACAACGTTCTCGCCGCAGCTCGCGGTGCCGCCGTTGCCCGGCGCGATGTAGAGCTTGCCGGCGCGCGGTGATGCTGCGAGCTTTGCTGCCAAAGCATGCTCGCGGCCGCCGCTGCCCAACAACAGGATGTCGATGGTTTGAGTGTCCGCCTTCAAGGGTGCCTCCTCTATGGATGAATAGCCCGCTCCGCGCGAGCCCTTTGCAAGCAAATATACCCCTCGGCCGCCCACTTGGGCTGCAAAGGGGTATATCGCAATAACCAAATGATCCCGATTACTTCCAGAATCGGTTGATAATCTGCTCGCGACCAGCGCCAACGCCAATGAACGTCACGCGGGTGTGTGCCAGATCCTCGATAAACGCCACATAGTCCTGAGCCTCTTGCGGCAGCTCGTCAAAGCTGCGGCAACCGGTAATGTCGCACTTCCAGCCGGGGAGCTCCTCGTAGATGGGCTTGGCGTGCTCAAAGCGCACCTGATGCTCGGGCACGCTCGTGTAGCGCTCGCCATCGACGTCGTAGGCCACGCACACCTTGATGGTGTCGAAGGCCGAAAGCACGTCGAGCTTGGTCACGGCGATGTCGGTGAGGCCGTTGACGCGCGAGGCATAGTTGGCGATAGGGCCGTCAAACCAGCCGCAACGACGACGGCGACCGGTGGTCACGCCGTACTCATAGCCCTCCTCGGTCAGCGTGTGGCCGGCCTCGGACTCATAGGAAAGCTCGGTGGGCATGGGGCCCGAACCGACGCGGGTGATATAGGCCTTCATGACGCCCAGCACGCGGTCGACGTTCTTCATGCCCACGCCGGAGCCGGTGATGGCGCCGCCGGCGGTGCAGTTAGAAGACGTCACGTACGGATAGGTGCCGTGGTCGATGTCGAGCAGCGTGGCCTGGGCGCCCTCAAACAGCAGGTCCTTACCCTCGTCGATCATGTTGTTGAGCAGCAAGCTCGTCTCGGTGATGTAGGGGCGCAGGCGCTCGGCCATGGGCAGATACTCGTCGCAAATCTGGTCCACGGTGTAGGTGGGCAGGTTGTAGATGAGCTCAAGCTCGGGGTTCACGCGGGCAAGAGCGGTCTCCAGCTTGTCGCGGAACAGTGCCTCGTCCAGCATGTCCTGCATGCGCAGGCCGATGCGGGCCATCTTGTCCTGGTAGCACGGACCGATGCCGCGCTTGGTGGTACCGATGTTCTTCTTGCCGAGCTTCTGCTCAAAGGCGCCATCCAGATCGATGTGGTACGGCATGATGACATGCGCGTTGCCGCTAATCTTGAGGTTCTTGGTGGTGATGCCGTCGGCCTCGAACATGTCGATCTCCTCAAGGACAACCTTGGGGTTGACGACGCAGCCGTTACCGATCACCGACACGTGGTCGGAATACATGATGCCGGAGGGCACCTGGTGCAGGCCGTACTTCTTGCCGTTGACGACGATGGTGTGACCGGCGTTGTTGCCGCCCGAGTAGCGCACGACGGCATCGAAGTCGCCGGCGACCAGGTCGCAAATCTTACCCTTGCCCTCATCGCCCCACTGGGCACCGACCAAAACGGTTGACGGCATGTTTACTCCTTACATTCATGGACTGTCTACGCGCCACGCCGGCACGCAGAAGCACAAAACATTCCCAGTATACCCGTGCAACGGGCGCCTGTCCTACTCCTCGGCATGTGCCCCATCAAGCTCATAGAACTTGGTGGATGCCGGCAGGAACATCAGGTCGACGTCGCCGATCGGGCCCGAACGGTTCTTGGCCACGACGATACGCGTAACGCCCTCGTCGGGTCGATCGTCGCGCGAGGCTTCGGCCTCATCGGCGGAGCGGTCCAAGAACATAACGATATCGGCGTCCTGCTCGATGGAGCCCGATTCACGAAGGTCGGAAAGCTGCGGGCGCTTGCCGGTACGGGATTCGACCTGACGCGAGAGCTGCGACAGCGCGATGAGCGGGATCTTGAGTTCCTTGGCCATGATCTTCAGACCACGCGACATCTCGGAGACCTCGACGGTACGGCTCTCGGAGCGGCGTCCCGGCGGAGGACTCACCAGCTGCAGGTAGTCCAGGATGATGATGGCCTTCTCCTTGTTGTGGAGCATGCGGCGGCTCTTGGCGCGAATCTCGGTCACTGTGGTGCCGGGCGTATCGTCAATCAGAATATCGAGCTTGGACAAGGTCTGCGTGGCCTCGTTGATATTGGCCCACTGCTCGGGGCTAATGCGGCCCATGCGGAAGTCACTGATCGAAATCATGGCGTAGGCGCAAATCAGACGCTGGGCAATTTCCTTGCCCGACATCTCCAGCGAGAAGAAGCCGACGGTATAACCGGCCGCGGCAGCGTTGAGCGCCAGATTCAGGGCGAACGACGTCTTACCCACAGCAGGGCGGGCGCCGATGATGATGAGCTGGCCCTCGCGAAAACCCATGAGCATGCGGTCGAGCGACGGGAAGCCCGTGGGCACGCCCGCAGCCTGGCCGCCTGCCTGGCACACTTCCTCGGCCTCGTTATAGGCCTCGACCATAAACTCGGTCAGCGTCTTGTAGCTCGACTTGACCTCGCGCGCCGTGACCTTGAGCAACTTGCTCTCGGCCAGCTCCACGACCTCTTTGGTATCGGTGGGAGCGTTATAGGCCAGCGCGTTGATCTCGTTGGTGGCGCCGATCAGCTCACGCAGCATCGAATCGCGGCGAACGATAGCGGCATGGTGCTGCCAGTTGACGAGCGACAGGGTCTGACCCATCAACTCCAAAATATAGGCCTCGCCGCCCACGGCATCAAGCTTGTTAATGCTTCTCAGGTAGTCGATCAGCGAGATGGAGTCGATGGGAATGCGGCTGTTGTACATATCGACCATCGCGGTATAGATGGTCTTATGAATGGGCCGGTAGAAGTCATCGGGCTGCAGCTCGACCTGGGCCTCTTCGACCACCTCGGGCGATAGCAGCATAGCGGCCAGTACATTGGCCTCTGCATCTTGGTTTTGGGGAAGACCCAACTTGGAGCCGCGGTCCTCAACCGTCAGCCCGGTCTCCCTATCGTCATATGCCATGAGCATCCTCATTCATATCGCTTGCGAGCATCCATAGTATCAGCCACGGTCCCAAAACGCGCCGCGCGCCGCCAATCATCACCGAACCAAACGGATGAACGGTCCTGTATATAGGACTTCGACGCAACGTTCACCATGACACTCACTCAGCGCAAAAAACAAAAGGGCGCCCTGGTTTCCCAGAGCGCCCTTCTTAGAACAAGATTGTTGCGTTGCAGCAAATGCTACTCGGCAGCAGCCCCAGTCTCGACCTCGGCGGTCTCGGCCTCGGCGACCTCAGCGGCCTCCTCGACCTCAGCCTCGGCAGCGAGCTCCTCGGCGGTAACGCCGACGAGAACGACAACCTCGGCCTTGATCTCGCGGTACAGCGAGATGGCAACGGTGTGGGCACCGGCAACCTTGATGGGCTTACCGAGCTCGACGCGCTTGCGGTCGATGTCCATACCGAGCTGAGCCTTGATGGCGTCAGCGATCATAGCGGCGGTAACGGAGCCAAAGAGGATGCCCTCGTCGCCGACCTTGACGTCAACGGTGACCGTCTTGCCCTCGAAGGCAGCCTTGGTCTCGTTGGCGGTAGCCAGACGGACGGCCTCGCGCTTGGCGATGTTGTTGCGACGCTCGTCAAGCTGCTTGAGGTTGCCCTTGGTGGCGGCAACAGCGAGCTTCTTGGGGAACAGGAAGTTCTCAGCGTAACCCTGAGCGACCTCTACGACGTCACCCTCGCCGCCCTTGCCCTTGATCTCATCGAGAAGAATAACCTTCATGATGCGTCTCCCTTCTTAGCCGCGGTCGCGGTTGCCACGAGAGGAAACCACGGGGACGGTGTACGGCAGGAGTGCCATCTCGCGGGCGCGCTTGATGGCATTGGCGATGTCATGCTGATGCTGCGTGCAAGCGCCAGTGACGCGACGGGGCTTGATCTTGCCACGGTCGGTCATGTACTTACGGAGAAGCTGAGTGTCCTTATAGTCGATGAACTCAGTGTTCTCCTTGCAGAACTGGCAGTACTTACGACGCGGCTGACGTGCAGAAAAATCATTAGCCATGTCAAAATACCTTTCATTTGGCAACTTCGGCGAACCGAAGCCGCCTCTCACTCAAAAATAGGTGAACAACCCTTAGAACGGGATGTCCTCATCGTAGACGTCGACCGCGGGCGGCGTAGCCACCGGTGCGGCAGGACGTGCTGCGGGCGCGGGAGCTGCGGGGGCGTAACCGCCCTGATCGTAGCCACCCTGGCCACCACGGGAGCTCATAAACTCGATCTCATCGACGATGACCTCAAGCTTGCTCCGGCGCTGACCGTCGCGCTCCCAAGAGCTGTAGCGCAGCTTGCCCTCGATCGCGACCTTGTTTCCCTTTGCCAGGAAACGGCTCACGGCCTCGGCGCGGGTGCCGAACATGGTGCAGTCGACAAAGTTGGGATAGTCCTCCCACTCGCCAGTCTGCGCGTTGCGGCGACGATCGTTCACGGCGACGCCAAAGGACAGAACCTGGGTTCCGCCGGCGGTGGCGCGCAGCTCGGGATCGCGGGTGAGGTTACCGGTGATGTTCACTCGATTGATGCTCATAACTCACTACTTCCTCTTGGGGCACAAGCCCAGTCCAAAACGACAGTCTTACTCCTGGTCGTCACGACGGACGATCATGTGGCGGACCACAGCGTCGGTGATGCGCAGGACGCGATCAAGCTCGGCGATCTGGGTAGGATCTGCGTGGAAGTTGATGAGGGTGTAGTCACCATCGGTGAGGTCGTTGATCTCGTAGGCGAGCTTGCGCTTGCCCCACTCGTCAACGGAGTCGACCTTGCCAGCGCCCTCAGCGATCGTGGTATCGATACGCTTCATAACAGCGAGACGAGTCTCGGGGTCGAGCGACGGGTCAACAAAGAACAGCAGTTCATAAGCCTTCATATTGTCACCTCCTCTGGGCAAATGTGGCTTCAGGTCGTGAAGGTGCGCCTGAAGCAGGAAAAGACTTGGTAATAATATCTTTCAACCTCCCAGGCCGCAAGAATATGCAGCTACAACCTCATGACCTCCACATATGCCCATATTCGCACGGCACTTCATGCGTCTTCCAACCAAATGCTGACCAAATGCTTGACGGATTTGTGGACAAGATACGGCGCTGCGGGGACAAACCGAATCAAACTGCAGGTCAGCAACTGCAAGGCTGTGGTCGCGAAATGCATACCAGTGGTTCACAACACCGTCCAAAGATTTTTAAAATTGCTGCCGCGTCGTCTATAAATACCTATTTTGAACAATTTGCCGCATGCAGTCATGCTGGTCAGAGCCCGTTTTTGGCCTCCTAGATCCCGTCACGAAGCCAAGCGTTTCAAAAAATGCCAACTTTTCTGTTTGCACTTTGCGATTCCTCGTGTATACTGACTTTCGCATTTAACGGAGAGTTGTCCGAGTGGCCGAAGGAGCACGATTGGAAATCGTGTAGGCGTCAAAAGCGTCTCCAGGGTTCAAATCCCTGACTCTCCGCCAGTTAATTCCAAAGCAGGCCTTTGAGCCTGCTTTGTTTTTACCCCACGCGGAGGGGTGGCAGAGTGGTTGAATGCGGCGGTCTCGAAAACCGTTTGGCCTGTATAAGGTCACGAGGGTTCGAATCCCTCCTCCTCCGCCATTTTGGTTGAAAAAGCTCCCAGCAACGGGAGCTTTTTTGTTTTGAGTCCCTTACAAACAAATACGGCGAAGGAGGAGGGATTCGAACCCGCCAGGGCGCAAAGCGTAAAGAAAACGCGCCCGTGGCTCGTTTTTAGCGCAGCGCGGTCGGCGTAAGCCGACCGGATAAGTTTTGAGCGCTGCTCAAAACTTAGACATCCCTCCTATTCAACCACGCCCCCATCGCGTTCAGCATCGACCCAGATCCCCAAACATGGTACCTACGCCCCCACCCAGTCCCGACCGTTTGCCGAGCAATAGGGTCACAATCGGCGCCGAACATGTACTATGTACGGGCATTGTCCAAATCCGTAATCCAAAGGACCCCATCTTGCCCGTCGTCGCCGCTATGACTGTTACTTCACACGCCTCGGATGCCATGGTCGCTATCCCATTTTGGCTCGAGATGTTCGCCGTTGTCGCGGCATCGATCTCGGGCGTGCTGGTCGCTCGCGAGCACAAGCTCGACCTGGTGGGCGCGGTCGCGCTCGCGGTGGTCTGCGGTCTGGGCGGCGGTCTTTTGCGCGATATGACGCTCCAGGTCGGCAACGTCTACATCCTCAACCAGCC
>CABPDL010000048.1:0-14922 GCA_902406375.1 uncultured Collinsella sp.
CCCACGGCCTTGCCACCTTTAACGGCCACATGCTGTTTGAGCACGAGATTCACCCCAACTGGGGCACGCACAAGTTTGACTTCGCCCGCGGCGAGGTCCGCTCCTTCCTGGTCTCCAACGTGCTGTACTGGCTCGAGAACTTCCACGTGGACGGCATTCGCATGGACGGCGTGTCCAGCATGCTGTACCTCAACTTTGGCATCGACGACCCGGGCCAAAAGAAGTTCAATAAGTACGGTACCGAGGAAGACCTGGACGCCAGCGCGTTTATCCGCCAGGTTAACTGCGCCGTAGAGGCCCACTTCCCTGACGTGATGATGATGGCCGAGGAGTCCACCGCGTGGCCGCTCGTGACCTATCCGCCGCAGGACGGCGGCCTGGGCTTCCACTACAAGTGGGACATGGGCTGGATGAACGACACTCTGCACTACATGCAGACCGATTTTCCGTGGCGCCCCGGCAACCACGGGCTGCTCACGTTCTCCATCATGTACGCCTTTACCGAGAACTTCATTTGCCCGCTGAGCCACGACGAAGTCGTGCACGGCAAGTGCTCGCTGATCGGCCGCATGCCGGGCGACTGGTGGCGCCAGTTTGCCGGCCTGCGCACGCTGGCTTTCTACCAAATGACGCACCCCGGTGCCAAGCTCAACTTTATGGGCAACGAGATTGGCCAGTTTATTGAGTGGCGCTACTACGAGTCCATCCAGTGGTTCCTGACCGAGGAGTACGAGACCCACCGTCATCATCAGGCGTTTATCAAGGCGCTCAACCACCTGTACACCGCCGAGCCCGCCCTGTACGAGCGTGGCTACACCGACGACGGCTTTACCTGGATCGATGCGGATAACTCCAAGCAGTCCATCGTGAGCTTTGTGCGCCAGGGCGAGGACGTCGATGACGACCTGGTGATACTGATCAACTTTGACCCGGCGAGCTACGAGAGCTTCCGCGTGGGTGTGCCGCGCGAGGGTGACTGGGAGGTCATCTTTGATTCCGACCGTCCCGAGTTCGGCGGCAGCGGCTATGCAGGCGAGGAACCCTACACCTGCTCGAGCGAGCCCTATCCCTGGAATGGGCAGATGGACTCCATTGAGATTAAGGTTCCCGGCTTGGCAGGCGTGGTGCTTAAGCGCCGCGGCCCCAGCAGCTATAAGCCGCCCGTGGTCGAGGAGCCCAAGGCTGCGCCCAAAAAGCGCATGTCTTCGGTGAAGCCCAAGCCTGCGGCTGTTAAGAAGGCTCCGGCTAAGGCCAAGGCTACGACGACCAAGGCCAAGGCCAAGGCTGCCGCAAAGCCCGCTGCTAAGGCCGCAGCCAAGAAACCGGCTGCCAAAAAGGCCGCTACCAAGGCCAAGTCTGCTTCTGTTAAGCCGTCTGCCAAGGATGCGTAACAAAACCGTTACAGCTGTAATTACCCGCCCCGACGAGGCGTAGGATACAAGTCATAACCGTTCCGGGAGAAACATCCCCGGGGGAAAGGAACGTATGAATAAGATCTTCGACAACAAGCAGGAGTTTACCGAGCTCTATCGCGATGCCGTCATGAGCATCAGCGGCAAGAGCGTCGAGGCCGCCAGCGACCTCGACCGCTTTAACGCCCTGGCCAAGCTCGTGGCCGAGAAGGCGCGCACCGTTGCCACCAAGAGTGACGCCCGCGTCACCGCCGAGGGCAAAAAGCGCGTGTACTACTTCTCGATCGAGTTTTTGATCGGCCGCCTGCTTGACAACTACCTGCTCAACTTTGGCGTGCGCGATATGGTCGCCGAGGCGCTCGACGACATGGGCTTTGACCTGTCCGTCATCGAGAACCAGGAGCCCGATCCGGCGCTGGGCAACGGTGGCCTGGGTCGTCTGGCCGCTTGCTTCTTGGATTCCATGGCAGCCGAGGGCATTGCCGGCTACGGCAACGGCATGCGCTACCGTTACGGCCTGTTTAAACAGGAGATCGTCAACGGTAGCCAGGTCGAGGCCACCGACGAGTGGCTCACCCACGGCTATCCCTGGGAGGTCCGTCGTCAGGACAAGGCCGTGACCATCAAGTTTGGTGGCCATGTTGAGGGCTTTGAGGAGAACGGCCGCACGTTCTACCGCACGGTGGACACGCAGGACATCCTGGCCGTCCCTTATGACATCCCCGTGGTGGGCTATGCCGGCGAGACCGTCAACAAGCTGCGCGTCTGGGCCGCCGAGCCGGTCGAGGAGCACTTTGACCTTGAGGCCTTCAACCGCGGCGACTATGCCCTGGCCGACGCCGAGCGCGCCGAGGCCGAGGCCATCAGCGCCATCCTCTACCCCAACGACGCCGGCGAGCACGGCCGTCTGCTGCGCCTGAAGCAGGAGTACCTGTTTGTCTCGGCCGGCATCTACAGCCTGCTCGACACCTTTGAGAAGGAGCACGGCGAGAACTGGGAGCTGCTGCCGCAGTTTGTGGCCATCCACACCAACGATACGCACCCCGCCATGTGCGGCCCCGAGCTCATGCGCATCCTCATCGACGAGAAGAAGCTCGAGTGGGATGACGCCTGGAACATCGTGACGCAGGTCGTGAGCTACACCAACCACACCATCCTGCCCGAGGCCCTGGAGAAGTGGCCCATCGGCACGTTCTCCAAGCTGCTCCCCCGCGTGTACCAGATCATCGACGAGATCAGCCGTCGTTGGCACGAGTCGTTCGATACCACCCAGGAGGGCTGGCAGGAGCGTCTGCGCCAGACCGCCATTCTGTGGGACGGCGAGATTCGCATGGCCAACCTGTCTGTGGTCTGCAGCCACAGCGTCAACGGCGTGGCAAAGATCCACTCCGACATCATCAAGAACATCGTGCTCAAGGACTTCTATGCCCTGACGCCCGAGAAGTTCAACAACAAGACCAACGGCATCTCGCACCGTCGCTTCTTTGCCGAGGCCAACCCCACCTATGCCAAGCTCGTGACCGAGGCCATTGGCGACGGCTGGCTCAAGGACGCCTTTGAGCTGGAGAAGCTCAAGGAATTCCAGAACGACACCGAGTTCCTGAAGGCCGTAGGTGCCTCCAAGCGCGCCAACAAGGAGCGTCTGGCCGCCTACGTTAAGGCCGAGACCGGTCTGGTTATTGACCCCAACACCGTCTTCGATGTTCAGGTTAAGCGCTTCCACGCCTACAAGCGTCAGCTCATGAACATCATGAAGGTGATGGACATCTACAACCGTCGTATCGCCGATCCCAACTTCCACGTGACGCCGACGACCTTCATCTTTAGCGGCAAGGCTGCCTCGAGCTACACCTTCGCCAAGGAGACCATCCGCCTCATTAACTCAGTGGCCGACGTCATCAACAACGATGCCCGCGTGAACGAGGTCATGAAGGTCTGCTTTATCCCCAACTTCCGCGTGAGCAACGCCCAGCTCATCTACCCTGCCGCCGAGATCTCGGAGCAGATCTCCACGGCCGGCAAGGAGGCCTCGGGTACGTCCAACATGAAGCTCATGATGAACGGCGCCATTACGCTGGGCACCCTCGACGGCGCCAACATCGAGATCGCCGACCTAGCCGGCCGCGAGAACGAGGCCATCTTTGGCCTGACCGCCCCCGAGGTCGAGCAGCTCTGGGCATCCAACAGCTACTTTGCGTGGGACACCCTCAACGGCGACCGCGAGCGTCTGGGCCGCGTGATGGACGAGCTCAAGGACAACACGTTTGCCGGCCTTTCGGGCAACTTCGAGAGCATCTACAACGAGCTCATGAACAACAACGACCCCGACCTGGTCATGGCCGACTTCCGCAGCTACGTCGACGCCTGGGAGAAGCTCACGAACAGCTACGGCGACCAGGAGACCTGGAACCGCAAGGCCCTGCTCAACACCGCCTCCTCCGGCTGGTTCTCGAGCGACCGCACCATTCGTGAGTACCGCGACGAGATCTGGCACGCGTAAAGGCGCGCGAGCTCCCTTTGCCGCACGGCATTACTCGACGGGCGTGACAGTGCGCCGCGCCCGTCGAGTAATGGGTTAGGAACATCGATGACAGAAGGAGAAATCGATGAGTAAGAAAGAATGCATCGCGATGCTCCTCGCAGGAGGACAGGGCAGCCGATTGGGGGCACTCACCCAAAAGATCGCCAAGCCGGCGGTTAGCTTTGGTGGCAAGTTCCGCATTATCGACTTTTCGCTGTCCAACTGCTCCAACTCGGGCATCGACACGGTGGGCGTTCTGACGCAGTACCGTCCCTACCTGCTGCATGCCTACGTGGGCTCCGGCGAGGCGTGGGATCTGGACAGCCGCGACGGCGGTGTGTCGATCCTGCCGCCGTACGAGACGCAGACCGGTGGCGCATGGTATGCGGGCACGGCCGACGCCATTACGCAGAACCTCGACTACATCAAGGCCAACGACCCCAAGTACGTCCTGATTCTTTCGGGCGATCACCTGTATCGCATGGACTACCGCAAGATGCTCAAGACGCACATTGAGAACAACGCCGACCTCACGGTGAGCGTTATGCCCGTGCCGTGGGAGGAGGCCAGCCGCTTTGGCATCCTGACCACCGACCCCGAGGACGGCCGCATTACCAAGTTCACCGAGAAGCCCGAGAAGCCCGATTCGAACCTCGCGTCCATGGGCATCTACATCTTCTCGGCCGACGTGCTGATCGAGGCGCTCGAGGAGGACGCTCTGGACCAGCGCTCGAGCCACGACTTTGGCAAGGACATCATCCCCAAGCTGCTCGGTGAGAACAAACGCCTGTACAGCTACGAGTTCCACGGCTTTTGGAAGGACGTCGGCACTATCGCCAGCTTCCACGAGACCTCGATGGACCTGCTGGGCAACAACCCCGAGTTCGATCTGTTCGACAAGAACTTCCCCATCATGTCCAACATCACTACGCGTCCGCCGCACTACATTGGCCCGGACGGCCGCCTGGACGACTGCCTGGTCTCCAACGGCTGCAAGATCTACGGCACCGCTCGCCACTCGATCCTTTCGACCGATGTCATCATCGAGGAGCGCGCCGTGGTCGAAGACTCTGTGCTGCTGCCGGGTGCGCACGTTAAGAGCGGCGCGCACATCTGCCGCGCTATTTTGGGCGAGAACTCCACGGTCGAAGAGGGCGTGAAGCTCGGCTCTGTCGATACCACCAAGGATACGGCCGTCGTTGGAAATGACGTCGTTATCGGGAAGGGGGAATGATCCGATGATCAATCGCAAGGCCATCGGTTACATCACCGCTAACTACTCTTCGACCTACGGCAGCGTCCTGCTCAAGGACCGCCCCATCGCGTCCGTTCCGTTTTTGGGCCGCTACCGCCTGATCGACTTCCCGCTGTCCAACATGATGAATGCCGGGATTAAGACCGTCGGTGTCGTCATGCCGGGCAACTACCGCTCGCTGATCGACCACGTGGGCTCTGGCAAGGACTGGGGCCTGGACCGCAAGAAGGGCGGCCTGTTCATGGTGCCCGGCAACGCATATGGCACCACCAAGGGCGGCATGCGCTTCCTGCTGCGCGACATCATCTCCAACAAGACGCTGTTCCAGCGCTCGGAGAAGCCCTATGTCGTGATGATGGGCACCAACATCATCTTTAACATGGACCTCAACACCATCATCGAGGCGCACGAGAAATCCGGTGCCCAGATGACCGTGGTGTACTGCAAGGCCACGCGCAATGTTGATGACGAGACCAAGCTCGATATTAACGAGAACGGTCGTCTGACGGGCGTGAGCGCCGGCGTTGTGTACGGCGACAACGCGTCTATGGACTGCTGCATCGTCAACCGCGAGACGCTGCTCGAGATCATCGACCACTACCAGGCCGCCGACTATCTGGACCTGCTCGAGGCGCTCCAGGGCGACTTTGGCAACATCGACGTGTGCAGCTACGAGTACAAGGGCGAGGTCGTGGGCGTGTTTAGCGAGAAGTCGCTGTATCGCCGCAGCATGGACCTGCTCGACCAGACCGTCGCCGACCAGCTCTTTGACCCCGAGCGCCCGATCCTGACCAAGGCTCACGACGTGCCGCCTTCGCGCTATGCGACCGGCAGCCACGCGTGCAACTCGATCATCTCAGCCGGCTGCATCATCAAGGGCACCGTGCGCAATTCGATCCTGTCGCGTGGCGTCGTGGTCGAGGAAGGCGCTTCGGTGACCAACTCGATCATCAACCAGAGCTGCATCATCAAGAGCGGCGCCCGCGTCGAGAATGCCATTCTGGACAAGAACAACGTGGTCCCCACCAACACCGAGCTTCGCGGCACGCCCGAGAACATCCTGGTGCTGGGCAAGGCTCCGTTAACTTCTGACACCACCATCGTACGTTAACGTTGGCACCGCAACATCGCTCGTAACATGTAGAATAGCCGCCCGGTTAGCGCCAGGCGGCTATTCTCGAATTGCAACATGGGAGACAATATGGCTGATTCCAGCAAAAAGATGCAGATCGTGTTTGCCTCGGCCGAGTGCGCACCGTTTGTAAAGACCGGTGGCCTGGGTGACGTGGCAGGTTCGCTGCCTGCGGCGCTTGTGCGCGCCGGCGCCGAAGTTATCGTGATGGTGCCCAAGTACGCCACCATCAAGGATGAGTACAAGGCACAGATGGAGCACTTCTCCGATTTTTACGTGAGCCTGGGTTGGCGCAATGAGTACTGCGGGCTCGAGAAGATCGAGCACGACGGCGTCACCTATATGTTCATCGACAACGAGCGCTACTTTGCGCGCGACTATCCGTACGGCTTCTTTGATGACGGCGAGCGCTTTGCGTTTTTCTCCAAGGCCATCACCGAGAGCCTGCAGCACCTGCCGGCCGGCTTTGAGTGCGACATCCTGCACTGCAATGACTGGCAGACGGCACTTGCGCCCGTGTTTTTGCGCGAGTTTTACCAGGGCCTGCCGCTGTATGACCGCGTCAAGACCGTGTTCTCGATCCACAACGTGGCGTTCCAGGGCCAGTTTAGCGACACCGTGATGGAGGACATCCTGGGTGTGGCACACATTCCGGCGGCCGCTTCGCAGCTGCGTTGCGACGCCTGCAGCATCAACTACATGCTGGGCGCCCTGCGCTATGCCGACGCCATCACCACGGTGAGCCCCACCTATGCCAGCGAGATCCAGACGCCCGAGTTTGGCGAGGGCCTGGACGGCGTGCTGCGCGAGCGCTCCTATGCGCTGCAGGGCATTTTGAATGGCATCGACGTCGCGGGCTTTGACCCGGCGACCGACAAGCGCATTGCCGCCAACTACACGGTCGACGACCGCGCGGGCAAGGCCGTGTGCAAGGCCAAGCTGCAGGAGGAGCTGGGGCTCGAGGTTCGTGACGATCGTCCGCTCATGGTAATGGTCACGCGCCTGACGCGCCAGAAGGGCATGGACCTGGTCATGTACGCGCTCGACCGCATTTTGGCCGGCGGCGTGCAGGTGGCGGTGCTGGGCACCGGCGACCGCGACTACGAGGACGGTCTACGCTACTTCCAGGGCAAGTACCCCGGCACCATGGCCGCACGCATTGAGTTCGATCCGGCGCTGTCACAGCGCATGTATGCTGCCGCCGACATGTTCCTGATGCCTTCGAAGTTTGAGCCCTGCGGCCTGTCGCAGATCATCGCCATGCGCTACGGCACCCTGCCCATCGTGCGCGAGACCGGTGGTCTGAAGGACACCGTGATCCCGTATAACGAGTTTACCGGCGAGGGCACAGGCTTCTCGTTTAGTAACTTTAACGGCGACGAGATGGGCGACGCCGTGTTCCGTGCGGCACGCCTGTTCTGGGACAACCGCGATGCCTGGAACCAGCTGGTCACGCAGGCCATGAGCCAGGACTTTAGCTGGACGCGCTCGGCCGACAAGTATCTGGACCTGTACTTCTTTATGCATCCGGAGATTGAGAGGCCAGCGGCTGTTGTCGACGAGCCTGAGGCTGTTGCTGAGCCGGTGGCCGCCGAGGAGCCCAAGGCCGAGGAGAAGTCTGTTGAGGCTGAGCCCGCAAAGGCCGAGCCTGAGGTGAAGGCTGAGGTTGCTCCCAAGGCAGAGGTCGAGGTCAAGCCTGCTGTAAAGCCCGCAGCTAAGAAGACCGCGACTCGTAAGACGACGGCGAAGAAGGCCACGACCACGAAAGCCGCTGCGAGCAAGACCGCGACCGCGAGCAAGACCACCGCTGCCAAGACAACGACCGCGCGCAAGCGCACCACCGCCGCTGCCAAGAAAGCCGCCGAGGCCGAGGCTGCTCCCGAGGTAAAGGCCGAGGTCGCAGAGGCCAAGCCGGCCGCCAAGGCTCCGGCAAAGACCGCTGCCAAGAAGACGACCACGACCGCCAAGAAGGCAACGACCGCCAAGAAGACCACGGCAACGAAGTCGACGGCCGTCAAGGCTACTGCGACCAAGGCCGCTCCGAAGGCCGCCGCAAATGCTACTGCGACCAAGGCCGAGGAGGCAGCCGCCGAGCCCAAGGCCGAGGCAGCTGTCGAGGCCAAGCCGACCGCCAAGACCACCACGCGCAAGCGCACTGCAACGACGGCCAAAAAGACCACGACCAAGGCTGCTGCTCCTAAGGCGGAAGCTAAGGCCGAGGCCAAACCCGCAGTAAAGGCCAAGCCCGAGCCCACAATGGAGACCCCGGTCTCCCCCGCCGCCGCAACCGAGAAAAAGGCGCCGTCGAAGAAGACTTCCGTCCGCAAGGCAACGGCCACCCGCAAGCGCCGCTAATCCAGACGATCCAAAACCTCATCAAACCCTAAGCAAGGGGCGCTCCAACCGGGCGCCCCTTCTCTGTAGGTAGTGGTAAAACGATTTTCTAGGACAACCGTTCGCCGATGGTAAACGGATGTTGTTTATACACCCTGTGTACTACAGATATACTTACATCTTAGGCGTAAAACCCATGGCCCGCAGGCCATGATTCTATTGAACTGGACCGTACTATGAGATTGATACACAACAGCCGTCTACCGCAGTTTCGCACTCCGTTTGGCGCTGTGACCACTGGAACTTCCGTTGCACTCTCGGTGATTTTGGAGGATGCCGATTCCAACCAGGCAACGCTTACGCTGCGCACCTGGGTCGATGAAGTCGGCGAGACCCTGATCCCAATGGAGCACGAAGGCGATGGCATTTTTACCGGCGAGCTCAAATGCACTGAACCGTGTCTTGTGTGGTACAGCTTTATATGCAATATCGAGGGCCAGCCCGAGGTCCGCTTGGGCGCACCGCAGGGTCGCACCGGCGGAGAGGGCGTAACTTACGACTACGCCGAGGTTCCGTCCTTCCAGATTACCGTCTATAAGCACCGCGAAGTGCGTCCCGAGTGGTACGAGCGTGGCATGGTCTACCAGATCTTCCCCGATCGCTACGCCCGAGATGAAAACTGGCGCGAGCGCACGCTGGCCGAGGTCGAAAAACCACGCAACGGAATCCAGCGCCGCATGGTCGAGGACTGGAACGAGCCGCCCGTGTACGAGCGCGCCGAAGACGGCTCCATCAAAACCTGGGACTTCTACGGCGGGTCGCTCAAGGGCATCCAGGAAGACCTGCCTCGCATCGCCGAGCTGGGCTTTACGGCCATCTACCTCAACCCCATTTTTGAAGCCGCGAGCAACCACCGCTACGACACGGCCGACTACACCAAGATCGACCCGATCCTGGGCACCGAGCAGGACTTTACCGAGCTGTGCCAGGCGGCCGAGAAGCTGGGCATCTCCATCATTCTGGACGGCGTCTTCAACCACACGGGCGATGACTCGATCTATTTCAACCGCTACGGCAACTACCCCGGCGTGGGCGCGTGGCAGAGCGAGGATTCGCCATGGCGCGATGCGTTTTATTTCCACGAGGACGGCTCATACGACTGCTGGTGGGGCGTGGGCAATATGCCCGCCATCAATGAGAGCTCCGAGCTGGTACGCGAGCGGCTTCTGGGCAAGGACGGCGTGATCCGTAAATGGCTACGTGCCGGCGCTCATGGCTGGCGCCTGGACGTGGCCGACGAGCTTTCGGACGATTTCCTGACCGAGATCAAGAAGGCAGTACTTGCCGAAAAGCCTGATGCACTGTTGCTCGGCGAAGTCTGGGAAGACGCCTCCAACAAGATCAGCTACGGCCATCTGCGCCGCTATCTGCAAGGCTCCGAGCTGGACTCTGCTATGGATTACCCCTTCCGCGACATGGTCATCGGCTTTTTGATGGGCTACAAGAACGCCTACCAGGCAGCCGAGGATATCGAAACCCTGCGCGAGAACTATCCCCGTGAGGCCCTGTCCTGCGCGCTCAACCTGCTGTCGAGCCACGACCGCCCGCGTATCATCTCGGTGCTCGGCGGCGGCCCCGACGAGTCGCAGCTGCCCGAGTGCGAGCGAAGCAAATGGCGCCTGGACGAGAACTCGATGGGCCTGGCCAAGAGCCGTTTTTGGCTCGCCACGCTCATGCAGATGACCTTCCCCGGCGTGCCTTCGATCTACTACGGCGACGAATACGGCCTGGAGGGTCTAACCGATCCAGGCAACCGCCGCACCCTGCCGATCAAGGACCAACTGCACGACTTCGACACGCTGGCTATTGTCAAAAACGCCTCCGCCGTACGCCGCGCACTGCCGTTTATGATCGACGGCGAGATCAAGGCCTTCGCGCTCAACGACGAGGTGCTGGCATACAACCGCACGGGCAAGGATGGCGAGGCCGCTACGGTTATCATCAACCGCAGCCTGCGCAATTCACACCGCGTGACGATTCCGGCGCTCGACGAATGTGCGAGCGATGTGATTAGCGGTCACGAGTGCGAGATTCACAATGGCACCGTCACGCTCGACCTGTATCCGCTGGGATCGTCGATCATCTATCACCACGCCGAGCAGCGTCTGCAGGAGCCGCTCGATTACGGTGCGGGCGTTGTGTGCCATATCACATCGGTGCCGACCGACGACGGTAAGCCCGGCACGATCGGCGCGCCCACGCGTCGTTTTATCGACCATATGGCCGCTATGGGCATGCGCTACTGGCAGGTCCTGCCTGTCAACCCGACGGACTTCTTTCGCTCCCCTTACGCCGGTCCTTCGGCCTTTGCAGGCAATATCGACCTGCTGCCCGAAAGCCACAAGGAGCTAGCCGCCGACTTTGAGACCTGGAAGGCCCACGGCGGCGAGGATGCCGATCCGCTGTACACTGCGTTTAAACATCGCAATGCCGATTGGCTCGAGAAGTACTGCGTCTATATGGCCGTCAAAAAGTACTTTGAGGGCGAATCGCGCCACGATTGGCCGGCAGATGTTGCGCGCTACAACGAGCACTTGATTGACGACAAGCGTTTCCACGACGAGGCCGAGCTTCAGGCGTACATGCAGTACCGCTTTGACCTGGCTTGGTGCGAGCTTATGAACTATGCGCACAAGAAGGGCATCGAGGTCATCGGCGATATTCCTATGTACGTGTCCGACGATTCGGCAGATGCGTGGAGCGAACCCGAGAACTTCTGGCTGTCCGATACCGGTAAGGCAATCGAGATCTCCGGTGCGCCGCCCGACAACTTTGCGCCCGAGGGCCAGGTGTGGGGCAACCCGACGTTCCGCTGGGACCACATGAAGCAGAACGGCTACCGCTGGTGGATGGATCGCCTACGTCGTGCGTTCTCGCTCTACGACCGCGTGCGCCTGGATCACTTCCTGGGCTTCCACAGCTACTTTAGCATTCCCGCAGGTAAGGCCTGCGCCGACGGGCGTTGGCTGGCAGGCCCGGGCAAGGACCTTTTCCAGACCGCCTATGACGAGCTGGGTCCGCTCAACTTTATCGCCGAGGACTTGGGCTATCTGACGCCCGGTGTTCGCGCCATGGCTTCGACTTGCGGCTTCCCCGGTATGGACGTACTGGAGTTTAGCGATTACGACGTTCGTTGCGGCGTGCACCCTACGCCCGGCAAGATCCTGTACACATCGACTCACGACACGTCGACGCTCGCGGGTTGGTGCACGCGCTCCTTTGCGGGCGGCGACGAGCCGAGCGGTGTTGAGGTGGCAGCCAAGCTGATGAGCGACGCGCTGACAAGCGACGCTCCCCTGGTGATGATGCCGCTGCAGGACGTGCTGGGGCTTGGCGACGACACGCGAATGAACGTACCGGGCGTGGCCACGGGCAACTGGACCTGGCAGGCTGACGAGGCCGACGTTGCGGCCGCTGAGGGCAAAACCGCACAGCTCCTGCGCAACACGCATAGATTCTGGGGCGAAGCGTGATAAAACGCCCGATATAGGGTACAGTTACAGTAGTTTGAATTTTTGCGGGCAGAGTAATCTGCCCGCTTTGTGCTGAAAAGGAAGTATTATGGCGCGCTACGATTACAAGTGCTCGAGCTGCGGCAACGTGTTTGAGGTTGAGCATCCCATGTCCGAGACCCCCGAGGTCGTGTGCCCCAACTGCGGCGCTCCGGCCGCCAAGACGTTCTCGGCCAGCGGCATCAAGTTTGAGGGCAGCGGCTTCTACAACACCGACCAGCGCAGCGGTGGCTCAAGCACCAGCGCCACCAGCGGCTGCTGCGCCAACTGCCCGCATAACCACTAGAAACCAATCAGCCCCGCGACCGACACCAATCGCGGGGCTGTTTCTTTAGCTGCCCAGGCTTCCTTATGAGTTGCGGTGAAATAAGGACTGTTTGGCGGGCAGAAGCCGCTATTCAATCCCTATTTCACCGCAACTTCGTCGTTACTTGTGGACCAGGCGGGCGCAGAAGTGGCCGTCGTAGGAGTCGGCATTTACCGGCACGCTTTGGAAGAGGCCTCGATCATTCTGGCGTACGGATACGAGCTTCTTGGCCTGATCGAACTCGGGGAGTTGCAGAATCTGCGCCTCGGAGAGCGGCTCCAGGCTAAAACCGGTGCCCTCGGGAGAGTTCAGGAAAGCGTCCACCACCTGCATGTTCTCCTCGTCGAAGACCGAGCACGTCGCATAGATGAGCTCGCCGCCGGCAGCCACGCGGACAGCAGCCTCTTTGAGCATCGTCAGCTGCAGCTTGGGCAGCTCAACCGTCACATCCTTTTCGGTCAGGCGCCACGGGATCTCGGGATGACGTCGCATGGTTCCGGTGCCAGAGCACGGCGCATCGATAAAGACCGTATCGAACTTAACCGGCTCGCCAAGCATGGCATCAAACGACGTCAGTACTTCATCAAGCTCGCAAGCATCACCCGAAACCGTACGAACGCCCTGAATACCTGCCTTATGCAGGCGAGCGAGATTCTGGTCGCACTTGCGATCATGCAAATCGAGCGCCGTATGCTGACGCTCATAGCCCGCACGCTTGGCCTGGCACATCATCACATAGGTCTTGGTGCCACGGCCGGCACCAATCTCAAGGCAGCAACCAGGGCGCGTGGCAGCTGTGGCGATAAGTTGCGCGTTGAGATCAGAGGCCACCGCGGCAGCACGCTCAAACACACCCGAAGCAACGGTAACCTGGGCATCAACCGGGGCATGGCAGCCCGGGAAGACAGGCGCGACGAGCTGCGAGATATACGGATCGGGCTTGGAAGCAAAAGCGTTCTCATGCAGGGCCAGCGGCGCGGGGGCCAGATTGCCGGCAAAGTTAAGCGCACCCTCTGGCGTGTCAAACGATGCCATAATGCGAGCGCACAGCCATCGCGGCAAGCCCATCAGGCGAGACAGGCGAACCAAGCGTCGCTCAGACTCATCGGCATCCACCGCGGCGGCAAAATCATCGACGTTGTCCGCAACCTTATGCAGAACGGCGTTCGCCAGACCGGCGGCGGACTTAGCACCGCAGCGAACCAGCTCAACTCCCTGACTTACGGCAACGCGGCCAGGCGTATGCAGGTAGAGCATCTCGAAGGCAGAAATACGAAGCGCCATGCGAACGCGCGGCGCAACCTTTTTGGGCTTATCGAGAAACTGATCGAGCAGCTCGTCCAAAATACCCTGCGTGGCGGCAACACCCAGCGCCAAGCGGGCGGCAAAAGCGGAATCGCGCTGGTCAATAGCCTTGGCCGATGCGCGAGAGGACAGCACGTCGCGTGCATACATGCCGCGGCGATCGGCCTCCATCAGCACATCGAGCGCAAGCTTGCGCGCGGGAGACAGCCTGCTCATGACAAAACACCCCAGATAAGATCGGCACCCTGCAGGCCAGCAGACCAAGCAGAAGCAGTCATAGCACGCTTGCCATCGGGCTTAACCTCGAGCAGTTCAACCGAGCCATCAGAAAGGCCCAGGTAAACACGCTTGGCCTTAACGAGAACCTGACCCTCGCCGAGCGACACATCAGCCGCCGCAGCATCGAGCACACGCACGGTCTTGCCGGCAATCACGCAACGAGCAGGCGCGGTATCGGACGAAGCGAGCACATGACGCACGCAATCGAGCGCCGCCATTTGCGGATCCAAGCGCATCTCCTGCTTAGAAATCTTGGCAGCATGGGTAACGAGCGCCTCATCCTGTTCAGTCCACACGGCAGTGCCATCGGCAAGAGAGGGAAGCGTATCGGTAAGCAGTTTGCCGCCGAGCTCAGCGAGCTCCATGGTCAGCGCCTCAGCATGCTTACCGGCAACCGAGGTCGAGGCCTGCGCACAATAGGCGCCGGTATCCACGCCATGCCCAATGCGCATAATAGAAACGCCAGCAATCTCATCACCAGCAAGAATGGCACGCTGAATAGGAGCAGCCCCACGCCAACGAGGCAGCAAGGACGCATGAACATTCACAATACCGAGCGGTGCCATATGCAGCACCTCATCGGGCAAAATGCAGCCATAGGCAGCCACACAGAAAATATCAGCCTGGGCAGCCTGGAGCACCTCAACAACCTCAGGCGTCATACGATTCGCCTCAATGACCGGCAACCCCAGCTCCAGCGCCTTAGCCTTAACAGGAGACGGCTCCAGCTTCTTACCACGCCCACGAACAGCATCAGGACGAGTAACAACAAGCGCAATCTCATTCCCAGCCTCAACAAGCGAAG
>CABPDL010000049.1:0-13466 GCA_902406375.1 uncultured Collinsella sp.
CGTCGGGCATGGCCACAAGGCCTATGCCCTCCTCTTTCACGTCACCTTGCTCGCTTAGGAGCGTTTTCGCTGTCCGTCCTCAACATGTGATTCCGCCACGGTCCGCTTCGGTGCATGTGATCCCTTGGGGACGGAGGAAAAGGGATCATTTTCCGAAACCTTTCCGCAACAATTTGCCCTTCGTACCGCTCGCCTCCGCTCACAACGTCCCCTGCGCTACACTTGGTTGCACTGTGGTGCCGTCGCGCCATGCCCGACCCAAGGGGGGACACTCATGAAGAACACTCAGCTGCTGCTGATTAACGATATGTGCGGCTACGGCAAGGTCGCGCTTTCTGCCATGCTGCCGGTGCTGTCGCACATGGGCTACCGTATCCATAACCTGCCGACAGCGCTCGTTTCCGACACGCTCAACTACCCCAAGTTCTACATCCACGACACCACCGAGTACGTGCGTCAAAGCCTCGCTATCTGGGAGGAGCTCGGCTTTGAGTTTGACGCCATCTCGACCGGCTTTATCGTGACCGAGGAAGAGACGCGTATCATCTCGGACTTTTGCCACCGCCGTGCGCAAAAGGGCACCAAGGTGTTCGTCGACCCCATCATGGGCGACAACGGCAAGCTCTATGCCGGTGTGCCCGAGTCCACGATTGGCCTTATGCGGCACCTGCTGGAGTGCGCAGACTACGCGGTGCCCAACTACACCGAGGCGTGCCTGCTTGCCGATAGGCCTATTGCCGAGGAAATTACGCCCGATGAGGGCCGCGCCCTTGTGGACGCCGTGCGCGAGCTGGGTGCCAAGTCGGTGGTCATTACGAGCGCCGTGGTCAATGGCACGAACGCGGTTATCGGTTACGACCATGTAGCGGGGGAGTACTTTACGATTCCCTTTGAGCTCATTCCGGTCTATTTCCCGGGCACGGGCGACACGTTCTCGGCGGTGCTCGTCGGCCGCGTTATGGCAGGTTGGAGTCTGCAGCGCGCGACGTCCGATGCCATGCGTGTGGTGGCTGAGCTTATCGAGCGCAATGCCGACCAAGAGGACAAGTCGGCTGGTCTTCCCATCGAGGCCTGCCTGGATGTGATTGACCATGAGTAATGCTGGCGAGGGCGGCGTCAAGCCTGCGGGCGAGAATAAGCCGCTCGGCGCGTCGCGTGGCAAGCGCCCACGTATCCGCGTGAGCTGCGTGGACCAGCTGGGTGCGTGTCGCTGCCACCATGGTCACAAGCCGGGCGACGTTTTTGACTTCGACCGAGACCGCGGTAAGATGTGCGCCATGGCCTGTCACGTGGGCTTTCCCTATATCGATATCCTGCGCTATGGCGGAACCGTGCCCGGCAACGAGCCTGGTACGGCAAAGTTCTGCTGCCCCGAGGTCGATACGCTGAACGTTTGGCTTGCCGAGATCGTCGACGAATAGCCGGATGTGACAAAGGGGCGGTCCCTTTGTCACATCCGCCGATGGTGCCCCTTCTTTTTTGACTATAATCTCAAATCTCTGCATTTCATCCGATTTTGTGCTCTAAAAACTCTGCATTTCATCGATAATCAAGCATATAAACTTTGCATTTCATATCGTAACCGAGCCAAAATCGTCCCTGCTCAAGACGGCACGGCCATCGCAGTTCAAGCTATATCAATCGGATACGGGCATGTTGATGGCGCGCTACCCCGTTGGCGTTGCCCAAGCGGCGTATCTTGATAGCAAGGAACCCAATCTGGGCGGCATTTACGAAAACGTGGTGGCCCAGCAGCTGGCTGCCCAAAATCGCCAGCTTTACTACTATCAGACAAAAAAGCGCGGTGAAGTGGACTTTGTGGTCGACGGACCGGATGGGACGGCTGTTCCGATCGAGGTTAAATCGGGCTCCTATTACCACGCGCACGCTGCGCTCGGTCATGTGCTTGATACGGCCGAATATGGCGTAAGGCTCGGAATTGTTTTCTCGAGAGGCAACGTTGAGCGCAACGGAACTGTTCTCTATCTGCCTCTGTATGCGACCTGGGCCCTTTCGGATGTTTTGGGCGACTCCCGTGCCGAGGGGATAAAGCTGGAGGTCAAGCCGGTCTAGGGTCAGTCCCCGATGCGACAAAGGGACAGTGCCTTTGTCGCATCCGCTATCCCGAGATGATGAGCGTGGATTTTCTCCCGTTTAGAGCGCGCTTGAACGCTCAAAGTGGGAGAAAATCCACGCTCGATCTGTATGCCGATGACGCGGCTCACGAGGTGAACCTACAGCTGCTCGAGCATAGCGGTGCAGCCGTCGAGCACGTCGCGGTAGGTGGCATCGAAATTGCCGGTGTACCAGGGATCGGCCACGTCGCCGGGGCGCCCGGTCCAATCGAGCAAGCGCGTAATCTTGCCGTCGGGGTCGTCGCCAAAGATGCGACGCAGGCCACGCGCGTTCTCAGCATCCATATAGACAATGTGGTCCCAGTTGCCATACTCTGCTCGACGCACCTGGCGGGCACGGTGCGCAACGACGGGAATCCCGACTTCGCGCAGCTTGGCGACCGTGCCATGATGCGGCGGGTTGCCGATCTCCTCAGTTGAGGTCGCTGCGGAATCGATGACAAACTCCGCCTCGCGCCCAGCGCGGCGCACGAGCTCGGTAAACACCGACTCAGCCATCGTCGAGCGGCAGATATTGCCGTGACAGATAAACAGTACGCGTTGCATATGCGGTTTCCTTTCGATCGCCATCATCGAGCTCGAGTATCGCATCTGCGCTTACGCTCTCGCCCGCTTGCGCTCCCAGCGAGCCAACTTAATCGTCACCAGCGTAAGCGCCCAGGCCACAAGCGAGAACGCGGCACCAACCGCGCCAACGTAGGCAATGCCAACGCTGCTCACCACGGCGCCGCCCACTGCGGTGCCAAACGAAATGCCGACGTTAAACGCCATGGGTTCTACCGAGCTCGCGAGTACCATCGATTTGGGATGGCGGCTGCGCGCCACGTCCATAAAGTGCGTGATGCATGACACCGAGAACAGGTACATGAGCAGCGCTAGGCTAAAGACAAAGACCAGCGCGAGCGGCATGGTGTCGCCCACGGCAAACAGCCCGAGTAACGCCGCAGCTTGCAGCACAAACGTCACAAGCAGCGCCTTCATGCCAAAGCGCGCGTCGATCCATCCGCCCAAGATGTTCGAGACCAGGCAGAACACGCCGTAGGCCATAAGCGTGGTGCTCGCCTGAACAGTGCCCATGCCCAGCACCTGCTCAAGATAAGGCGTCACGTAGCCGTAGAACACATAGACCGATCCCACGCCAAACAAAAAGATGAGCATGCCGGTGATGATGCTCGGTTCGCGTAGCAGACCCGCCTGCTCGCGGAAGGTAGCGGGTTCGTCGGTCTGTCCGGCGCGCGGCATAAACGCCACGAGCGCTCCGCAGATCAAAACGGCAAAGGTCAGCGTACCGTACATGGCCACGTGCCAGTCGAGCGTGTCGGCCACAAACTTGCCAATCGAGGTCACAAAGACCATCGCCACGGAAAACGCGCCGTACACGACCGAGATGGCAAGCGAAGTTTGCTGCGGGGACAGCAGCTCGGGGATGTACGTCACGCCCACGGCGAGCAGTGCGCCCGAGACGGATCCCAGGACAATGCGCGAGATAAACAGTACCTGGAAGTTGGGCGCCAACGCCATGACCAGATTGCCGAGCACAAAGATAATGCTGTAGCACACGAGCAGCTGGTAACGACGGAAGCGCCCCGTGCTGAGCGCAAGCACCGGCGTCGCGATGGCGTAGACCAGTGCAAAAACGCTGATGAGCTGGCCCGCAGCGGCAAGCGATATACCGAGTTCCGTCGCCAAGTCACTTTCGATGCCGATGACCACGAACTCGGAGCAGCCGAGCGAGAATCCCAGCAGCACGAGCAGCGCCAGGCAGAGCCTGGTGCGCGCGGGGGAGAGCGCGGCGGCGGTTGACTTACTTTTAGGCGTGGTTGCGGCGGTCAAGGTTGTCACTCCAATGTCGCATGAATAAGCGGGATTCAATCCCTGCAACTCTAACAGAATGTGTCAGGTGCCTGCCTCCTTTGTCGCAGGCTGCGCTTGCCTGTATAGTCGCAATACAGGCGAAGATGGTCTCAGGTACATTGCGGGCGACAGGAGATCCCATGGGTATGCACACGACAAAGGTTGTAGTGGGCGAGGGCAAGTTTGCGCTCGAGGCCCAGTTGACGGTGACGCCGCGAGGCATGGCGGTGTACGCCTGCTCGCCGGAGTTTGCGCACCTGGGCGCCACGGCACAGGCCATTCCGCGTCCCGAGCCCGGCCGTACGGCGACGGTGAGCATCCTGGCCGTTCCGTGCCATCGAGACGAGATCCCGGCGCACGATATCGCGGCGGCGCTGGCCACGTGCTTTAGTGTGCCGGTAGTTGCAAGCACAGGTTTTCATGTGGAGAACGCGACCGCGGACGACTTGCGGCGCATGCTCGATACCACCAAGGAACTCATCGCCGCGCTCGAGGAGGCCGCAGCCCGCATTCTGCGCGCCGGCTGGGATGAGGGCGGCGCAGGCGCCGAGGTCGTGGCGGTCGATGCCGCGACCGGCGAGGCGCTTGGCCCCGTCGACCGCATCGAGGCCCATACCGGCGAGGGAATCCTGCATCAGGCATTTCTGACGCTTCTGGTCGAGGGCCAGGGCGAAGACGCGCGCCTGCTGCTCTGTCGTCGCAGTCCGCTCAAACGCCTGTGGGGCGGGGTGCTGGCCGATAGCTGTGCCGGCCATCCGCTCCCCGGGGAAGACGTCGCGGCCGCCACGGCACGTCGCATCAACGAAGAGCTTGGCATCACGCGCGAGCCCGATCAGCTCAAGCACCTCGGACACGTGGTGTACCGCGAGGACCACGGCGACGGCCGCTGCGAGTGCGAATGGTGCGAGGTCTACCTTGCCCATGTTGAGCCGGGCGAGCTGCATATCAACCAAGAGGAGATCTCGGAAGTGCGCCGCGTGGCCCCGTCCGAGCTTAAAGGCTACCTGCAGGGTCACCCCGAGCAGCTGGCCCCCTGGCTCCGCGAGGCTCTGGAGGTCCCCTCCATCCGCGCAGCCCTCGCTATGTGAAAAAAGACAGTCCCTTTGCCACATCCAAACCGTCACAACATTTGATGAAAATCTCGAAAACGAGGAAAAGCGTCGAATGTTGTGACGCTTTTTGTCCAGAGGATCGCTTCTCATCCAAAAATCCCGCTTGACTGTATTGCCACAACACAGCGCAACGTAAGGGGTGTCCGATAACGGGCGCCCCTTTTTAAGTGGCAACGTGGCCGCGAATCCGGAGTGCCCCCAACAAGAAAGGTGGGGAGATGGAAGCGGAAAAGAAGGCGTTTAAGATCACCAAGCGCGAAATTGGCTTTGTGCTGGGTATCGTTGTCTTTTTGCTGGTGAAGTTTCTTCCTTTGGCGGAGCTGAGCTCGACGGTCGAGCTTACGGTCGGCGGTCAGACCTGTCTGGCGTTGACGCTCGCCACGGTGGTGTTCTGGGCGTGTGGCGTGGCACAGCCGGGCTTTGTGGGCCTGCTCTATTGCGCGCTGCTCGTTCTGTTCAAGGTGTGCGTGGACGACACGGGTGCCGCGAGCATCTCGGCGACGGTCGCCTCCACGTTTAGCTCGTGGACCAAAGCCACCATGTGGCTCGTCATCGGCGCCTACCTCATCGCCAGCGCGGTCAAGGAGTCGGGCCTGGGCGAGCGCATCGCCTATGCGTTTATGCTCAAGTTCGTGCGCGATGCCAAGTCGCTCATCATCTCAATCTTCGCGCTCACCTTTGTGCTGTCGCTGCTGATCCCGCATCCGTTCCCCCGCGCCTTCCTCATCCTCGCCGTCGTCTCGGTCATCGCCGAGTCTGCCGGCTACGGTGACGACGACAAGGGTAAGCTCGGCTTCCTCGTGTTTGCCGCTGCTGCCCCGGGCTCCATGTTCTTCCTGACGGGCGACTCCACACTCAACCCGCTCGTTGCGCAGTACAGCGCCGAGGCCGGCGGCATGAGCCCGTCCTTTGTCGACTGGTTCTTGTACATGAGCGTGCCTATGCTGGTCGCGCTGCTGTGCACCCTGTTCCTGGGCCTCTTCCTCTTTAAGCCCAGCAAGGAACTCGTCTACGATCGCGAGCAGATCGTGGCCAAGCAGGCTGCGCTCGGCAAGCTCTCCGTCAAGGAGATCCGCACCATCGTGTGGCTTGTCATCGCCATCGCGCTGTGGCTCACCGTCTCGGGCGACTATATCGGCTGGGTCACCCTGGCCATTGGCGTCGCGCTCGCCATGCCCATCATCGGCGAGGTCCTCACGCCCGCCAGCTGGAACGCCGTCGACATCAAGTCCCTCATGTTCCTGACGGCCGCCATGGCCGTGGGCTCCGTGGGCGGTGCCACCGGCATGAACGCCTGGATCGCCGACGTTGTGCTTCCCAGCTCCGTGCCCGAGAACATCTTCCTGTTCGCCCTGCTTGTCGCCGCGCTCTCCATGATCATCCACATGTTCATGGGTTCGGTCATGGCCGTGCTCGGCGTGTGCGTGCCGGCGTTCATCAGCTTCGCGGCCGGCTCCAGCGTGAGCCCGCTCGCCGTGGCGCTCATCGTCTTCACGTCCATCAACATCCACTACATCCTACCGTTCCATAACCTGCCGATCCTTATCGGCGAGGGCAAGGACGCCGGCGGCTACACCTCCAAAGAGGCCATGCGCATGGGCATTCCCCTCACTGCGGTCGTCTTTATCGTCGTGCTGGTCGAGGCCGCCTGGTTCCACCTCTTTGGCCTGATGTAAGCGGTCGAGTGCTTGGCTGTAATTAGCCGAGTGCTTGAACTGCGAGTGCCCGAGCGCCCCATCCATGAGCGCCGTGGCCCCACTACGTTCCCCAGCCCGGCGGCACTCCCGCCGCCGGGCACTCTTCCGAAAGGAGCACGCTATGTCCACTACCGATGCTTCCCAGATCCACGACCTGCGCTCCGCGCTCGACTTTTTGCGCGAGATGCCGGGCCAGCTGCTCGAGACCGACACCCAGGTCGATCCCGATGCCGAGGTCTCGGGCGTCTATCGCCACGTCGGTGCCGGCGGCACCGTTATGCGTCCGACCAAAGAGGGTCCGGCGATGGTCTTCAACAACGTCAAGGGCTTTGACGATGCCAAGGTCTGCATCGGCATGCTTGCCAGCCGCAAGCGCGTTGCCGCCCTGCTCGACCTGGACGAGGAGCACCTGGGCCTCGAGATCGGTAAGCGCTTCGAGAACCTGATCGCGCCCGAGCAGATCGCCGAGGGCAAGCATGTCGACTGCCAGGAGGTCGTGTACAAGGCGACCGACGAGGGCTTTGACCTGCGCAAGATCGTTCCCGCTCCCACCAACACCCCCGTCGACGGCGGCCCCTACATCACCATGGGCCTCGCCTACGGCACGAGCCCCGACGGCTCCCAGTCCGACGTGACCATCCACCGCTTCTCCTGCGTCGACAAGGACAAGCTTGCCATGTGGATTACCCCCGGCAGCCGTCACCTGGGCGCGTTCTTTGACGAGTACTGCCAGCGCGGCGAAGACATGCCCATCTCCATCTCCATCGGTTTGGACCCCGCCGTGTACATGTGCTGCGGTTTTGAGGCTCCCACCACGCCGCTCGGCTTCAACGAGCTGCAGATCGCCGGCGCCCTGCGCGGCCACGCCGTCGAGCTTGCCGACTGCGTCACCGTTCCGCAGAAGTGCATTGCCAATGCCGAGTACGTGCTCGAGGGCTATCTCATGCACGACGAGACCATCAACGAGGATGTCAACGGCCACGGCTACGCCATGCCCGAGTTCCCCGGCTACACCGGCGGCGCCAAGGTCTGCCCGGTGATCAAGATCACCGCCGTCACCACGCGCGTCAATCCCATCATGGAGAGCTGCATCGGTCCTTCGCACGAGCACGTTTCCATGGCGGGCATCCCCACCGAGGCTTCCATCTACAAGATGGTCGAGACCGCTATCCCGGGCCGCCTGCTCAACGTTCACGCCGCCCCCTGCGGCGGCGGCAAGTTCGTTGCCATCATGCAGTTCAAGAAGTCGAGCAAAAATGACGAGGGCCGTCAGCGCAACGCCGCCATGCTCGCCTTCTCGGCATTCTCCGAGCTCAAGCACGTCATCCTTGTTGACGAGGACGTCGACATCTTCGATATGAGCGACGTGATGTGGGCCATGACCACGCGCTTCCAGGCCGACGTGGACCTCATCACCATCCCCGGCTGCCACTGCCACGTACTCGATCCGTCCAACGACCCTGCGTTCGACCCCACGATCCGCGAGCACGGCATCGCCTGCAAGGCCATCTTCGACTGCACGGTCCCGTTCAACCTTAAGAAGAACTTCATCCGCTCGCAGTTCATGGAGATCGACAAGGACAAGTGGGCAGCAGAGCTCGCTTTCTAGTACGTAGCCCTACCAAGTAACTAAGTAAGGAGTTGTCATGCCTGAGTCTTCTGTCCGTCCCCGCCGCATTGTCGTTGGCGTGTCTGGCGCCAGCGGTGCCGCGCTGGGTCTTGAGTGCCTCAAATGCCTGCGCCAGGCCGGTGCCGAGTCGGCACTTGTCGTCACGCGCGGGGGAGAGATTACCATCGAGCAGGAGCTCGGCATGACGCTCGACGAGTTTGCCGCGCACGCCGATGTGGTCTACGACAACAAGAACATCGGCGCCGCCATCGCAAGCGGTACCTATCCGGTCGACGGCATGATCGTGGCGCCCTGCTCCATGAAGACGCTCGCCGGCATCGCGAGCGGCTACAGCGAAAACCTGTTGCTGCGTGCGGCCGACGTGCAGATGAAAGAGCAGCGCCGCCTGGTGCTCATGGTGCGCGAGACGCCCTTCAGCGCCATTCACGTCGACAACATGGCGCGCCTGGCGCGCGTGCCGGGCGTCATGCTCATGCCGCCCGTGCTCACGTTTTACAACGGCCCCGCCACGCTCGACGACGCGGTGCATCACATCGCCGCCAAGGCGCTCGAGGCCGTCGGCGTGTCATGTGAAAACTATAAGCGCTGGTCATAGGCGTCTTTAGGGTAGGATACGAGGAGTGTTTGAGCCCGCTGCCCCTGTGGGCGGCGGGCTTTGGTGTGTCGGGAGGACCTATGCAGACGGGCATGTATGCGATCAGCGAGATGGCGAGCTTGTTCAATGTTTCGCGTCAAACGCTCATCTATTACGACAAGATCGGCCTGTTTAAGCCCGCCGTGGTTAACGAAAAAGGCTACCGTTTCTATTCGCCCACGCAGATCCCGCTCATGCGTCTGATCTGCATGCTGCGCGACCTGGGGCTCGAACTCGACGAGATTGACCGCCTGACCTCGACGTTCGACATTGGCGAGATGACCGATCACCTGCGCTCGCGGGTGCAGGCGCTCGATGAACAGATTGCCGGGCTCAAAGCCGAGCGCGCGAGTGTGCAGGAGCGTCTGAGCTTTTACGACGAGGCGGTTTACTGGCGCGAGCGCGAGGGCAAGCCGGAGCTCAAACAGTTTGAGCGCCGCTACGTGGTCTTTGAGGAGTTTCCGGGCGATATCGAGCGCGGCCGCTCGATGCTTCACCCCACGCTCATGCGGGCGATTCTGCGCATGCGTACGTTGACGGGCACGCGCCCCATGCGCGGTTGGGGCGCCATGCTGCGTCGCGAGGCACTGCATTCCGACGACCCTATCGCCGGCGCCGGCTCCTTTGCCGTACTGCCGCGCGGTGCCGAGGAACTGCTGCCGAGCGATCCCGCCGAGCTGGCAGAGATCGGCATCGAAGTGCTGCCCGAGGGCACGTATCTGTGCATGAGCCGCTGGGGTATGCCGTACGAGCCCGAGGGCATCCGCGCCATCGTTGCCTGCATGGACGAGCACGCGCTCCAGCCCATCGGCAACGCCTTCGACTTTTGCTACCTCGATACCACGAGCTACGACGAGTCCCACCAAGAGGACTTCTGCTGCATCCAAATCCCCGTCACCCTCGCAATGTGACAAAGGGACAGTCCCTTTGTCACAGCCACGCCCATTTCTTAGAAACTTGCAAAATCTGCAAGTTTCTAAGATAACATCTTATAAACTTGCAGATAATGCAAGTTTATAAGATGTTACGTCTGGCCGGGCGCTAGGGAGACCCTATGAACATCGTTCGCCGAAGCCGCTATCTTGATCGACTCATTGCTTTTCAGGATACCGACCTCATCAAAATCGTGACGGGCATACGCCGTTGCGGCAAATCCACGTTATTGGACATGATGAGGGAGCACCTGGCGCAACAGGGGGTGCCGGCAGAGCGTTTGCTGACCTTTAAGATGGAATCTCTAGAGTACACGGGGATTACAGATTACCTGACGTTTTATCGCATGGTTCGGGAGCGCATCAACGGTGTCGATCGCCCCTATCTGTTCTTTGACGAGCTCCAGAATGTCGAGGGCTGGGAAAAGGCGGTTAACTCGCTCCGAATCGATTTGCCGTGCGATATCTATGTCACGGGCTCCAATGCCTTTTTGCTATCGAGCGAGCTTGCAACGCTTATCTCGGGCCGGTATATCGAGGTCAAGATGCAGCCGCTCACGTTTGGCGAGTATCTTGATTTTCGCTCGATTGATGCGGCCGTCGCCGAAGGGCTTGGCGAGAGGGCCGAGCTCGTTTCCAAGACGGGCGATCGCCTTAATTCAAACACCGTGCTCGAGCAGTACATAACCTATGGCGGCATGCCGTTTCTGGCTCATGACGAGCCGAGACGCGAGGCGTGCCGTGACTACATCCGCAGCCTCTATCAGACGATTGTCGCGCGCGATATCCTATTGCGCGCGACGCGTAGAGGTCGCGGAGCTATCACCAAGCGCGACGTTCTCGAGCGGCTCTGTGCGTATCTGGCAGACAACATTTCCAATCAAACCTCGGTCAACAAAATCGTAGGGACGCTCAACGAATCGGCAGGCGGTAAGACCAACGCATCGACGGTGTCGGCGTATATTGACGCTCTGGAAGAGACGTACCTGTTTACCAAGGTAAAAAGGTATGACGTCAAGGGGCGGGAGCTTCTCAAGACAGGCGGTAAATATTACATAGCCGACACGGGAATCCGCAGCTATCTTGACGGATATAGAGGCAGCGATAGCGGAAGGATGCTCGAGAACGTTATCTACAACCAGCTTGTCTTTGAAGGATACGAAGTGTTTTGCGGCCATCTGCGCGCGGGGGAAATCGACTTTGTCGCAATCGGCGAGGGATCGGACCGTAAATATATCCAGGTTACCGAACGGATCGATGCCGAGGCGACCAGAGAGCGCGAGCTGCGACCGCTCAAACTAAACACGCTGGGAAAAATCCCTGATTCGTACGAGAAGATCCTGATCGTCAGGGATGGTGAGCATCCAACAGACATCGACGGCATCAGAATCGTAGGGGCGGTCGACTTCTTGCTGAGAAACAAGATCGCCCACGGCTAAACGCAAAATGTGACAAAGGGACAGTCCCTTTGTCACATTCCGTGCGAGCTCCTGTGCCATCTGGGGGTATAAGGCTAGCAAGTGTTTATTTGCGAGGCCAAGGGGGCGCCCCGTATGGATATCGATACCTTTGAGTGGTGGTATAGCGAGGGCGAGGCTCCGGACGAAGAGTGGGACGAGCCCGCGCCGTGTGACGTGTCGAGCGACGAGGACGAGACCGGCAACGATGCCGGTGCCGAGCCTGAAGCCGCCTCCGATGCCGCCGAACTCCTAACTTTTGAACAGGCCTGGGCCCAGGCCGAGGCCGACGAGGCAAAGGCCGATGCTACGGCCACGCTCGGCGAGCCAGCCGACATGTCCATCTCGCCGGCAAAGACCCCGCAGCCGCGCCACACCATCGACCCCGATAGCACGGCATCCTTCAGCATTCTCGACGTGCCCTCGCAGGGTGCTCAGGCGCCCGCGCCCACACGTCGCCCCAATCTGTCTCGCGAGGAAGATGCAGGACGTCGCTCGCCGCTCGGCCCCATCCTTATCGCCTTTATGGCCGGCGTTATCGCATGCTCGGTAATTGGAAACGTCTGGAGCCATGTTGAACAACAGCGCCAAGACGCCGCCAAGGTCGAGATGTCTGTCGAGCAATCGCTCAGCCGCACGCGCTCGGTGCATGTGTCGGTCGAGGTTAAGGACGGTGCGACATGGGACACCGCCCGCGGCGACAGCCAGATGCTCATCCATATCGTGGGCCGCACGCTCAAGGGACAAGCAATCGACGAGTATCAATACGTCAATTCCGAAGGTGACGGTATCGAGCTCAAGCCCGGCGACTACGAGCTCACGGTCGATGAGCCGCCCGTCGCCACCGACGGCACGCGTTACCGCGCCTCAAAGCGCATGGTTCCGGTGAGCTTTAATTCACAGGCGCCCGATACGGTCGATAGCACGCCACAGGGCGGGTTTGACCTTTGCGCTATTGCTCAATAACTGCGCCTGACGCTCAACCCCGCCGCCAAGAGTGGGACAATAGCCCTCGACACTGTTGTTTACTTTTGGAGGAAGTAGCATGTCCACCGTCACCACCATCAAGCGCGGCGGCCTTACCGCGGCCATCGATTCCATGGGCGCCCAGCTCACGAGCCTTGCCCTCAACGGCAACGAGTATCTGTGGCAGGGCGACCCGGCCTTTTGGGGCAAGCACGCGCCCATTCTGTTCCCCATTGTGGGCTCGTTGCGCAACAACACGGCGACGTCTGCGGCCGGCACCTGCGAGATGGCGCGTCACGGACTCGCGCGCATCGTCGAGCACAAGCTGGTCGAGGTCTCCGAGGACGGCTCGTCCGTCACCTACGAGATCACCGACACGCCCGAGTCGCTCAAGGCTTTCCCCTTCCACTTTAAGCTCAACATGACCTATGCCCTGACCGGCGACGCCACGCTTACCCAGACTTTTGCCGTCACCAACACCGGCGACGTGGACCTGCCGTTCTCGGTGGGCGGCCACCCCGCATTTAACGTGCCCGCCCCCGGTGCTGAGGATGAGACGTTCGAGGATTACGAGCTGGCGTTTACCGAGGCTTGGACTAACGAGGCCCCCGTCATCACGCCCGATGGCCTTATGACGTTCGAGGGTAGCTACAAGGCGCCCGATAACTCGGACGTGCTGCCCATCACGCACCGCAGCTTCGATAACGACGCCATCATGTTCACCGATACCCCGGGCTCCACGCTCACGCTGCGCGGTCGCAAGTCGGGCCACGGCGTCAAGATCGACTTTGAGGGCTTTAAGTACATCGGCGTGTGGTCTGCCGCCAACGACGCCCCGTTTGTGGCGCTCGAGCCCTGGACCGGCCACACCACCATGGACACCGAGGACGACGTCTTTGAGCACAAGGTCAACACCATCACGCTGGCGCCGGGCGAGACAGACGTCCGCAGCTTTAGCGTCACCTTGCTCTAGAGGTTCCGCCGTTCTAACGAACGGCGGACCGGCCGACGCTGCGCCCTTAGGTTCCGCCGTTCTGACGAACGGCGGG
>CABPDL010000050.1:0-13033 GCA_902406375.1 uncultured Collinsella sp.
ACAGGGCAGAATTTGGCATCATCCGAAATGGGAGAACCACAAGTGGGACAGAACATGAGCCTCTCCTTTTCCTAAGGCGTCGCACGCCTTCAAACCTTACACGTCTACGTTCTCAACAATAGCCGCGACGTTGTTGCGCAACATTGACCAATTTCCGAGAAATTTTGCTGCAACCGTTTTCCCAGGCATTTTCTTGCTTTCGCAGTAGAAAAAGGCACCCCGGGCTCAGTTGCCCAGGGCGCCTCGACCGGCTATTCGGTTTGATTGTTTTCGGCAGCAGGATCATCGCCCGGCTCATCCGCCGGCGTGGCAACGGCATTCCAATCGGGTTCCGCAGGCGTCGCCTCGGGCGCAGGGGCAGGTGCCGGAGCAGGCGCCGGCGCGGGTGCCGGGGCAGGTGCAGCGCCAGTGGCGGCCGTGGGATTGAACCCCGCAGGAGCAGGCTTCTTCTCACCCGGGAGCACAAACGTCAGGACATCATCGGTATCCTCATCGGCCCACCCGCTGGCATGGCGCGCGGCCCAGTAGCCAACGGCACGGTGCTTGAGCATCTTGCCAAAGACCGTAAGGAACACCGTGACGAATGCAATCAGCACCAGGAACAATACGAGCGTGACACCACCGGCGGTAACAATCGCCTCGATACCCGTGGGGCGATAGTAATAGCCGTACGCGCCAATTCCGGCGATGGCACCAAAGACAGCTGTCAAGATCCACGTAATGGCGTTGGAAACCAGGCCCGTCAAAAACTCGGGAAGGAACGAAGCACAGAACAGCTTGGTCTTGTTGTGCTTAAAGGCCGCCCAAACCTTATCGAGCGAAAACGCGCTCTCGACGCGACCGGTCACCGCAAAGTGCATCACGGCGATGTCGGCGAACATCTTAAAGAAGACACCCAGAATCGCCGAGGCAATCAGAGCCAGGACAAGCAGGCCGAGCGAACCGAACAGCGCTGCCTCGAGTGCATAGGAGCCGTAATAAGAATACGAGCCCGCGGCGCCAATTACCACGCCCTCCACCAGCGAAAGCACTACACCGATAACGGGAATGGCAGCGATAACCTCGAGCACCACCGAGATGACGCTCGAAAAGACTCCGAGACCAAACGACGTGGAGCGCATGAGTGGACGGTCCATGCCGTCATCGACCTTGAGCGAAAGATCACGTCCCCACTCAATACCAAAGCCGGAACCGCACACGCTCGCAATGCAAGCTGCCAAAAAGCCGATGGCAGCCGCAATGCCGCCAATAACGGGAATAAACAACACGAGCACCGACACAACGCAAATCAGCGCCGGCAAAAACGCGATTTGGCATACACGCTGAAGCACGCCCGGAGTCTTTGTCATATCTTGGAACGCCTGAGCCGTGCAGCCCTTTGGCGCATTCGCCACGGGCGGTTGCGGAACAAACTGCTGAGGCTGAGGCTGACCCTGAGGGGCGGAGGCTGCAGCGCCGGCATTGGGGGCACCGCACACGCCGCAGAACTTGTCGTTATCGCCCATGGGGGCGCCACACTGCGAACAGAACATCGAAATCATCCCTTCGTATCTAGAGCGAATCACCTGGATCGCAAACGATGTCTTTGGCAACATTATCGCCCAATGTGGGGACAAATACTCCAAGATGGCCGATTTGCAACGTAGACGGCTTTATTCAATGATTCGAAGGGTACGTCCGCGCTAGTTCGTGCCGCGGAAGCCCTTGCCAACGATCTCGGAGCTGTCGACGATCGTGATAAAGGCACCCGGATCGACTTCGCGCGCATAGCGGCGCAGTTGCACGGCCTCGCGACGGCTCAGCACGCTCATGATCACCGTCACGCACTTGCCCGAGAAGGCACCGTAGCCGCGGCTGATGGTCGCCGTGCGGTTGAGATGCTTGACGATAAACTCCTCGACCTTAAGGGGCTCGGAACAAATGACCGTGCAGACCTTACGAAGGTGAATGCTCTCGATGGCCTTGTCGACCACAAGCGTCTTGGCAAACAGGCCAAGCACGCAATACAGACCGATACGCGGGCCATACAAAAAGGCCGCGATGGTCACGATGCCGATATCGACCAGCAACAGCGCGCGACCAATCTCGAGTGTGGTGCGGCGTTTGAGGATCATGGCGAGGATGTCCGTGCCGCCCGTCGAGGCGCCAATGTCAAAGACAATGGCACTGCCGAGCGCCGGCAGAATCACGGCAAAGCACAGGTCGAGCCACATATCGCCTGTCATCGAGACATCGGTCGGGATAAAGAGCTCAAACAGCGAAACATAGGCGGACAGTGCAAACGAGGCGAAGACGCTCCACAGGATTGCCTTGCGCTCCAAAAAGATAAAGCCCAAAACGACGAGAAACGCGTTGATAATCCACATAAAGACGCCGACAGGCAGGGTCGGGAACAACGTGGAAAGAATAACCGAGACGCCCGAGGTGCCGCCAAAAGCAAAGTGATTAGGGGTTTTAAACGCAACGATGGCAAAGGCCGTAAGAATCAGGCCCAGATTGAGCTCGGCGAAAAAGCGCGGGAAGCCCGGCTCCTGGCTGCGCTTTTGGCCGGCACGCTCGCCGCGCTCGATATCGGTGCGATCGACCACGCGCTCCATCGGCACCACGGGAGGACGATGCACCTCCTCGGCAGCACGCGATGCCGCCTCTGCCGCGGCAGCCTCAATCGCCCATGCCTGGCTTTCTGTTTCGTGCTCGTCAGCCATTACGGCAACCCCTCGTTAACAATTTGGAAACAATGTGCCCATTAGGGTAACGCGGAACGCGACGATTGCAACCCCTAGTTAGACGAGCGGTATGCCTACATCGGGGGCATACAAATAACGGCCGGCCACACATACATCCGTGCGACCGGCCGTTTGACGTTTTCGCAGATAAAACCTGCCAAAATAAACCTGTCCCTTTTTGGCAAAACAAACCTGTCCCTTTTTGGAAGGTTATTCGTGCTGGCTGGTGCGGTGCTCGTACTCCTCGGGGGTGATGACATCCTCGATGCGCAGGTTGACGCCCGCCACCTCAAGGCCGGTCATCGCGGCAAGGCGCTCGGTGACACGTGCCTTAACATCATCGAAGATCGCGGGCGCATAGGCGCCGTACTCGATGATGACGGAGATGTTGACGACCACGCGATTGTCATCGGTGACCTCGACCGTCACGCCCTTGGTCAGATTCTCGGCACCAAACTGCTCCTGCACAAAGTGCATGAGGTTACCCTTCATGCCCAGAACGTGCGGAACCTCGCGAGTGGCCATGGCAACGATCTTCTCGATCACGCCGTTGGAATAGGTCAGCGAGTCCTCGGACTCGTCTGCTTCCTCGTCGTCCTCATCCGTATCGGACTCGGCCTCGACGAGAGCCTCATCCTCGAGCGTCACATCCTCAGCTTCGGCGACGACCGCCTCGTTCTCCTCGAGCTCGGTATCGGCTACATCGACCTTCGTATTAAAAGCCATGGTTCCTCCTTATGCCTGCCGCGGATGCGACAGTCGAATACATATTAGCGGCCGCTAAACAGACGGCCGAAGAAGTTGACGATCCCGTTCTCGCCGTCGCGAATTTGGCCGATCACAGCGCCGATCAGCACGAAGAATGCAATGACGAGCGTGTCCCACAGGCCCAACGTGAGCACCAACACGGCGAGGATAAAGCCGGCGACGGCGCCGAGCGTGGTGTTGGGATGACGCACAGCATAGCTCCAGATGGCAGCGCCCGTACCCTTGATGAGACCCATAGCCTCGTCAAAATCCGCGGCTGCCGCGTCTTGTAACTCGGTTGCCTCTGCTTTGGAATCAACAGGTTCGCTCGCCGACGTGGCGCTCTGGTCAATCGTCAGGCGCGGCGTACGAGCGGTCTTATCTTGATTGGTATCAATCACCGGAAACCTCCACGGTCTGGACGGTAGTCTTGGACGGCAAAAAACGGACGCGCGCGGTCGTACCCGGCACGCCGAGCATGGTATCGCAGGCTTCTTCGATGCGCTGCTGCATCGCGGTAGCCAGAGATGCCACGTCCTTATCGTCAAGCGCGATAGCCTCGACCTTAAAACGGACGTGCGAATCGTCGGGGCCTTGGACGCGAGCCTCGACATGCTCGACCATCACGCGGTCGTCACGCTCGGCAGCAGCCCTGGCGCACGAAGAAAGCGCCGCAAGGGTAACCTCGATATTGCGCTCCCCCGCCGGATGCACGCAGGACGGTTCGCGACGGGCGAACATCAGGCGGAAAAAGCTCAGCAGTACGCCGATCGCCACGACGCCGGCGCACACCGTCACGACGATGCGCGGCATGGGGTCGCGCATCAGCAGCATAAAGCGATACGTATACGGCCCCCAAAACTGGCAGACAAGCGTACCCAGCGCCACGATGGTGGCGGCAAGATACACGATCGCTAGGGCTCGTTTGAGTACGCGCACGCGGCGCTCCCTTCAAATCTCGGCTCTCGAAATGCAAAACGGTTCGCATCATTATAAAAGAGCCGGGTCCGGTGCTCTACGCACGCGGATCCGGCTCATCTATTCCACGAGGCTTGCATGCTCGCTTCATTATGCCCAGATATGCACGGCTCAATCCGTGCTGGCGCTACTCCTCCTCGAGGGCAGCGATGACCTCGTCGGTCATGTCCATGGTGCTGTAGACGTCCTGGACGTCGTCGAGCTCCTCAAGACGGTCGATGAGGCGCTGAACCTTCTTGGCGTCGGCGCCGGAGACCTCGGTCGGGGTGGTCGGGACCATGGTGGTCTCGGAGCCCTTGACCTGGACGCCCTGCTCCTCGAGCGCCTTGGAGACAGCCATGACCTCGTTGGCAGTAGTCCAGACGATCCACTCCTCGCCGGCGTCCTCGTAGTCTTCGCCACCGGCCTCGGCGATGGCCATCATGAACTCATCCTCGTCACCGGCAGCACCGTTGGCGATCATGGTCTCCTTCTTGGCGTTCTCGTCCAGGATCTCCTTGGCAACGACGATCTGGCCCTTGCGCTCAAACTGGAAGGCGACAGAGCCGGAAGTGCCCAGGTTGCCACCAGCGTGGGAGAAAGCGGAACGGACATCGGCGGCGGTACGGTTGCGGTTGTCGGTCAGGCAGTCGACGTAGACGGCGACACCGGCGGGACCGTAGCCCTCGTACACAATGTTCTCGTAGACGGCAGCATCGGCACCCGAACCAAAAGCCTTGTCGATAGCGGACTTGATCTTGTCCTTAGGCATGGACTGAGCCTTGGCCTTGGCAACGGCAGCGGCGAGGCTGGCGTTGTTCTCGGGCAGCGGGTCACCGCCGAGACGGGCAGCAACGGTGATGTTGCGGCTGAGCTTGGAGAAGAGGGCGGAACGCTTGGCGTCCTGCGCGCCCTTACGATGCTTGGTTGTGGCCCACTTAGAGTGTCCGGACATACGTGTCTCCTATCGGTTTCGACCTAAAGCCCAGCGCAGATGCTCGGGCAATATAAACAAACGTCGTTATGATATACCTACTGGCCTGCGAGATAAACCCCAAAATGAAGGCGTCGTGATGATGGCCCCTTTGGTGCAAAGAAACCTGACCCCAATGCACCAAGTTAGGACCAGAGGAAGTCGCTACGGGTGACGGTGGCGCCGATGGCGAAGGGCATGCAGGCGATGACCGGATACAGGTAGCGCATGTAAGTCGAGCCGTTGCACGGGCCAATCAGGCACACGGCGAGCACGCCCAACAGCGGCACCCAGATTGCCAGCGCACGCCATGAATGACGACGCAGCAGGTAGACCACCACAGCGATCATGATCCACACATAGGTGGCCGAGCTCATGGTGAGCGAGATAAACGGGATGCGTTGTACTGCCACGCGATACAGGTTGATCAGGTGGTCGCACCAGCGCACAACCTTGCTATCGACCGGATGGAAGTCGAAGTACTTGAGATTATCGGGGCGTACCATAATCTCGGCACTGCGCGACGTGCTGTAGACCCACGCATCGCGGGCACTCGGATAAAAGTAGCCGTAGTAGTTATTGATGAGCGCCGAGATATAGCACTCGGGATCCTTTTTGAACATCTGGGCCCACACCTCAAAATAGGCCTTGATGTCTTCCTGCGAGGCGTACTCGTTAAAGCAATTTTTGACGGCGTCGGACTTGTCGGGGTTGTAACGGCGGCCCAGATTCTCGTACTTGAGCACACGGTCGATCACGGCACGCTCTTCGTCGGTCACCAAGCCGTCGCAAGGAGCCTCCACGATGGTGCCGTCCTCCTTAACCGTGGGGTTGACGCCCGAGTTGAGGCCGTCGTGCTTTTGGACGAAACGAGCCGTCTGCTGGAACGGAATCGAGAGGATTTCACGCTTGGAACCAGGCGTGATGTCGTGCGCCGGCATAAAGACCTTGGTGAAGTACATATTGGAGGCAAGGCAGAGTGCAAGCACAGCAAGAACTCCCACCCAGCGGAAACGCGGGATGGCGCCCGAAGGCGCAGCACCAGCCTGCTTGGCTGCGCGACGAGCCGCATGCGCGTCCCATGCGCAAAACGCCGCCGCGATTACGCATGCCGCCAGGGGAAACACCAGGCCGCCGTTGCGCAGAAACGTGGAACCCATGGCGCCCAGAGCGAGCAGCAGCCAGTCGTGGCGCGCAAAGAGCACGGGCCTCTGTTCGCCCGCACGCTCGGCATTGGCATCGCGACGGGGCAGGCCGCAGGCCACGAGCTTCACGGTCTGCACCAACAGCACCAAAAACGCGTCGGCGAAAAGTACGTCTTTGGTCAGCAGCGCCGCGTAGTTTGAGAACATCGGCATAAACGCAAAGAACAGCAAGATGACGCCGCGGACCGGCAGGCTCACGCCCAGCTTGCGCAGCGACGATATGGAATAGGCCATGCAGGCGGCCGTGATGACAAATTGGGCACAGGTGTAGATGGCAAGTCCCGCATTGGCGCTGTTGAATAGCGAAAGTCCAAGTTGCACACACGAGCCGATGATGGCCGTGTGCACCACCGGATGATGGCCGTTGAGCAGCACGCTGGGGTTAAGCAGGCGTAGGTAATCGCTTGTGCCGTTGGGGTAGTTGAACCATTGGCGGATCTGCGCGCCCGTATCTCCCATAAAGAGGCCGGGCAGCGAGGCGATGAGCGTGGGCGCCCAGGCGATCATAAGCACCAGGAAGGGCCCGGCAAAGGGATGGACCGAGAGCACGGCGTGAGCCACACGCCATACGCGGCCAAAGTGCGCTTCGGAAAACGGAATGCGCCGAGAGCTCAGCCAATCCAGGCACTCAAAAGCCAGATAGAAAGCCACGATCGCTAGGAGCATCCAGCCCGCGCCGCCAATCCAGGCGCAGATGATGCGGGCCTTGTCGCCAAGAACAATCTCGGCCGAGTCGATAAGGTCGTAGCTGCGGCCGAACACCATGCAGATGGCGAAAAACAGCGACGGCAGAATAATCGATGGGCGCCAGGTGTCGCCACGGCCAAAGAACACGTAGCGAAACGGCAGCGTGAGCAGGCAGGCAAGCGCAAGCAGCATGACCGCGTCGGTATGGCCGGCAAACGAGAGGAGCACCTCGTAGCACACGTACAGCATGCCCGAGGCTTTGGGGTCAATCGCCAAGACTGCGTTGCTCGACACCGGGGCGGGATCGATGGAAAACGCCGTGGTCGCCAACAGCGCGAGCAGAAATGCGATGAGCGTCTGCTTGGCGGGGTAGCGCTTAAACCAGACGATGCGGGCAGCGTCGCGCGCAGCCGTTGTGGAGAGATCGGAATCCTTCACAGTCCGAAAGCCTTTCTAGAAACCTATCAAACTCAGCAAAACCACCACAAAGGTGCCTGTGCCCCCTTTGTGGTGGTTAGGCGTCGAGGTAGATGCGCTGGGGACGGTTGCGGTGTCGCGCGAAGATGATGAGCGCCAGGCCGGCGATCACGAGCGGAAGACTCAGCAGCTGCCCCATCGTGATGACGCCGCCCAGCAGATAGCCAAGCTGGGCGTCGGGCACGCGCACGAACTCGACGAGGAAGCGGACGATGCCGTATCCCATCACGAACACGCCCATAAACGTACCCTGAGGCAGCAGCGGCTTTTTGCGGCTGAGCACCTGCAGAATGCAAAAGAGCACGATGCCCTCAAGAAATGCCTCGTAGAGCTGGGAGGGGTGACGCGGCATATCGCCCGCAGTCCCGCCAAAGACCACACCCCAGGGCAGATCGGTCGGCTTGCCCCACAGCTCACCGTTGACAAAGTTGGCACAACGGCCCAGGCACAAGGCCAGCGGCGCGCCGATGACGGCAAGGTCTGCCAAAGTCCATGCGTCGAGTTTATACATGCGGCACACGATGATGCCGCCGATAATGCCGCCCACCAAACCGCCATGGAAGCTCATGCCGCCCTCGTTGGTGGCAAAGATCTCGAGCGGATGCGCCCAGTAGTAGCCGTCGCCGTAAAAGACGACGTAGAACAGGCGCGCACCGATAATGAGGCCAAAGACCACGCCGACCACGACACTCGTCAGGTCGTCAATCGTGATGTTAAAGCCCCAGCGACGCTGCGTGCGGTACATGACGACCGCCGTGAGCAGGGCGCCGACCACATAGGCCAGACCATACCAGTAAATCGTGATGGGCCCCGCCGAAATCGCGACGGGATCAAGCATATGGTAGAAGTCGTTGAGCATGTCGACCCTCCTACTCCCTACATACAAATGCGGCCGCGGGCCTTGCGCTCGCAGCCGCATATTTGGGCGTAACGTCTATGCGGAGTATGCCGTCCGCAGCTTTCGCATCTTAGAACGGCGCGTACTCGTCGTACAGGTCGTCGGTCTCGCCGGAGGCATTAACCTGCTCGACACGGGTAACGCCGGGCACATGCTCCTTGAGGATACGCTCGATACCCATGGACAGGGTCAGCGCGCTCATAGGGCAGCCGGCGCAGGCACCCTGCAGCTCCAGTTTGACGACGCCCTCGTCGTCAACACCCACATACTCCATATCGCCGCCGTCGGCCTGCAGGTTGGGGCGAATCTCTTCAAGAACCTTCTTAAGCAGCTCTTCGTTAACAGCCACAGGGGCTCCTTTCTCACAATAACGCGGGCACGCCCGCGGACAGGGGCTATGTTACTACAGCCATGTACCCGCTCACGAGCCATCCATGCGCGCGGACACGACTTTCACGAGCAGTCAATTTGGGACGGGGATCTTTTAGCTGCCTGTTGTTACCAGCTGGCATTGTCACGCGCTACTGCTGAGCCTGCCCCTCGGTACCGATGTGAACATCGACGATAACCTGGCGGTAGCTAATACCGCAGGAGTCGAGAATGCGGCGGCTGATGCGGCCGTCGTCGGTGTCGGCGTACTTGTTGTCCAGGTAGACAACCTCGCCCACACCCACCTGCGCCAAAATCTTGGCGCAGTCGTGGCACGGGAACAGCGTGACGTAGACCGTGGAACCCTCGAGGTCCTTGAGCGAGCCACGGTAGTTGAGCACGGCGTTGGCCTCGGCATGGACCACGTAGTTGTGCTTGTCCTGCAGCGGGTCGTCGCTCGTACCCCACGGGAAAAAGTCGTCGTTGAGCGCCGAGGGCGTACCGTTGTAGCCCACCGAAAGGATACGGTGGTTGGTGCTGGCGATGCACGCACCCACCTGCGTGTTGGGGTCCTTGCTGCGGCGCTGTGCGGCGATGGCCACGCTCATAAAGAACTCGTCCCAGCTAATGACGTCCAGGCGCTTGCCTGACGAAGTTTGATGAAGATCGTCCGACATGGCAGACACCTCCGTAATCGCAATAGTTTGACCCATTGTAGCAGGTGAAAGGTGGGGGGCGTTTGTCCCACCGGCGCCCTCACTTTTACACGCGGCGGGGCTTTTGGTTGATGCGGTAGAGCTCGGCGAGTCCTCGCAACGTCAGCGCGTCGTCTACCGTCAGGCTGTGGCCGACCAGCGACGCGAGCGCCTCGGCATCGTCGCCGGTAATGACGATGGGCACGTCGCCCTCCCCCGCGGCCTTGGTCGCGCGCATCTCGGCGAGCACCATGTCGAGCATGCCGTCGATGCGGGCCACCTCGCCCAGAACCACGCCCGAACGCATGGCCTCGCGCGTGTTGCGGCCGATGACGTGCGTTGGCGCCGAGGGCTCAACCTGGGGTAGGCGCGCTGCCGCCGCCGAGAGCGAACGGGCGCCGAGTGCCAGCCCCGGCGCGATAACGCCGCCGACAAAGGTACCGTGCGCGTCGATGACCTCGATATTGGTCGTCGTGCCCAGGTCAATCACGATGCACGGCGAGCCGTAGACGGCGCGGGCCGCCACGGCATCGGCGATGCGGTCGGGGCCGATCTCGGCCGGATCGTCGTAGTGCACGGGTATGCCGGTCTTAAGTCCCGGCCCCACGGTGAGCACGCGCCCCGTGCAGGTGCGGAAAAGTGCCGCCTTCCACGGGCGCTCGAGCGCCGGGACCACGCAGCTCAGCACAGCAGCCGCGGGCACAAGCGCACCCGGCATGCCCGCATCGGCCGCCAGTGCGGCCATGACCTGCACGAGACGCATGCGCGCCTCGTCGGCCGTAATACGGGCCGGCGTCGTGATCTCGCACGTCGCGAGCGGGCGCTCCTGCGCCGCGGCCGAATCCTCGGCAAACAGGCCAAAGCGAATGAACGTGTTGCCCACGTCGACCGTCAATATATATGCGCACCCATTAAGCATCGTCGGCGCTCCTTTCGTCTGCCCAGCAGTATATCGCCTACCTAAACCAGTCATCCCAAAATGACTAACTTGCGGCTATACTGGTGCGCGGTCGCGCGCGAGCTCACGCGGCGGCCCTTGGTAACCCGACTTCCCGCGCCGTATCCGTATCGGCGCTCCCGGGGGAAGCGGATATACGCAAAGGAGTTTTATATGAGCAATCCCTCGAACCGCGCTTCGATGCGCGGGCAACTCACGCTGCGCGGCGTCGTCATCGGCGTCCTTGGCTGCGTGATCATCACGGCAAGCTCGGCCTACACGGCCCTCAAGATGGGTGCACTCCCCTGGCCGATTATTTTCGCTGCCGTCATCTCGCTGTTCTTCCTGAAGCTCATGGGCAACGCCAGCCTCAACGAGGCCAACGTCACCCACACCATCATGTCCGCGGGCGCCATGGTCGCCGGCGGCCTGGCGTTTACCATCCCGGGCGCCTGGATGCTGGGCTATGCCGACCAGATCAGCTGGCTCGACATGTTTATCGTGGCACTCGCCGGCACCATCTTGGGCCTGCTGGCAACGGCGCTCATCCACCGCCACTTTATCGTGGACGCCGCGCTGGAGTTTCCCACCGGCAATGCCGCAGCTCAGACACTGCGCGCCACCGAGGCCGGCGGCAAGACCGGCAAGCAGCTCTTTGGCTCCATGGCCATCGCAGGCATCTACAGCGTGCTTCGCGACGCTCTGGGCGTGGTGCCCAGCATGCTGTGCACGCTCAATATCCCCGGCGTGACCTTTGCCATCTATAACTCGCCCATGCTGCTCTCCATCGGCTTTTTGGTGGGCTTCGCCCCGGTTGCCTTCTGGTTTGCCGGCGCGCTGCTAGGTAACTTTGGCATCATCGTGGGCGGCACCGCTGCCGGTCTATTCGACGTTGTGACTGCGCAGGGCATCGTCAAATCACTCGGCATGGGCCTCATGATGGGCTTTGGCGTCGCCGTCGTCCTCAAGGACATCCTGCCGCAGGTCGCCGGCATCGCCCGCGGCCTCGCCGCCGACAGCTCCAGCGACACCGACGAGCAGTCGCTCATCTCGGGCTCGCTTAAGCTCGACGCCGGCATCATCGGCCTGGGTACTGCCGCCATCGCCGTGATCGTCGCCATCGCGCTCGACCTTGGCCCCGTCCCGGCCGTCATCGTCACGCTGTTCACCTTTGTCACCACCATCATGAGCGCGCAGAGCTGCGGCCAGACGGGCATCGACCCCATGGAGATCTTCGGCCTCATCGTCATGCTCATCGTGGCTGCCTTCGCACAGATCGCCCAGGTCAAGCTGTTCTTTATCGCCGGCATCGTGGCCGTGGCATGCGGCCTTGCGGGCGACGTCATGAACGACTTTAAGGCCGGCGCCGTGCTGGGCACCAACCCGCGTGCGCAGTGGATCGGCCAGGCCATCGGCGGCATCGTGGGCGCCCTGGTCGCCGCTGCCGTCATGGTCGCGCTCGTCACCGCCTATGGTCCGGATGCTTTCGGCCCCGACAAGAGCTTTGTGGCCGCGCAGGCAAGCGTCGTCGCCACCATGGTCTCGGGCATCCCGAGCGTGCCGTGGTTCGCAGGCGGCTTTATCGCCGGCATCGTCATGTACTGGCTCGGCATTCCGGCCATGATGATCGGCCTAGGCGTGTACCTGCCGTTCTACATGTCGCTCACGGCCTTCTTGGGCTCCTGCGTCAAGCTCGCCTACGACAAGTGGGCCGCACGCCGCGACGCCGCTGCCGGTCTTTCGGACGAGGAGAAGGCCTCCAAGGATGCCGCCTTCCAGGAGCAGGGCCTGGTCGTCGCCAGCGGCCTGCTCGGCGGCGAGTCCATCGTCGGCGTTATCCTGGCGTTTGTCTCTGTTGGTCTGAGCCTGCTAGGGTAGGCTGAACAACAACGCACCAGCGCAGAGCGCGGGGTCGGAATCAAACCGGCCCCGCGCTTTTTTGTCTATTTGACTCTTATGATCCTCACGGCGTTTTAGCCATGTCGATTGGCCTGACTTCCAGGTCAACAAACCTTGTCTGGCACCTCGCCTAACGCGGTGTAGAGTAAAGACGACAGACGCAAGAAGCGGCTCAGAAGCTAAACGAGGTAAGCATGGAACTCGACAAACAACAGATCAAGCGGCTGCGCGAGCGTCATCATCGTCGTCACGGTATACGCCCTGCACACAGCGAGGCCATGGAGAATGCCACCCGTTTCCTTAAGCAGGCGTTCAACATACGCGAGGGACGCGCGCCCTATCACGTGATTCGCAAGCGCTTTGTAAACGGGGCGCGCCTGACTGGCTCGCACTTATGCATCCTGATCATTGCCATGTTGATCGCGAGCATCGGCCTCGATATCGACTCGGATATCGCCATTGT
>CABPDL010000051.1:0-12995 GCA_902406375.1 uncultured Collinsella sp.
AGGCGCTTGAGGACGTCGATGAGCAGCTCGTAGAAGCGCTCGGCAGAAGCGAGCTCCATGCTCTCGTCCGGGGTGTGGACATCGGAGAGCGTCGGGCCCACGGCGATGGCGTCCAGGCCGTGCAGGGCCTCGGCAAACAGGCCGCACTCAAGGCCGGCGTGAATGGACTCGATGCGCAGCTCGGAGCCAAAGAGCTCGCGATAGCTCTCGACAAAGATGTCGCGGACCGGCGAATGCTCGGCATAGCTCCAGCCGGGATACTCGAACTCGAACTTGGCGTCGAAGCCCAGGACATCGGCCAGCGTCTGCAGGCGGTCCTTGAACTCGTTCTGCAGCGAGGTAATCGAGGAGCGCGGGGACAGCATGATCTTGACCTCGTCGTCAGAAGTGGCAACCACACCGATGTTGGAGGAAACCTCGACGGAGCCGTCGGTGGCGACGTTGCGGCGAATCACGCCGTTAGGGGCAAGACGCAGGGCGCGGATGAGGGCAAGCGCGGACTTCTGATCCATGGCCTCGACCTCGGCGTCGTCGGCAATCTCGACGGTGCAGGTAAAGCCGGGGTCAAAGACCTCGAGCTCGGCAGTGACGTCGGCAATGATGCCCTTTGCGATCTGGGCCGCGGCCTCGGCGGCAGCGTGATCAGTGTAGACCAGCTCGGCCTTGCACTCACGGTTGATGGCGTTGTCCTTAGTGCCGCCGTTAAAGCTGACGATGGCGGGCTCGCCGGCAACCATCAGGCGGTCGATGATGCGGGCCATGATGAGGTTGCCGTTGCCGCGCTCCAGGTGGATGTCGGCGCCGGAGTGACCACCCAGCAGGCCGGAGATCTCGAGCGTAAGGGTGCTGCCGGTCTTGTGCTCGCGCACGATCGGGCAGGTGTAGGTAACGACGACACCGCCGGCGCAGCTGACGGTGGCCACGCCCTCCTCCTCGGAATCGAGGTTGATCATGGTGCGGGCGCTAATCTGGGACTTGTCGAGCGTCTCGGCGCCAACCAGGCCAGTCTCCTCGTCGGTGGTGAACACGCACTCGAGGGCCGGATGAGCAATCGAATCGTCGTTGAGCACGGTGAGCATCAGAGCGACAGCAATGCCGTTGTCGGCGCCCAGGGTGGTGCCGTTAGCGGTGAGGACGCCGTCCTTGACGACCAGGTCGATACCATCGGTCGTAAAGTCGTGCTCAACGGAGCCAAGCTTGTCGCACACCATGTCGATGTGGCCCTGCAGCATCACGGTCGGGGCATTCTCGGCGCCGGCAGATGCGGGCTTACGAATGATGACGTTGTAGACCTCGTCCTGATACACGTCGAGGCCGCGCTCCTTGGCAAACGCAACCAAGAAATCGCTGATGCCCTTCTCGTTGCCAGACCCACGGGGGATCGCGCTGATCTCCTCAAAGAAATGGAACAGCTGGGCGGGCTCGTAGCCAGTAATCTTGTAGTCCATGGTGCCTCCTTGGCGCAACTGGTTAGACAATAAGACATGCGCCTTGTATATTCCCAGACTTCGTTTGCATAAACCAGTCGAAAACGCCGAGCGCTCTCGCATCATCGGCTAACGGCGAGGAAACGCCACTTTATCAAGATAAAGCAGGTTAGACGGGCCGCGCCGAAGGGACGTTGGATCCTTCAACCAACTTCAACGCCTGTTGAACGTTAATGCATACACCATTGGTATGCTTAATAAGATTCTTGTCCTCGGTCACGACGCAATCGGCATCAATGCGATTGGCGACGCCCAGCATCAGGTCGTCCTCAAAGTCGTTGTGATGATACTTGAACACAAAGGAGTCGAAGACCTCGTCTGCACCGACCGAGGCAATAATCGACTTTTGCCGAATCAGGCGAACGCACGCCCACGCTGTCTCGTCGGCACCGGCGATGGCTTCGGGAGTGAGAGCCCCCTCACGGCGGGCGTCGGCCTTCATCGTCCTTCCCAGAATGTAATAGACGTCTTTGACAGACAGGGAGGACGAGAAGAGGACGATATCCTCCGCTTCCGCCGCGCGAGAAAGGAGCTCGACTATCGGCCTGGTCGCATTCGTGCGAGCGAGAAAGTAATCTAGCCAGACGTTCGTGTCGATCAGCAGCTTGAGCACACGTTTCGTTCCGACGCCGCTCATAATTCGATCCAATCACTGAATCTCTCGCTCATCATTTGATCGTATAACTCGTCGTAATCAAAGGCTTCATCGGGGCTCGGCCTCTGAATCGAGAACCGCTCATAAAAATTCGAAATTAACGCAGCCCCTTCCGAGACGCGGGACGAACTCACCTTCGATCGTATGTCGTCAGGCAGGACTTCGTCATCATTCTTTTTTGCGACGGGCATATGACCGTTCTCGGTCAAGTACTGCCACAGCTCCCTCACAGCTTGTGACGGCGTCATGCCGATATGCGCCAGCACGGCGTCCCCAGCCTCTTTGAGTTGGCGATCCATGCGTACATTCATCTGGACCGGCCGTGAGTCGAGTACCGATATTGGCATGCTAGCTCCTTCTGCTATACATATTTATATTTCGAGTATAGCACCATTTACTCATAAAAAAGGGGCGCCCCGACAGGAGTGCCCCTTCGCAAAGCTATGTTACGCCCTACAGCGCGCCGGAACCGGCTTGCATCATGCCGCCGGGGCCCGAGGTCACGCCGCCGCTCACGGGCGCGGCGTTGCCGGTGTGCGGTGCCGCCGGGGCGGTATCGCCACCGAGCGTGCCCGCCGGACGCGGTGCCGGGATCTCGCCCGTGCCGTGGCTAAAGACAAACTTGCCATCGGCCACGTCGCACAGGACGGTATCGCCCTCGCCCCACTCGCCGGCCAGAAGCTCCTCGGACAGCGGGTCCTCGATGAGCTTTTGGATGGCACGGCGCAGCGGACGCGCACCGTTGGTGAGGTCGGTGCCCTCGGCCACGATCTTGTCATAGGCCGCATCGGTGAGCTTGATGTTCATGCCGTTGGCAATCAAACGCTGACGCAGGTCGTCCACCAGCAGGTGCGCGATCTTGGTGAGATTCTCGCCCGAGAGCTTCTGGAACACCACGATGTCATCGATACGGTTGAGCAGCTCGGGGCGGAACAGGCGCTTGAGCTCGCCCATCGCGCGACCACGGATCTCACTCGACGTGAGACCCTGCTCGCCGGTGGTGCCAAAGCCAACGCTCGCATCCTGCGCAATCTCGCGGGCGCCCACGTTGGACGTCATGATGATCACGGTGTTGCGGAAGTCTACCGTCTTGCCCTGGCTATCGGTCAGGCGGCCCTCCTCCAGCACCTGCAGCAAGATGTTGAAGATATCGGGGTGCGCCTTCTCGATCTCGTCGAACAGCACGACCGAGTACGGGTGACGACGAACGGCCTTGGTGAGCTGGCCGCCCTCGTCGTGACCGACGTAACCCGGAGGGCTACCGATGAGCTTGGAGACCTCGAACTCGCTACCGAACTCGGACATGTCGAAGCTGATGAGCGCATCCTTGCTGCCAAAGAGGTACTCGGCGAGCGTCTTGGCGAGCTCGGTCTTGCCCGTGCCGGTGGGACCCAGGAAGATAAAGCTGCCGCCGGGGCGACGCGGGTCCTTGAGCGGCGAGCGGCTGCGGCGCACGGCTTTGGCAACTGCCTCGACAGCCTCATCCTGACCGATGATGCGCGTCTTGAGCACGCTTTCGGCCTGCAGCAGGCGACGGCTCTCGCTCTCGGTAAGCGAGGACACCGGCACGCCCGAAGTCACGGACACGATATCGGCGATCTGACTCACATCGATGGTGAGCGGGCTGGCGTCGAGCTCGGCGGTCCAGGCGGCCTTGGCCTCGGCGAGCTCAATCTCGGCGGCCTTCTGTTGCTCGGTGATCTCGGCGGCCTTGTTCATGTCGTCGCTCTCGGTGGCCTCCTGCGCGGCGGCCTTAAGCTCCTCCACGCGATGCTCGGCCTCACGCACCGGCTCGGGCGCGCGATTCGCGGCGATGCGAGCGCGGGCACCGGCCTCGTCAATGAGGTCGATGGCCTTATCGGGCAGGAAGCGATCCTGGATGTAGCGGTTGGAAAGGTTCGCGGCAGCCTCGATAGCACCCTGCGTATAGCGCACATGGTGATGCTCCTCGTAGCGCGGCTTGAGCGCGGTCAGGATCTTGACCGTGTCCTCGACGCTCGGCTCCTCGACATCGATGGTCTGGAAGCGACGCTCGAAAGCCGGGTCCTTGGTGAGGTACTTGCGGAATTCCTCGGCCGTGGTGGCGCCGATAATCTGGAAGGCGCCGCGCGCGAGCACGGGCTTGAGCATGGAGCTCGCGTCGATGGAGCCCTCGGCAGAACCGGCACCGATGATGGTGTGCATCTCGTCGATAAACAGGATGACGTCGTCGGCTTCGGTGGCCTCTTGGATCACGTTCTTGAGGCGCTCCTCAAACTCGCCGCGATACTTGGCGCCCGCCACGAGGCCCGGCAGGTCGAGCGTCCAGATATTCTGGTTCATGAGGTTCTCGGGCACGTTGCCGGCTGCAATCTGCTGAGCCAGGCCCTCGACGATGGCCGTCTTGCCCACGCCGGGGTCGCCCAGAATGAGCGGGTTGTTCTTGGTGCGGCGCGAAAGAATTTCCATCATACGCTGGACTTCCTTTTCGCGACCAATTACAGGGTCGAGCTCGCCGTCGCGCGCCTTCTGCGTGAGGTTAGTCGCGAACTGCTTAAGCGTATCGGTGCCGCTCCCCTTTTGCTGAGAGGCATCCGAGCCGCTAAAGAACGGCAGGCCCGCACCGGGACGACCAGCACCGGCGCCGGCGAGCGGACGCTTCTTGTCCTGGTCCTTGGCGGTGAGTTTCTCGATAGCCTTTTTGATAGAGGCGGACGACACACCCAGGCGCATGAGGATGTCCATGGCCATGCCGTTGCCCTCTTCGACGATGCCGATCAGCAAGTGCTCGGTCGACACGTAGGTCTGGTTATTCTCACGCGCCACGCGGAATGAACGCTCCATAACGCTAATGACGAGCGGCGTAAAGGCGAGCTTGGCCGCCTCGGTCTCCTCGCTGGGCTCGGGAACCGTGGTCTGGACCTCTTTGAGAGTATCCATGATGTCATCGTAGGAGATGTCGAGCGAACGCAGTGCCTCGGCGGCAATGCCCTCGTCCTCCTTGGCAAGCGCGAGCAGCAGGTGCTCGGTGCCCACCTTATTTGAATGAAGATCAAGCGCCTCTTGCTTGGCCATGGACATGACCTTACGCGCGCGATCGGTAAATCTATCTAACATGCTCGTTTCCTTACATGAGTTCATCGAAATCAAAACGCCCGCCCGTCGGCGGCGCTTTTGTCTCTTTACCCACAGGTTGTCTATGTTAACAGCTGGAGGAATAACTATAAACCCGGCTCACATGAATGCAGGTTATGACCGCATCGCGGGACTCACCGCGCGATGCGCGACAGGCGCCCCGCAAGAGAAACCCTAGGCGTCTTTCACCACGTCGGGACTCGTCGCACGCGATGCGCGATAGGCATCGGCCTCCTTGGAGACGCGTCCGAGCAGCTCGGATGTATCGACGCCCTCGACTTGCGCGACCGTTTCCACCGTCTGCATGGCGACCGCCCTCAGGTACGCGCACGCGCTGTCCCCCAGCTGCTCGAGGTCTATCTCCTCGCCGCCCTCCCGGACAAAGCCGACCGCCATCACAAAGCCCATGATGCCCGAGACCAGAAAGCCCACCGCAAAGCTCGAATCTGCCTTGAGCTCTTCTCCGTCGGGGTGGACGATCTCTCTCACGCGGTCGATGATGATCGTATGGATGCCCTGCACGACCTGCTCGGCGGCACCCGCCCTCATGGTGATGACGATGCGCCGCAGCAGGCAGCGGACGTCGCGCCGGTCGAACGCCGAAAGGTCGCCCTCGCTCGAAAAATGCCAGAGGGCATCGGTGATGAGCTCGTTATCCTGCAGCAGCTGGGCTATGGCGATGGCGACGAGTTCATCGAAATCGTGAAAATAGTAGTAAAACGTTCCGCGATTGCACTGGGCGGCGCGGCTCACCTCGCCAACCGACAGCTCGAAGATGCTGTTGTTCTCGATGAGCTCCCAAAACGCCTCGATGATACGGGTGCGTGCATCGGGCGCATCGGCGTCCTTACGCGGTCTCGCCATGCGCCTCACCGCACCCCTGCGCCTTGGCGTTCATGATGAGCATCTGAAGACGGTTCTCCACGTTGGCGAAGCTCACGTCGGGATCGTAGTCGAGCGGCAGGAACTGCGCCGTGGGATACTGCTCCTTGAGCGCATGGATGAGCCCGCGCCCCACGACATGGTTGGGCAGACACCCGAACGGCTGCAGGATCACAAAGTTGCGGCAGCCGCGCTTGGCGTGCTCGAGGATCTCCGCCGGAATCAGCACGCCCTCGCCCGCATCGAACGTATGGTGCAGGATCTTATCGCTCGCGCGCACGAGCTCGGGCATGCGCGTCGGCGGCTCGTAGAGCGGGCTCGCCGCGCCCAGGCGGTCGCAACGGTCGTGCGCGAGCTCGAACAGGTTGTCCGCCGTGGCGTACCAGGCCTTTTCGGGCAGCGACAGGTCGACGTGGAACTCGCGCGACTGCGCATGCTTGTAGAAATAGGTCTTGCGGATCACGTCGGTCATGCGCGCCTCGATGACCTCGAGCCCGTTGTCCTCGAGGTAGCGCTCGATCTCGTGGTTGGCGCCGAGATGGAAATTGAGCAGGTACTCGCCCACGATGAGAACGGTCGGATGCGGGTTCGAGCGGTCGTACGGAACGGCGTCCATGATCGCAAGCGCGCGTTTGAAGCCCGTCGCCTGGCCTCTCAGCCCGGAGCGCTCCATGCCCTCGATAACCTCATCGAGCGCGCGGTCGAACGCAGCGTCCGCCGCGCCCTTCTCGAGCTCGTAGGGACGGATGCGCCTAAGCATGGCCTCGAGGGCATCGATCATGGGAAGACCGTAGGCGATCTGGATGCTCGGGCCAAGGCCGAGCTTGAAGCCCGGATGCGCATTGTGGGCATCGACGTCGTCGTTGGTGAGCACCGGGACATAGTCGTATCCCGCGTCGTCGAGCGCGCGGCGCAGCAGGGGCATGTAGTGCGTCAGGCGGCAGTCGCCGATATACTTGCCAGTCACCACGGCGACGTCGTGCGGGTCGTACTTACCGCTCTCGAGTGCCGCGAGCGCCTCGCCGATCACGATTTGCGCGGGGAAGCAGATGTCGTTGTGCACATAGCGTTTGCCCAGGCGGATGGCATCCTCGCGCCCGATGTCAAGGGCCTCGGCGCGCACGCCCTGATTGCGCATCGCCGCGGTCATGAGCCTGCAGAACGCATGGGAGGTGTTGGGGACCAGCGCGATCTTGTCGTGCCGGTCGCGCTTGGTGTACTTGACCTTATACGGGTCGTCGAGCGGATGGACCGCGTGCACCCGGGCGCCCTCGGCACGCTCCTCCGCGCGACGACGGTTGACCGACTCGATAAACGAACGCACGCGAATGCCCATGGGACCGGCGACGTCGCTCTCATCGAGCTTGATCATCATCGGAACCTTGGAGCCCATCTCGCCCATCATGCGCGCGATCTCGTCGGTGAGATACGCATCGTGGCCGCAGCCGAAGCTGCCCATCTGCACGAGCTCGAGCTCGGGCGTCGATGCGACGATGACCGCGCACGACAGCATGCGCGCATGGTAGTTGTTCACGATGTCGATGCGGCTGTTGGAAAGATCGACGTTGCAGACCCCCGGCACCGCATCGGGCGTCAGCACGGGGATGCCGCGCTCAGAGAAGAGCTTGGGCAGCCCGTGGTTGACCAGCGGGTCGTTGTGGTACGGGCGCGAAGCGATCACCACCGCGTAGCCGCCGTCCTCGCGCACGTTCTCGAGCACCTGCCTGCCGCGCAGCTGCAGCTGGTTCTCAAACGTCTGCTGCGCGCGGTCCGCCTGCTCGGTCGCCTTGGCAACCAGGTCGGCATCGATATCGAAGGTCTCCTTGCACCACGCCTTGAGCTGGCGGTTTCGGTCGCCCTCGTCGTACCAGTGGAACAGCGGCGTATCGAACGGAACGCCGAAACGCTCCTCCGGGTTATCGGAATTGCGCATCACGTAGGGGTATCCCTTTACGACGGCGCACATCCACTCGCTGGTAGAGGCGGTGTTTTCGGTGGGCACCGTCGTGATGATGGGCATGAAGATGCGGTCGACGCCGGCGTCGACGAGATTGCGGATGTGCCCGTGGACGAGCTTGGCCGGGAAGCACACGGTGTCGGATGTGACGTGCGCCAGACCGCGCTCGTACATCGCCTTGGTGCTGCGTCCCGAGACGCGCACCTTAAAGCCGAGCGTGCTGAAGAACGTCGACCAGAACGGCATGGTGTCCCAGAACTCGAGCACACGGGGAATGCCGATCGTGACATCGCGCCCCCCGCAGACGGGAACCGTGGGGCACGACTCGAACAGCAGCTTCTCGCGGTCGACAAAGAGATTGGGGGCAGCCGCGGTCCGGTCGCGCCCCGTGCCGGGTGCATGTGCCTCGCAAGCACCCTGCGGACGCAGCTCCTCCGCCGCGGGAACCTCGCGCACGAGCTCATCCCATGAGATGGCGCCGCCGCGCGGGCAGCGATTGCCCGTGACGTAAAGCGAGCCGTCGCCAAATGCCACGACCGCGCGCTGGCAGCGGTTGTTGCACCGACGGCAGGTAACGCCGCCGAACTCGCGATGCTCGAAGCGCTCCACGGCATCGAGCCCGATAAACGACGTGCCGGCGTCGCCCTTGCGGCATTTCTCGCGCGCGAGCAGGGCGATACCGATAGCGCCCATCAGCCCCGGGTGGGGCGCACGCGTGACGGGTTTGCCCAGATACTGCTCGAATGCGCGCAGCACCGCGTCGTTTCGGAACGTGCCGCCCTGGACGACGACTTTGTCGCCCAGACGGTTGAGATTTGAAACGCGAATGACCTTGGTGAACACGTTCTCGATAATCGAACGGCAGAGACCGGCCATGATGTCGCCCGGACCCTTACCGCGCCGCTGCTCGGAAACGACGCTGCTGTTCATGAACACCGTGCAGCGGCTGCCGAGAACGGCGGGGGCTTTGGACGAAAATGCCTCGGTCGCGATATCCTCAACGGCTATTCCGAGGTTTTTGGCAAAACCCTCGAGGAACGAGCCGCAGCCCGCAGAGCACGCCTCGTTGACGACGATATCGGTCAGCACGCCGTGGTTGAGCCAGATGGCCTTCATATCCTGTCCGCCGATGTCGAGCACGAAGGTCGCATCGGGAACGCATGCGCACGCGGCGCGGGCGTGCGCGACCGTCTCGACCGTATGGTAGTCGGCGTGGAACGCGCGCGCGAAAAGCTCCTCGCCGTATCCCGTGGTGCCCACGGCATCGATCGCAAGCGTGACTCCCGCTGTCTCCCAGCGGTTCTTCAAGCTGACAAGACCCTGTTGGGCGACGTCGAGCGGTCTGCCGTTATTAGACGCGTAGAACGAATCGACAAGCTCACCCGCCTCATCGACCAGGGCGAACTTGGTCGTCGTGCTCCCCGAATCGATACCGAGCGCCACACGCACCGTCTCTCCGGGCGCATACGCATCCGGACCCTTTGCCGGCGTCTCTTTGCCATGGCGTGCCATAAAATCCGCCTGCTCGGCAGGTGTGGCAAAAAAGGGCTGGGCAAGACGTCCCTCCCCGCTTGCGGGCGCGACCGTCTCGAGCTTATCCAGCCGGACAAAAGCGTCGGGAAGGTCGATCGGTTGGGACGATGCGAACATGTCGGTCAGCGACAGGGCGGCACCGCGCGCGACCATGATCTGCGGATCGCGCGGGACGATAACCTGATCGTCCGATAGATTCAGTTGCTCCCGGAACACGCGGACCAGCGTGGGGTTGTAGGCGAGCGTACCGCCCTCGAAGATTACCGGCGGCTCGATGTCGATACCCTGGGCCAGACCGCCGATCGTTTGGCGGGCGACCGCGTGAAGCGCCGAAAGCGCCAGGTCGGTGGTAGGAATGCCCTCGTTGAGCAGCGGCTGGATATCGGTCTTTGCGTACACGCCGCAGCGGCCCGAAACCTCGTGGACGGTCGTTCCCCGGCTTGCGAGCTGCTCGAACTCGCCCGATTCGGTGCCGACCCCCATGAGCTTTGCCATCTCGTCGATAAATGCACCGGTACCGCCTGCGCACGAGCCGTTCATGCGCATGTCGGCAACCTCGATGTCTCCCTTATCGTTGGTGCGGAAGAAGATCATCTTGGCGTCTTGGCCGCCCAGCTCGATGGCGCAGCGCGTCTGCGGATAGAACCTGCTGATCGCGAGCGCGTTGGCGACCACCTCCTGAACGTACGAGGCGCCCAGCGCGGTCGCGATATCGCGCGCACCCGAGCCGGTCACCGCAACGCGCAGCGACTCATGGGGAAAGCGCTCGGCGAGCTCGCCGAGCATGGCGCGCACGCTCGCTGTCTGACACGCCCCGTGGCGGCGATATCCCCACCACGCCTCGGTCATATCCTCGTGCATCGCGTAAACTTTGGTCGTCGTCGACCCTACGTCCAGTCCTACTAGCAACGCCATAATGCTCCGTCTCTCGCATTTTTCCTGCTAGAGATATACCACTCTACGTAATACAACAGACTGTTGTATTTAAACTCCGTATAAAATGCGGCTGCCGAAACGCTTCAGCAGCCGCCGAATGCACCAACAGATTGTTCTGCGCGCTAGCACGTCGGGCAACGGAGCAGCACGGGCCCTCCGGTCATGCGCACCGCTCACGCCCGCGATGCCGCCGAGAGAACTATCCACGCTTAGGGCTCCAACCAAGCAAGTCGCCCGCGCTCAGCAGATCCCTAAGCGAGCTACTCGCACTCAGGAGCCATAGCCTGCTCCAAGAGCTCGGCATGCTCCTCCTCGAAAACCGTCCCCACAGGGAAGGCGCGACGGAAGACGAAGTGGGAAATCGGACCGGCTACCAAAAGGTTCCACGGCAGCGCCATCACAAAATTATGCGGGATGTTGATCATCCAGATCGCGGGCACGGAATACAGGTTCGCAAGGATGCCACCGGGCATGTGCGTCAGACCCTCGCAGGCACCGTACAGCGACATGATGATGACCATGGGAACGACCATGCAGGAGCTGACGGCGAGCGTCATGGCGAGCGGCGAGCTCTTGCCCGGAGTGACCAAGTACTTAAAGGCGAAACCCTTGGCGAGCGGGCTGGCGACGAACCAGTCGCAGCACATGGCAAAAATGTAGGCAACGGGGAAGCCGAGCCACGCAGCGGCAACGACCTCGCCGTTGATGGCCCCATGCTGCAGGGCAACGTTGTAGATGCTCATCCAGAGCACCATGCAAAAGCACATGATAAAGGTGAACAGCAGGCTCTCTCGTTTGTTGATAGGCATGAAGGGCAGATTCCTCTCTGTGTTGTGCCGCGGCACCACGCAACAAAAACGGGCGGGCAAGATGGAGCTGTTGGGACTTCATCTCGCCCGCCCGTGGTACGTGCGTCTGCGACTACTTATGTGGTGGAACCAGCCTAGCACGAAACGCATGCGCTTCGTAAGCGTTGAGTTTATGAAGATGCAGGGCACCGATAATCCCCCGACCCCATAAGTTGCGGTGGAATACGGACTGTTTTGACCCTTTAAGCAGCAATTCAGTCCCTATTTCACCGCAACTCTTTTGGTGCAAAGTAACCTGTCCCCCTTGTACCAATTAGCTGGTGTGGCGCCAGCGAGGGTCGGTGAGAGTTCTCGCCACACCCAGCCCAACGGGCAGAAACGCTACGATGAGCACTGCGCGCACAAACCAGCCGAGCATATTGACTGTGTCGAAGGTGCACATGTAATACATAGAGCGATAGAGATACAGACCGGGCACCATAATGACAATCGAAGGCACCGTGAGGGCGATGCGCGGGTAGGTGAGCTTGACTTCAGCCAAGCTTGCGAGCAGCCCCGATACCAGCGCGCCGATAAACGCTGCTGCCTCGGGAGGCATTCCCGTGCTGAGGCCCAGGAAGGGAATCATCGTCGGCGCATCGACAAGGGTCAGACGCAGGGTATTGGACACGGCACCGATCAACCCAGCTGCCGCGGCCATCTTTACCGGGCTGTTGAACATCACCGAGAAGCCGAATACGCCAACGAAGCTCATCACCACGCGCAGGAGCGTAAGGGCAAGCGGCGAAAGGCCCAGTGGGGCAAAGTCGTCCGGCGCTAGGCCAACACACTCGGCAACCATCCAACCTACGAGGGTCGCCATCACAATAATCGATACGGCATATGAAAGGCGCTCGATACCGCTTCGCATGTCGAGCTTAGCGATGTCGAGGCCTGCCGTAATGAGCGGAAAGCCGGGAATCACAAAGAGCATGGCGCCGATATAGCCTTCTTGGTGCGACATTGCCCCCGGTATGACCTGGCCAAGGCCGAGCAATGCCAGCAGATACGAAACGCAAGCGAGCGCAACGCCGGTCGTCAGCGCGCTGAACTGACCAAGGCCCTGCTTGAGAATATGGGAGCGAGCAAAATTGCCGACACCAGCGCCTACGAACGCGCAGGCCATCTCGATAGGGCCGCCGCCGAGCAAAAAGACGAAGGCGCCACAAGCACAGGCCGCCGCAAGGCCCTGTTGCCAGGGAGCGTAATCGGGCTTTGAGCTCTCAACGGTCTTGAGCATCTCGTGGTATTCGTGCACGGTAAACCGGCGCCCGTAAATCTCGATTTCCTTTAAGAAGCTCTCCATCATCCAGATGCGATGGGTATTGACTCCCGTTGTGGGCAGGCTGACAACCTCGTTAAAGCAGTGGCCATCTTCGATGCAGGTGCACTCAAACGACAGGAGACTCAGGTCGACGTGAATCGTGACGCCGAGCACGTCAGCAACACGATTCATGGTATCGCGCACGCGCCAGGCACCCGTTCCGCTCGCGAGCATAAGCATACCGGTGCGGCAGATGATGGATGATTTATCGGTGAGCGGCGCATCGACGGCAAGTTCATCGCCTGCCGTCACGATCTGG
>CABPDL010000052.1:0-12795 GCA_902406375.1 uncultured Collinsella sp.
TGGATCGCGACCGCCCCGAGTGCTCCACGATGGTCAAATACGAGCAAAAGCTCCCGAGCCTTGGCAAGTATGCTTTAAAGCGTGCAATCAAAATCAAGTTCGGTCGTAAATAGGTAACCATGGCGGGTAAGGGGACGGCGCAGACTAGATTTCGCCGTCCCCTTGCTTTGAGTTTGCATCGCATCAACCGTTGTTGAAAGGTTTCTACCTTGCATGAATTGGGAATCGTTTATCACATTATTCGCGATGTTGAGAACGTGGCGCGCGCCAATGGCGTGCGTCGCGTTTCGAGCGTCACGCTGCTGCTGGGCGAGGTCTCGGGCGTCGTTCCCGACTTGCTGCTCGACGCTTGGCGCTGGGCGGCAGATAAAAAGTCCATCACGCAGGGCGCGGAGCTTATCGTGGAGCCCGTCGAGGCCGTGACGCATTGCGAGGCGTGCGGCCGCGACTATGCGACAGTCGAGCACGGCAAGACCTGCCCCCATTGCGGCAGTGGTGATACCTATTTGCTCCAGGGCCAAGAGGTCATGATCAAGCAGATCGAGACCCCCGACGAGGATCCGGCAGACGCTGCCCCCGACGGCCCTTCTGACGCCCCCGACGCCGTCGACGCCGCTAACCCTCTCCACATCGTCTAGCCCCTAGTCGTTGGGGACGTTCTTGTTTGACTAGTCGTTTAAGAACGTCCCCAACGACTACTTGCGCTAGAGCATAAGTTATACAATTAGTCAAGTTATGTCTGTTTAAACAAAATAGCGGCACGCAGGCGCATTGGGATTAACCTAAAAGCGGCGTTAATGAACAGCGTGTCTGTATATATCTGTGAAAGTAATTGGCAAATCACGTTTTAGTAGGCAATGAGCTGTAAATCAGCAACGTAATCAATTTGTAACAAACTTAGACGTTTAAACAAATAATGCAACCGTTTGCGAATTTAGCTATAAATCCACAAGACGAACAGCTATACTCCTTTATTGTCGTGTAGGAAATACGTAGACAAAAAGGAGGTTATGTGATGGTAAGTATTGTTCTTGCTAGCCATGGTGACTTGGCGGCTGGAATCAAGCAGACGGGCTCGATGGTCTTTGGCGATCAGCCGTCTGTTGCCGTGGTCTCGCTCGAGCCGAGCATGGGCCCCGACGACTTCCGTGCCAAGGTCGAGGAAGCAATCGCTTCCTTCGAGGACCAGGAGCAGGTGCTCTTCCTCGTTGATCTGTGGGGCGGCACGCCGTTCAACCAGATCAGCGGGCTCATCGAGGGCCACGATTCCTGGGCTATCGTCACCGGTGTCAACCTGCCTATGCTCATCGAGGCATATTCGCAGCGCTTTGACGCAAAGAACACTGCACATGCGATCGCAAAACATCTCGTGACTGAGGCTAAGGCCGGCGTGCGCGTCAAGCCCGAGTCTCTGGAGCCCGAGGAGAAGAAGCCGGCTGCGGCCGCCGCTGCTCCTGCGGGTGCCATTCCTCCGGGAACGGTGATCGGCGACGGGCACATCAAGATCGCCCACGTCCGTATCGACACGCGCCTGCTGCATGGTCAGGTGGCCACCACGTGGACCAAGCAGATCAACCCCAACCGCATCATCGTGGTCTCCGACGGCGTTGCTCACGACGAGCTCCGCAAGACCATGATCGAGCAGGCTGCCCCTCCGGGAGTCCACGCCAACGTCGTGCCTATCAAGAAGATGGCCGAGGTCGTCAAGGACACGCGCTTTGGCGACACCAAGGCGATGCTGCTGTTCGAGAACCCGCAGGATCTGCTCAGGGCCATCGAGGCCGGCGTCGACATCAAGGAAGCCAACATCGGTTCCATGGCCCACTCCAAGGGCAAGGTCGTCGTCACTAACGCTGTCGCTATGGGCGATGACGATGTCAAGACCATCGAGGCTCTCAAGGCCAAGGGCGTCAAGTTCGAGGTCCGCAAGGTTCCTTCGGATTCCTCCGAGGATCTCGACGCCATGTTGAAGAAAGCTAAGGCCGAACTGGCCGCTCAAGCATAGTAAAGGAGGGTCCGATACATGTCTGCAATCACTATTCTGCTTGTTGCGATTGTCGCGTTGCTTGCCGGTATGGAAGGCATTCTGGATGAGTTCCAGTTCCATCAGCCGCTCGTGGCATGCACGCTTATCGGTCTCGTAACCGGTCACCTTCAGGAGGGCATCCTCCTGGGCGGTTCGCTCCAGATGATGGCCCTTGGCTGGGCTAACGTCGGCGCCGCCGTCGCGCCTGACGCCGCTCTGGCCTCGGTCGCTTCTTCGATCATCATGGTGCTCGCCCTCAACGGCGGCGCCACCGATTCGGCCAAGGCCGTTACCGCCGCCATCGCCGTCGCCGTCCCGCTGTCGGTCGCTGGTCTGTTCCTGACCATGATCTGCCGTACCCTGGCTACCGCTATGGTTCACGCCATGGACGCCTGCGCCGAGAAGGGCGACTTCGCCGGCATCGAGCGTTGGCAGTACGCCGGCATCCTCATGCAGGGTGTTCGTATCGCCATCCCGGCAGTACTTCTGTGCATCATCCCGGCCGAGGCCGTTACCAACGCGCTTAACGCTATGCCCGATTGGCTGTCCGGCGGCATGGCTGTCGGCGGCGGCATGGTCGCTTCCGTCGGTTACGCCATGGTCATCAACATGATGGCCACCAAGGAGACCTGGCCGTTCTTCATCCTCGGCTTTGTCCTTGCTGCCATCCCTCAGCTCACGCTGATCGCCCTTGGCCTCATCGGCATCTCCCTTGCCCTCATCTACCTTGGCCTTAAGGATCTGGCCAAGCAGGGTGGCGGCATGGGCGGTGGCTCCGGTGACCCGCTCGGCGACATTCTGAACGATTACGAGTAGGAGGGGAGTGATACATATGGCAGAGAACAAGATTCAGCTCACCAAGGCTGACCGTAAGAAGGTTTGCTTCCGTCATCAGTTCCTTCAGGGCTCGTGGAACTACGAGCGTATGCAGAACGGCGGCTGGTGCTTCGCAATGATCCCTGCGATCAAGAAGCTCTACACCAGCAAGGATGACCAGATTGCCGCTCTTAAGCGCCACCTGGAGTTCTATAACACCCACCCCTATGTTTCCGCCCCCGTCATTGGCGTTACCCTCGCCCTCGAGGAGGAGCGCGCCAACGGTGCTCCGATTGACGACGTCGCCATTCAGGGCGTCAAGGTCGGTATGATGGGCCCGCTCGCCGGCGTCGGCGACCCCGCCTTCTGGTTCACCCTTCGCCCGATTCTGGGTGCACTGGGCGCTTCCCTGGCCCTGTCCGGCAGCATCGCCGGTCCGCTGCTGTTCTTCTTCGCGTGGAACATCATCCGTTACGCCTTCCTGTGGTACACGCAGGAGTTTGGCTACAAGGTCGGCTCCTCCATCGCCAAGGACCTCTCCGGCGGTCTGATGGGCAAGGTCACCGAGGGTGCTTCCATCCTGGGTATGTTCATCATCGGCGCCCTGGTCGAGCGCTGGGTGTCCATCTCCTTCACCCCGGTCGTCTCCAAGGTCACGCAGTCCGCTGGCGCCTATATCGACTGGGCCAACCTGCCCGCCGGTTCTGAGGGCATCAAGCAGGCATTGACGATGTACAGCTCTGTCGGTGCCAACGCACTCGACCCGGTGAAGGTCACCACGCTTCAGGCCAACCTCGATCAGCTCATCCCCGGCCTTGCCGCCGTGTGCCTGACCCTTCTGGTCTGCAAGCTCCTCAAGAAGAAGGTCAGCCCGATCGTCATCATCCTGGCTCTCTTCGCCGTCGGCATCATCGGTCGCGTCTGCGGCTTCATGTAAGCACGCTTCGGCTTAAGACCGAGAGTTGCTAGGCAAGGGCTTTTGAGCCATTGAAACGGACCGCACCCGGTGGGTACACTGGATGCGGTCCGATTGTTTTTATTGGAGGGCGAGGCGCGTATGGCGCAATCTCAGAACAGCACGGTCGATCTGGCAACGCCGGCAACCTGCCTGATGGGGCTTACCAGTCACGGTAACGTGATGGTGGGCAATAAGGCGTTTGAGTACTATAACGAGCGTAATCCCGAGGATTATATCCAAATCCCGTGGGACGAGGTCGACTATATTGCCGCCGAGGTTTTGCGCGGCACCAAGAAGATTACGCGTTTTGCCATCTTTACCAAAGAGAATGGCCACTTTACGTTTTCGACGCGCAATGACAAGGAAACGCTTCGCGCGGTGCGTAAGTACATTGACGAGGACAAGCTCGTTCGTTCGCCCGACTTTATCGATGTGACGGCCAAGGGCGCCAAGAGCATCCCCTCCGTCATCAAGAACCTTTTCCACAAAGGCAACTAGTCATTAAAGAGCGCCCCCTCAAAGTGGGGCGCAGTCTCCCATGTGGCTCGATCGGGAAAGTGCATCCCAGTTCGAGCGTCGATTCCGGGATGTAGTTTCCGGAACGGGGTCGTTTGGGAAACCGTGTCCCGTTTCGAGTCGAAATTGTGGGTCACAGTTTCCTAGCAAGGTCTCATGGGGAAAGTCTGACCCAGAATTTGCCTGGATAGTGGGACGCACTTTCCGGAGGGCTGTTCCACCGCAACTTCGAAGAGTGGGTATACGCTGCATTACAGCGGCGTAAATCTGCTACACTAATACAACATGCCTCCGTAGCTCAGGGGATAGAGCACCGCTCTCCTAAAGCGGGTGTCGACGGTTCGAATCCGCCCGGGGGCACCAGAGGAATATCGAGCCCGGTACCGCTACGGTGCCGGGCTCTTCTGGTCTAAAGGCCGGATTCGGACCGTCGACACCCGCGTCACTCATTTCCCCGCGGGGGGAGTTTTCGAATCCGCCCGGGGGCACCAGAGATTTGTCGAGCCCGGTACCACCACGGTGCCGGGCTCTTCTGGTTCATGCCATGTCAAAAACGAAGCGCCCGCTTGCTGGGGGAGCAAGCGGGCGCCTGTGAGCGAATATGTTTGCGGCGAGAGCCGTAATGAGCGGTTGGGTTGCGACTAGTTGGTCGTACCGGAATCGTCGCCCGTGCTCGTGCCTGAACCCGAACCCGAGCCAGAAAGTGCAACCGTCAGCGTAATCGTGCTGTCGGTGGACTGTTTGCCGGTGGGGGAGACGCCCGTGACGGTGGCGTTTTCGTTGCCACTCACGGGGTTGCCGTTCTGATCGCAGAACGCGATGTTGTAGAAGCCGGCGTTGTTGAGCGCGGTGACGGCGGCGGAAATGCTCTTGCCGTACAGGTTGCCCGGGACGGTGGCCTTGCCGGACTTCTTGGCAATGACGACGGTAATCGTGGCACCGGGCTTCTGCTTGCCGCTGGGGTTCCAGCTGATCACGGTGCCCTCGGTAACCGAGTCGTTCTCCTGGTAGCTCACGTCGACGCCAAAGCCTGCCATATCGAGGGCGTTGCGCGCCTGGGCCTCGGTCATGTCGGTCAGGTCGGGGACGGACGTGGTATCCGGGCCGCTCGAGACCTTGTACGAGATGGTCGTGCCCTTCTCGACTTCCTTACCGGCTTCGGTGCCCTGCTCAAAGACCTGGCCCTCATCGGCCTCGTTGGCCTCCTCGGAGGCGTTGCCCTTCAGGCCAACGCTTGCCAGCGCGGCTTCTGCCTGGTCCTTGGTCAGGCCGAGCAGCTGGGGAACCTCGACCTTCTCGGAGGGCTTGGGACCCTTGGAGATTACCAGGTTCACCTTGGTGCCCTTGGCCTTCTTGGTGTTGCCGTTGGGCGTCTGCTCGGCGACCTTGCCCTCGTCGACATCGTCGTTGTAGCTTTGGTCGATGGTGCCGACCTCGAGGCCGGCTTCCTTGATCTGCTCGACGGCAGTCTGCTGGTCCTTGCCTAGCACATCGGGCACGGTGACCTGCTCGCCGCCAAAGAGTCCTGTGGCAAAGGCCACCACGATACCGATGACGGCAACGGCTGCCACCACGGCGGCGATGATCTTGTTCTTGTTGGATTTGGGCTTTTCGACCTCGTAGGAGCCGGTGGAGCCCGAAACCGAGCTACGGGCGGTATTCTGGCCGCTCACGCCCGAGACGGGACGCACCATGGCGCGCGTCTGGTCGGAAAGCTCGCGAGTCTTGGTGGCGCCCAGCTCACCGGGGGCACCGATGATGCGCGTGGGCTCCGAGATGTTGACGGCACGACCGGACAGGTAGCTGTTGAGCACCTGACGCAGCTCGTCAGCGGTCTGGAAGCGGTTTGCCGGGTCCTTCTCCATGCACTTGAGGATGATGCGCTCAAGGTCGGCGTCGACACCGGAGTTGATCTGGCTCGGCGGAATAGGCAACTCGTTGACTTGCTTGAGTGCGACCGAGATGGCGTCGTCACCGTCAAAGGGAACGCGGCCGGTGGCGCACTCGTACATCACGACGCCCAGCGAGTAGATATCCGAGGTGGGGCCGAGGTCCTGACCGCGGGTCTGCTCGGGGCTGACGTAGTGGGCGGTTCCCAGCACGTTGTTATCTTGCGTGAGGTGGCTGTTCTTGGCACGCGCGATGCCAAAGTCCATCACCTTGATGTTGCCGTCGGGCAGCACCATGATGTTCTGCGGCTTAATGTCGCGGTGGATGATCTCGTGCTTGTGGGCGACCGAAAGCGCAGAGCTGATCTGCGAGCCGATCTGGGCGACCTTCTTGGGGTCGAGGGCGCCGTGGCTCTTGATGCCGCTCTTAAGGTCGGTGCCGCGCAGGTACTCCATGACGATGTAATAGGTGTCGCCGTCCTTGCCCCAATCGTAGACGCCCACGATATAGGGGGAGGAGAGGCCGGCTGCTGCCTGTGCCTCCTGCTTAAAGCGTGCGGCGAAGGTTGCGTCGCCAGCATACTGTGGCAGCATGATCTTGACGGCTACCGTGCGGTCGAGGACCTGGTCCTGTGCACGGTAGACGGTCGCCATGCCGCCTGTTCCCACCTTATCCTTGAGGAGGTATCTTCCCCCGAGGACCCTCTGTTCCATTCCTGCTCCTAACATAACTATTCGCTCAACGATGTGTGTAGTACCTACGATGTGGCCGCTGGGGCCGTGTGGCGCGTTGCCGCTAACTCTTCGGCCGCGGCGCGCCTCGGGTGTCCGATTCAATCATGGGCATCACGCTCCCTGTGCGGCAAGCGCCGCGGTCAGGACGATGCCGGCGATCTTGGCGGCCTTGACGTCATGCTTGTCGTAATCCTCTAAGGCCACCGAGATAGCGACTGTGGGTGAATCGTAAGGTGCAAAGCCAACGAACATCGAGTTGACGTTGGTGGCGCCGGTCTCGGCCGAGCCAGTCTTGCCGGCGACCTTGACGCCGGGGATTTGGGCATCGGTGCCGGTGCCGGACTGGACGACGGCAAGCATGGCCTGCTTGACCTGGTCGGCCGTGGCGGAGCTGACGGCCTGACCCAGCGAGCGGGACTGCGTGGTCTTGACCACGGTTCCGTCCGGGGCGAGTACCTGGGCTACAAAGTACGGGTCCATGACCACGCCGCTGTTAGCGATGGCGGCGGCAATTACGGCGTTTTGCATGACGGTGGTCTGCGGGCCGGGCGTGTGGTCCATGCCGACAGGCTGGCCGGCGCCGGCCCAGGCGGTCTCCCACTCGGTCATGAGCGACGGGTCGGCCATGATGGAGGCCGCGGAGGTCAGGTCCTGGCCGAGCTTTTGGCCGTAGCCAAAGGCGTTGGCAAACTGCACGAGCGTGTTTGCGCCAACTTCGTTTGCCACCTGGCCAAAGACGACGTTGGAGGACACGGCAAAGGCCTGCTGCAGGCTGATGGTGCCGTAGCTCTCGTTGGCATAGTTGGTGACCGGTGCGTTGCCGATGTCCATGGAGCCGGGCGCCTGGTAGGTGCTGGTAAGGCTGGCGGTACCGGTCTCGAGTGCCGCGGAAAGCGTAACGACCTTAAACGTTGAGCCCGGCGTGTACAGCGCGTCCATGGCACGATTGTACATGGAGCCGTCCTCGCCGCCGCCCGTCTGCAGCAGGGCATCGATGTTGGTGTTGTCGTAAGTGGGCGAGCTGGCACATGCGAGAACCGCGCCGGTACGCGGGTCGATGACCACTACAGCGCCCTTAAAGCCCTTGAGCGCCTGCTCGGCAGCCGTCTGGATGCGCGAGTCGATGGTGAGCTTGGCGGTGTTGCCCGGCTGGGTCTGGCCCGCGAGCGACGCGATGGCGTTGTTCCAGCTGGAGTAGTCCTTAGAACCGGTGAGCGTGTCGTTCATGACGCTCTCGATGGCGGTGGTGCCATACTGCTGGCTCACGTAGCCAACCACGTGTGCTGCCAGGTTACCGTTGGGGTAGGAGCGTACGTAGGTGCCGTCCTCCTGTTGCAGCGACTCGGCCAGCGTCACGCCGTCGGACGTGATGATGGAGCCGCGCTGGATGTACTTGGAGCGGGCGATGGTATGGTTGTTGGTCGGCATGTCCTGATAGTCCTTGGCCTTGATGACCTGGACATAGGTGAGGTTGCCGATAAGGATGGCGAATAGTGCCGTAAAGGCGAGCACGGCGCGGGTCAGTCGATTGGCGAGCGCCACGCGGCCGAGCACACCGGATTCGGGCGTGTCGAGCAGGCGACGGCGCATGCGCGAGCCGGCGGAGTGGCTGCCGCGGGCATACGAAGACGAAGTGGCGAAGCGCGTGCCGGCCGGGGAGGCCGCCGAGGCGACCTGGTCGTCGGTGATGGCGGCCATGGTGCCGGTGCCGGTGAGCTCGGCCTCGCGACCGGTTGCCTCGTCACCGGCGCGCAGCAAAAGCGCGACGATGATAAAGCTTGCCAGCAGCGAGGAGCCACCCTGGCTCATAAAGGGCAGGGTGACGCCGGTCAGCGGAATCAGGCGGGTAACGCCGCCAACGATCAAGAAGGCCTGGAAGCTGATGGCGGCCGTAAGACCAGTGGCGCTAAAGGCGGCAAGGTCGGACTTGGCACGGGCTGCCGTGGTCAGGCCACGTACGGCAAAAAGCATAAACAGGATAAGAACGGCGCCGCCGCCCAAAAGGCCCATCTCCTCGCCGATAGCCGAGAAGATAAAGTCGGACTCGACGACGGGGATGTTGTTGGCCATACCGTTGCCAATGCCGACGCCAACAAGGCCGCCGTCGGCCAGCGAGAAGAGGGACTGGACAATCTGGTAGCCCTGGCCCTGTGCATCCTTAAAGGGATCGGCCCAGATCTGGAAACGAACCTGGACGTGCGACAGGAACTTGTAAGCGCCCACGGCCCCCACGGCCAAGAGCACAAGGCCGATGATGACATACGAGAAGCGACCCGTGGCAACGTAGAGCATCAGCAAGAAGATGGTGTAGAACAGCAAGGCCGAGCCCAGGTCACGTTCGAAGACAACGACGAGCAGGCATACGCCCCAGACTGCGAACAGCGGCAGCAGCAGGCGCAGACGCGGAATCTTAAGACCCAAGATCTTGCGGTTGGAGATAGAGAGCAGTTCGCGGTTCTCGGCCAGGTAACCGGCTAGGAACAGCACGATAAAGACCTTGGCGAACTCGCCGGGCTGAATGGTAAAGCCGGCGATGCGAATCCACAGTTTAGAGCCCGAGATCGTGGTGCCGATAAAGATGGGCAGCATCAGCAAGATGATGCCGATGATGCCAAAGGTGTACTTGTAGCGCATGACTACGTCGAGGTTTTTGACCAGCGCAAGCGTACCTACCATCAACGCCACCGAGATAAACAGGATGACGAGCTGCGAGATGGCGAGCGTGGGCGCCAAGCGCGTCACAAACGTGATGCCAATGCCCGAAAGAACAAAGACGACGGGCAGGATGGCCGGGTCGGCGCCGGGTGCCAGAATGCGCACGGCGATATGCGCCGCGGCGAAGGCGGCAAAGAGACCGATCGGAACGGCAAGTGTCTCAAACGAGATGGCGGCGCCTGCGGTGAGCACGTACATCGCATACAGCAGGATGACGGGGAACGCCGAGGCGATGAGTAAGAGCAGTTCGGTATTACGGCGACTCATAAGCGGCACTCCCTTTCTAATTCTTATCGGAGGCTTCGGCCTCGGCGGACTGTTCGGCGGTATTCTCGGAATCCGATTCGGAGGTCGAACCCTGGTCGGTGTTATTGCGGATCGTTTGCGCGTCGATCACCTGACGGGTCTGCTCCTCGTCGATCTGATGGCGGTACTTGGAGATGGTGTCCTGTGCGTCGTCGATGCTCGTCTGCTGAATACCTGCCTTAAGGCGATTTTGTGTGTCTTCGGGCAGGTCGGACAGTTTGATGGTGGTCGTGCTGTCGAGCCAGTGCAGCTTAAGGCCGAGCGGCTTGCCGGGAATGCCCCGGTAGACCGCGACGGTGTCCTTGTAGGTGCCCAGGTAGTACGAGCCGGTGATGCCTGCGTAGGCCCAGATGGCTGCCGCCAGCACAAAAGCGATGCCCAGTACGGTGGCAATGGTGATGTTGCGGCGGCGGACGCGCTTTGCCTCGCGCATGACGCCATCGTCGACCAGGTCAACGACAAGCACGGTGACGTTGTCATGCCCGCCGGCGACCAGTGCCGCGTCAACAAGGTTGTCGACGCAAATCTGCGCGGTCGAGGACTGCGTGGCGATGTTTTCGATATCGCTATCGGGAATCATGCTCGAAAGACCGTCCGAGCACAGGATCAGGCGGTCGCCTTCCTCGATATGCAGGGTAAAGTGGTCGGCATACATTGCGGGATCCGAGCCCAGCGCGCGGGTGATGACCGAGCGGTTGGGGTGGACGCGAGCCTCGTCTGCCGTAATCTCGCCGGCGTCCACGAGCTCCTCCACATAGGAGTGGTCGCGGGTCACGCGGATGAGCGTGCCCCCGTGGAGCAGATAGGCGCGCGAGTCGCCCACGTGGGCGATAGCGAGCATGTCGTTTTCGATATAGGCGCAGGTTGCCGTGCAGCCCATGCCGGGCTTGCCAAGCCCGTTGAGCGCAGCCTCGATGACCGCGGCGTTTGCAGCTTCGACGGCGGCCGCCAGTCGTGCGGCGTCGGCTGCCTGCGGCGCTGTCTTGGCAATGGTCTCGACGGCGATGGAGGAGGCTACCTCACCGGCGGCGTGGCCGCCCATGCCGTCGCATACGCAAAAGAGCGGCGATTGCACCAGATAGGAGTCTTCGTTATGCGGGCGCACACAGCCAACATCGGAGCGGGCGCCCCACATGAGCTGCGTGGTCGTGCCGGCGTCGTAGGTCGAGTCAGTCTCGACGCGCTCGTCGGTCAGCGGCTCAAAACTCATGGTCGAGCCGGGGTCTTTGAGCTTGGTCTCAACGGCGGCAACGTCGATCTCGGCTGTGTCACCGGGAGAGACGGTGTCGGTCTCGGCGTTTGATTCGGAATCGCCGGTGTCCGGGGAGCCGGGCTCCTCGGGCGCGCGGGCGGTCGACTCGTCGTCTTGCGGGCTGACGTCTATAGGCTCGGGCGCCGGCGTAGACGCGGGCGCAACCTCGGATGCCGGGGCTATGGGAAACGCCGGCGCGGCGGGCTCGGGTGCCGCAAACACCGCAGCGCTCTCGTTGATTGCCGCGGCGACGGGCTCTGCAAAGTGAGCCGGCGCCGGGGTTGCTTCGGGCGCTGTGGGCTGTTCCGCAGCATGTGCGCCGATGGGCGCCGCTACGGCATCCTCTTCGTCCTCGTTATCGGCGAGATCCGAAATATCATGCGTTACATGCGAAAGAGGCAGGGAGAACACGGTGTCCTCGGGTTCCACGGGTGCGGAGCCCGCCGGAGCGGCGTGGGCCGGCGCAGCTGTGGCGGCAGCCGGTGCCTCGGTCATAGTTGCGGACTTGTTCTCCTCGTCGATCATCGACGGTTCACCTTCATGACCACGTCGCCAATCTGGACTTCGTCGCCCTCACGCAGCGTCGCGGGCTCCACGAGCTGGCGGCCGTTGACGAGCGTGCCGTTAAGCGAGTTGAGGTCCTCGATGATGAGCGCCGGGCCCTGCAGCGAAAAGCGCGCATGCGAGGCCGAGACGAACGGTTCGTTGATGCAGATGTCCGAAGATGGCGAGCGACCGACGATGACGGGGCCGAGCATGTCTACGTGGATGCCACGGATGCCGCGCGGGCCCTTGTCCACATCGATCGTCCAGATAGCCGAGTCGCGGCGCTGTCCGCGCACAAGTCCCACGCCGGTCTTCATGACGGCGAACAGGAAGATATAGAGCAGGGCGACCAGGACGATGCGGCCTGCAAAAAGGACGATATCGATGTTCATAAGCGACTATCCCCTAAATTCAAAGGTGCTCAGGCCAAACGTCAGCAGATCGCCGTTGCGCAGCGGGCAGCGCGTAATGCGGCGGTTGTTGACGAGCGTGCCGTTGGTGGAATTGAGGTCCTCGATCGACCAATCCGAGCCCGTAAAGGTGAGCTGGGCGTGGCGGCGCGACACGTTGGGGTCGCGCAGGGCAATATCGGAAACTGAGCGCTCGCGACCGATGGTCACCTGTGCGGAGGTGATGCTATGGCTCTCGCCGCTCACGACGTCGACGAGCTGGGCGAGCGGGCGCTGCGGGGTGCGAGTGCTCGCCATGTTGGAGGCGATGCCGGCTGCGGCGCCTAGGCCCACGGCGGCACCGGTCGCGGCGGCTCCGCCCATGCCGGCAAGCGCGTCGCGCGAGACGGTCTGCGGCACCGGGATGGGTGCGGCGGCGGGGTCGGGGACGCTAGGCGCGAAGGGGTCTGCCACGGCAAGCGGGTCGGGAGCGGCGGCGCGAGGCGTCGGCTGCTGCTGGGGCATGGCGGCGGGGCGCTGCTGCTGCGGGGCAGCAAACTGCTGCTGGCCGGCGCGCGGGGCGCTGGCGGCACGGCTTGCCGCGGAGTTGTTCTGGCCCAGGGCAGTTTGATAGGCGCGCTCTTCTT
>CABPDL010000053.1:0-12165 GCA_902406375.1 uncultured Collinsella sp.
GCGCCGGACCTGGCTTGCGCACTTCCGCTTTGGACAGCGTCGGTGCCCGTGCTGATGGGCGAGGCCGAGTAGCCCGCGCGGTCGACAGCGGTGCAGATGTCGTCGGAGGTGACCTGCGCGGGGTCGTAGTCGACCATCATGGAACCGGCGAGCAGGTTGACCGCGACGCTTTGGACGCCGTCGAGTTTGCTCACGGCGCGATCCACATGCGCCTGGCAGGCGGCGCATGTCATGCCGCCCACGTCGAACTTATCTTGAGCCATGGTTTCTCCTTTCTGCAGCTCGGTGTTGGAATTGTTAACCTGCCGATACTATACACCCATACCCCCTGGGGGTGTCCAGTGGGGATGAAAATGTATGACATTTCGCTACAGATGCGGGTGGCTGCTCAATCGTTGGCAGCTCATGTCAAACATCTCGATCTGTAACATCTAGCGGGGAAAATGACCTCTAACTGTTACAGATCGAGATTATGTTTTGCGATGTTTGAGTTCGTCTCAATCTGTAACGTGTAGACCCGGTTTTGTCTCGTAACTGTTACAGATTGAGACAATCGGCCCAGGCCCGCCTCGTCCGCCTCGTCATCTGTGGTTTACGTGGGGGCGTACGGAGTACGGGTATACTAACCGGCGGCGAATCTGCTCCATCGCTTAGAGCTGCTGCGTCTGGACGGCGCGTGATATGGCTGCCAAAGCGATCGCCAGCGTGCTGAGCAACGTCCTCTCTGTGCGCACCTGTTTTTGTATGTATTAGCGCACTACCAAGCACGCCCGCGCGGCCGCATGCCGTGCCCGTTGCGCGTGCAGATAAGGAACAACAACATATGCGTAATTCTGTATCCGACGTCACGGACGCCGAGATTCTGGACGAGACCCGCGAGGCCATGACCCAGGCTGCCTTCGATGCGGCCGATGAAGCCAATGCTGCCCAGGCCGTCGAGTCCGCTACCGAGAGCCTGCCCGCCTTTGACGAGCTGGGCCTTTCCGACGAGATGCTTCGTGCTATCGAGAACCTGGGCTACACGGCGCCGACGCCCGTTCAGGCCGGTTCGATCCCCGTGGTGCTCGAGGGCCGCGACCTGCTTGCCGCCGCTCAGACCGGCACCGGCAAGACGGCCGCCTTTTTGCTGCCGACCATGAACAATCTGGAGCACATTGCTCCGCCCAAGCCCGTGCGCGAGCGCGGCGGCCGCAACCGCCGCCGCGGTGCTAAAAAGCCCGAGGGCAACGGCCGCGGTCCCGTGATGCTCGTCATCACCCCCACGCGCGAGCTTGCCCAGCAGATCGACGAGGTCGCGAGCAAGATCGCCGACGTCACCGGCCACGTTGCCGTGACCGTCGTGGGCGGCGTGAGCTACAAGCCTCAGACCGCGGCGCTCAAGTACGGCTGCGACATCCTGGTCGCCACGCCGGGCCGTCTGGTCGACCTGATCGAGCAGGGTGCCTGCCACCTGGACGAGGTTAAGGTGCTGGTGCTCGACGAGGCCGACCGCATGCTCGACATGGGCTTTTTGCCCGCCGTCCGCCGCATTGTGCGCGAGACGCCGGCCGAGCGCCAGACGCTGCTGTTCTCGGCGACCCTCGACGAGGAGGCCGTGGGCGAGATCACCGACCTGGTGAGCGACCCGGCCCGCGTGGAGATTGCGCCCGCCACGTCGACCGCCGACACCGTCGACCAGTTTGTGTTCCCGGTGTCCATCGAGGCCAAGAACAACCTGCTGCCCGAGTTCCTCAAGAAGGAGGGCCCGGAGCGCACGATCGTCTTTATGCGCACCAAGCACCGCGCCGACAGCTGCTGCCGCCGTCTGGAGCGCAAGGGCATCAAGGCCGCCGCGATTCACGGCAACCGCAGCCAGGCCCAGCGCGAGCGTGCCCTTTCGGCCTTCCGCGACGGTACCGTCGACGTGTTGGTGGCAACCGATGTCCTCGCCCGCGGTATCGACATCAGCGACGTGCGCTACGTCGTGAACTTTGACGTGCCGGCCGAGCCGACCGACTACATCCACCGTATTGGCCGTACGGGCCGCGCCGGTGAGCTGGGCTGGGCCATCACGTTTGTGACCGAGCAGGATGTGGACGAGTTCTACGAGATTGAGAAGCTCATGGACAAGACCGCCGACATTTATGACGCCGGTGACCTACATGTGGGTCCCAATCCGCCCGCGGTTGACCCCGAGCGCGACCCTGCGGCCTTTAAGGTGAAGAAGAAGACCAAGCGCGGCAAGTCCAAGAGCAAGAAGAAGCTCGAGCAGGCACGTCGCGACGGCAAGCGCAACGGCGATGACTACGGTGATGTGGCCGGTCGTTCCAACCGCGGTCGCGACGAGCGTCGCGGCGACGGCGAGCGTCCGAGCCGTCCCAAGCGCGGCGGCAAGACCCGCGTGCGCGAGGGCGTTCAGGCTCGCGTGGACGAGGCTGTGGAGAGCGTGGCCCGCGAGGTGGCTGCCGAGGAGCGCGGTGGTGCTGGTGCCGTCGCGCAGGTCCCGCGCGGCAACCGTGCCGAGCGCCGTGCCAAGCAGTTCCAGGGCGAGGCGCATCGCCGTCGCCGCGAGGACGAGGACCGCGGTGGTCGTCGCCGTGTTGAGCGCGAGGACGAGGGCCGTGGCTCGCGTGGCGGCAAGCGTGGCTCGTGCGATCGTCGTCATTCCGGTCGCAATGACGAGCGCGGTGGCCGTGACGAGCGTCACGGCGGCGAGGGTCGCGGTGAGCGTGGCGCCCGCAGCGGTGAGTCCCGTGGCGGCAAGCGCTTTGAAGAGCGCGGCGGCCGTGGCGGCGAGCGTCGCGAGGGTGCTCGCGGTAATGGCGGGCGCAGCGGCGCCGGCCGTTCTGGTGAGTCGCGCGATCGCCGTGATCCGCGTGCCAGCCGCGATCGTCGCGATGATTGGCGCAACTACGACGATACCCGCGAAGAGCGTCGCGGCGGCTATCGTGGTGGCCGTGGCGGCAACCAGGCCGGCTCCCGTGGCGGCCGCGCCGGCGGTCGCGATAACCGTGGCAGCTATGGCAACAGCCGTGGCGGCAAACGCGGCGGCAGCTCCCGTCGCCCCGGTGACGGCGGCGGCAAGCGCAAATAACACGCGCGTCGCGCGGTAAGGCGAGATGAGTTTGGGCCCCGAGCAGACTATGCTCGGGGCCCTTTTTGTGGGCGCAGTTTGAGGTGGGCCGGCCCCCTCACGAAAAAGCACGGAGACGGTCGCGGCAAGAGATGTGGGTTATCGGCTTAGTTGGAGATTCGCGTATGCGGGGTTCTGGCATAGACGGAGAACGTGAAGCTCCCTACTGACGCACGGTGGCCTCAGTGCTCGGGCAGACACACTCGGGATTCCGCTCGCTGCCTGGCGCCCTTGCTGCCATCTGACTTTCACGCTCGCATTGTTCTGGATGCGGGCGTGTTTTTTCACGGCACGCACGGGTCCCCCGGGGCGCGCCGTGCATTTTCGGGAGTTTTCAGCAAGCCGGGGTGGCTGCATACGCGTCGGAAGCGTCTATTTGATCTCGCGAGATCCCTCGACGGGCGATTTGGGTTGGCAGACGGGGCCCGGCGCGGCGATAACGCGCGTTTCGCGCCGTGCCGTGCCCCCAAAACGATGCCGATCGCGCGGCGTTCCCGGTTCGAGGCGCCGCCGGCGGGGGCCGCGATGCTGAAAACTCCGGTTTTTGCACGGTCCAAGCGGGGGTACGTTGGGACGGGAAGGGGCGCCCCCGTCTATTTATGCATGGCACAAGCGAAAATATGCAAGACAATAGGGCGCCATGCGCCGGATGCCCAGATTGGGCGCGCCATACGCCGACGTTCGCCGCGTCCCTTCCGCGCCGTGCGCGAATCAAAAGGCGAGGGCAGTTATGGGCGTGCGGGCGGCCCTGCTGATGGCGGGGCTGCGGCGGAGCTTGCGCTTGCCGTGGTCGATCGCGCGCCCTGGGCGCCGGCGCTCGACGGCTGCATGCTCCTGCTTGCCACGCACGATGTCGCCGATGCTCAGGCCCTCGATATCTCGGACATCATCACACTCTAAATACTTATTCAGCAACAAAATGATCCGTTTTCCTCCGTCCCCAAGGGATCAGATGTGCTATTCTATCTGCGGGGTAATACTTAGGAATACCAAGTAATACCAACGCCGTAGAAACAGACTCCAGATGCGGGCCAATCGGGTTGCCTTCACAGCCCGTCGCCCAGCCGCGTGGCCCGCATCTATCCGCACCACCGTCGTTTCAAAAAGGAAGCGCCATGGCAGAACACATGACCCCCGTAGTCGCGAAGGTCTTGCCCGAGGAAAAGGCAGCCTTCGCGGCGGCAACTCAGCTCGTAGGCACCACGCCGTCCAACGCTATCCGTATGTTTATCGCCGCGTTTAATCGCTGCGGCACCTTTCCGTTCGACATTTCGCCCAGCGGGGCCTTTGGCACTGCGCCCGATTCTCATCAATAAGTGATCCGTTTTCCTCCGTCCCCATGGGATCAGCTCTCTGCCGAGTTGTGGTAGAACTAGGGAACGGTTTTGAGGAGGTTGGCATGCTCAATGCGATGATTTGGGCGCTTGCCTGTTTTGGCGTTGTCGCTGCCGATATAGCCATGAGCGTGGTTCTGTTTTCAGTTCTCGATGCCGTATCGGTGCTGACGGGCTATCCGATCGACAATCTCGATATCCAATGGTTCCAGGCTGCCGCTCAGACGGCGTCGTTTTTGATGGCGCTGCTGTGGTGGCGTTATTTGTGGCCGCGCTCGTTTATGGCGCGCTGGCAGGGCGAGCGCCCGCTTGGCGGGGGAGCGCGTGGGGCGTGGAAACGCATCGCCTGCGTTATCGTGATCGGCCTTGCCCTGCAGGTGGTCGTTGGCTACGTGACCGACGCTGTGCTGTCGCTGTTACCCGAGGCGGCGGCCGATTACAGCGAACTTGTCGAGGAGACGGGCATGGGCGACACGAGCTATCTGGCCGTCCTGACCACGGTGCTCGGCGCTCCGTTTTGCGAGGAACTGCTGGTTCGCGGTATCATTTTTGAGTTTTCGCTCCGAGCATTTAACCCGCAGTGCCGTCCGCTCTGGAAACGCCGGCGTCGCGCACGGGCGCAAGACGTCGCCATGGTGCCCTGGGCGGCCCCGAATACCTGGGGCGTCGCCGCGGCGATTGTGCTACAGGCGGCGGTCTTTGGCTTTATGCATATGAACTGGGTGCAGGGCTGCTACGCCGGCGCCGCCGGTCTGGTCTTTGGCTGGGTGCTCGTGACCACTGGAAAGCTCCGCTACACGATCCTGCTGCACTTTGCCTTTAACGCCGGGTCGTACCTCATGGGTTTGCTGTGGTTTGTGAACACGCCGTTCGACGTGGCAATTACGGTCGCTATCGCCGGCGTCATCCTCGTTGAGGCAATGCGCTCGCTGCGCCACGCGTGTGGGATGGACGCAGCGAGCGCACCGCTGCCCTAGTTGCGACGCCCGCCGCCGTTGGCACCCTGACGCCCCTGAGCTGCACGGTTGCGACCGGCGGTGTTCTGCGCACGCGACATGCCGCCGTGGCCCTTGCTGCCCTTGGGCCCCTTGCCGGCGGCGCCACCGTGGGCCTTGCCGCCCTTCTTGCCGGTGCCATGGCCACCGCCAGCAGACGTCTCGCCCGGACGCGGGGGCACGGGACGAATCAGGCAATGCTTGGTGTAGCCGATCAAATCGCGGCGGCCGGCCTTTTCCAGCGCCTCGCGCACCAGCTTGTAGTTCTCGGGCTTGCGATACTGGATGAGCGCGCGCTGCATGGCCTTCTCGTGCGGGTCGCGCGCCACATAGATCGGCTGCATGGTGCGCGGGTCCACGCCGGTGTAGTACATGCACGTCGACATGGTGGACGGCGTGGGGTAGAAGTCCTGCACCTGCTCGGGCATGTAGCCCATGTCGCGCACGGCTTCGGCAAGGTCCACGGCTTCCTTCATGGTTGAGCCGGGGTGGCTCGAGATCAGGTACGGCACCACATACTGCTTGAGTCCGTATTCGCGGTTCAAACGTTCAAATTTACGGCAGAACGCATCGTAGACGGCGCGGCTCGGCTTGCCCATCACGGACAGCACTGCATCGCTCACGTGCTCGGGCGCTACGCGCAGCTGGCCCGAGACATGGTGTTCCAGCAGCTCGCGCAAAAACTCGTCCGAGGCATCGGCCATGGTGTAGTCAAAGCGGATGCCACTGCGGACAAAGACCTTCTTGACACCCGGCAGCTGGCGCAGGTCGCGCAACAGCTGCGTGTAGCCGCTCTCGTCGACCACCATGTTCTTGCATACGCTCGGCCACAGGCAGCGTTTGTTCTTGCATACGCCGTGCTTGAGCTGCTTGTCGCAGGCGGGACGGCTAAAGTTTGCCGTCGGTCCGCCCACGTCGTTGATGTAGCCCTTAAACTCGGGGTCGTGCGTGAGCAGCTCGGCCTCGCGCATGATCGAGTCGTGGCTGCGCATCTGCAGCACGCGTCCCTGGTGGAAGGTGAGGGCGCAAAACGAGCACTCGCCAAAACAGCCGCGGTTGGAGCTAATGGAAAACTTGATCTCGGCAAAGGCCGGCACGCCGCCTGCCGCGTCGTAGTCGGGATGCCAATCGCGTGCGTAGGGGAGCTCGGCCACCTCGTCCATCTCGTCGGTGGTGAGCGTCGCCGACGGCGGGTTCTGCACCACATAGACGCCATTGGGGTAGGGCTCTACCAGGCGGTGTCCGGTGATGGGATCCATGTTCTGCTGCTGCACATTAAAGCTGCGCGCGTAGTTGAGCTTGTCGGCGGTAAGGTCGTCCCAGCTGGGCAGCAGGTCGTAGTCGTAGACCTCGTCGAGTGAGCCCGTGCGGTAGACGGTGCCGTTGATATAGGTGATCTGATCGACGGGCAGTCCCGCGTCGAGCGCGTCGGCGATCTCGACAATCGCGTGCTCGCCCATGCCGTAGATGAGGATGTCGGCGCCCGAGTCGAGCAGTACCGAGCGCTTGAGTTTGTCCTGCCAGTAGTCGTAGTGGGCCAGGCGGCGCAGGCTCGCCTCGATGCCGCCGATGATGATGGGGGCGTCCTTGAACGTCTGGCGGATGAGGTTGCCGTAGACCGTGACAGCTCGGTTGGGACGGTGCCCCTCCTCGCCACCGGGGGTATAGGCGTCGGTGTGGCGGCGGTGCTTGGTCACCGAATAGTGGTTGACCATGGAGTCCATGTTGCCGGCACTGACGAGAAAGCCCAGGCGCGGCTCGCCGAGCACCGTGATGCTGGCGGGATCGGTCCAGTCGGGTTGGCAGATGATGCCCACCTTGTAGCCGTGCGCGTCGAGGACGCGGCTGATGATGGCCATGCCAAAGCTGGGATGGTCCACGTAGGCGTCGCCGCAGATGTAGACAAAGTCGCACTGGTCCCAGCCGCGTGCATCCATGTCGGCGCGGCTGACAGGGAGGAACTTATCGCGGCCCGGGCGCCAGGGGCGTGCGGGCGTCGCTTGGGGATGCTTGGTGCGGGCGACCGTGGCCTGCGCCTTGCCGCCGCGCTTTTGCTGCTGGCCCTGTTTGCCCTGCTGACTGCGCTGGTTGTTCTGAGCGTGCTGAGGCTTTTTTGCCACGATCCCTCCCGGTGTTTGTATGCTGCACGTAATTGTAACCAGTCTTTTTGGGGCGGGGCTGAAAAGACTGGTGGAGTACATGAGCTGGCGGATCGGCGCGTCGATGCGGGTGTCGGCGCCGCGCCCGCCGTTTGTTTCCAGACTGTGTATCCGCGCGTTAGGGAACTCGTCTCGCGCGCACGCCATGTTGTCAATGGGTTACAGTATGAACGGCGGCTATGTTTCCGCCAACGCACGAGAGAGTCGTCAACAAGGAGGATGCACGACGATGCAGCGTGCCAAGCAGATATCGGAGTCTATTGAGCTGGGCATCATCTTGGCGCTCGCCGGTGGCTTTATGGACGTTTATTCGTACATTGGGCGCGACCATGTTTTCGCAAACGCTCAGACGGGCAACATCCTGCTCGTGGGCGTGAGCATTTCGGAAGGCAACTGGGCGCTCGCGGGACGCTATTTCTTCCCCGTGGTGTCGTTTGCCGTGGGCATTATGCTTGCCGACCTGGTTCACGAGCGGTTTGGCAGTGTGATTCACTGGCGCCAGGTGACGGTGTTTTTTGAAGCCGTCATCTTACTGGGCGTGAGCTTTATTCCCGGTGGCGATTTCAACCTGCTCGCCAACTGCCTCACTTCGTTTGCCTGCGGTATGCAAGTCGAGAGCTTCCGCAAGATCCACGGTCACGGTATCGCCACGACCATGTGCATCGGCAACTTGCGCAACGCGCTGCAAAACGTGGACGATTACATCATCACCCACAAGCGCGGCTTTTTGGAAAACGGCCTGCTGTACTTTGGCGTGATCTTTACCTTTGTGTTTGGCGCCGTGTTGGGCAACTGGTGTATTGAGCGCATGGGCCTGCACGCCATTGCGGTGGCGAGCGTGCTGCTGTTCGTGGCGTTTGCCATCATGTTTATCGACCGTGAGCGCGACTTGCACAGGAAATGGGCCCGCATCATAGCTGACTGGCAGACCACGAGTCTTAAGCGCTAAGGTGCATGTTCGTAACAACATTCAGGAGCCAGAAAAACTATCTAGCTCCTGAATGTTGTTACGAACTGCTTTTTGCGATTTATTCGAGATGCTCTTCAATCCGAGCCCTCAGAAGGGCAATGGCTGTGGGTATTCCAATTGCGGCGGCTAATTCGGCTTTATCCAAAACCTGTATGCTAAAGCACGATTGTTTATCACATTGAAGGACGATAACTGAAGATAGCTTCACTTCCCGTTGACTGAATATATCGTAATCTCCAGATAGGAAGTTACCTTTTATTGTGTAATTCGGTATGTTCGTTACGCACTTCATCTCAAGTCTGTTTAGGCCATAATCGAACACCGCAACTTCCTTGTGTTCGATGATGAGCGCAACCCTGGGCATGTTACTAAAACCACCGTCGACGACAGTAAAGAGTTTTTCATTTGCATCGTCATAAACGGTATATTTAAGACTCAATAGCTGTCCTAGTGGACCCGTGAACCCATGTCTTTTGATATCGAGGTTGTCTCCAGCTGGGTTGATGAGAGCTAGAGCATGCGGATAAGGGTTACCTTCAATTGAGATTCGATATTCGTTTGTAGCCGTCTTGCTCGATTTAGGACCAGTAGCCAACACGTGTCATCGCCTCGATCGAATTGGAACCGACTTCTGCTTCGTGCGGAGAATTACGCTGTACGTTGCAGTGCAAGCAGCTGCAATAACAACATGGGCAATTTCTAACAAAATGAATGACGCTATTTGCTGCATGCATGTTATTTACTATAAAGTATCCTTTTATAAACGTATTGTCAAACATATATTGCTAAAACAGAAACAATTTTAGACTGTGTTGGTCGTATTCTTTGGGCGATTGCTCCTATAATCTAGCCTTCGCTGCTGTTGGGAGGGAAGGACTAGGGCTCCGTTATTATGTTGAAACGCTTTAACACTTTTGATGTTCTCGCGTGTTTTTTGTTTCAAAAGCGTTAGGATGGGACTCATAGCGTGGGGCGTAATGGGTGCCCCGCACACGATGGGAGGCTATCAATGGCTAATCGTTTCGTTCTCAATACCATTTCTTATCATGGTTCTGGCGCCATCAAGGAGATCCCCGGCGAGCTCCAGCGTCGCGGCTACAAGAAGATCTTCGTCTGCTCCGACCCCGATCTGGTCAAGTTTGGCGTTACCGCTAAGGTGACCGACGAGCTCGACGCCGCCGGCATCGCTTGGAGCCTCTACTCCGAGATCAAGCCCAACCCCACTATCCAGAACGTCAAGGACGGCGTCGAGGCCTTCAAGGCCGCCGAGGCTGACGCTATCGTGACCATCGGTGGCGGCTCCTCTATGGACACCGCCAAGGCCATCGGCATCATCATCAACAACCCCGAGTTCGCCGATGTCCGCAGCCTCGAGGGCGTTGCTCCGACCAAGAACCACGCCGTGTTCACCATCGCCGTGCCGACGACCGCCGGTACCGCTGCCGAGGTGACCATCAACTACGTCATCACCGACCCCGAGAAGGTCCGCAAGTTCGTGTGCGTCGACACCAACGACGCCCCCGAGGTCGCCGTCGTCGACCCCGACATGATGGCTTCCATGCCTGCCGGCCTCACCGCTTCCACTGGCATGGACGCTCTGACCCACGCCATCGAGGGCTACACCACCAAGGGCGCTTGGGAGCTCTCCGACATGTTCCACTTTGAGGCCATTAAGCTGATCAGCGAGAACCTGCGCGACTCCGTCGCCGAGGCCAAGTCCGGCCAGCCCGGCTCCGGCCGTGAGGGCATGGCTCTTGGCCAGTATGTCGCCGGCATGGGCTTCTCCAACGTTGGCCTGGGCATCGACCACGCCATGGCTCACACCCTGTCCGCTCACTACGACACCCCGCACGGCGTCGCCTGCGCCATGCTGCTGCCGATCGCCATGGAGTTCAACAAGCCGGTTTGCACCGAGCGCCTGGCCAAGGTCGCCGTCGCCATGGGCGTTGACACCACGGGCATGAGCACCGACGAGGCCGCCGACGCCGCCATCGCCGCCGTCAAGCAGCTTTCCGCCGACGTGAACATCCCGCACGTCTGCGAGGCCATGAAGGCCGACGAGATCGAGGTCCTGGCCAAGGACGCCATGGCCGACGCGTGCTTCCCGGGTAACCCGCGCGAGGCGACGCTCGACGACGTCATCGAGCTCTTCAAGAAGATCTGCCCGGCTGCCTAACTTGGTTCGGCGGGCCTCTGCCCGTTAGCCCCACAATCGTCCTCGGACATGTCGGAAGCCCCCGCTGCGCACTACGTGCGGCGGGGCCTCCTTCTGTCCTGCGGAAAGATTCTGGGGCTAACGGGCGGGGCCCGCCGGCTCGTTGTCGTGGCGGGCGCTGTTCGGAAGAGCTCGATGGGTCATCTCGCTGGGTAAATATTTGTGCGTGATGGTATCGTTGTTGGGGCTTTTACTGATTACGGGATGTTGACTTTGGAGTTGTGGATGGTGTCTCAAATGGATTCTACGCTTGGTTTTATTACTGACCAGCTTAAGACGCTGACTTCTATTGCTTCGCCTACGGGTTTTACTCGTGCGGCGACTGATTATCTGATGGAGACCCTGCGCGATATGGGCTTTGGCCCCGAGCGCTCCAATAAGGGCAACGTGTTGGTTGAGCTTGGCGGCGAGGGTGAGCCGCTCGTATTGGCGAGTCATGTCGATACCCTGGGCGCCATGGTGCGCTCCATTAAGGACAATGGCCGCCTGCGTCCCACGACGCTTGGTGGGCACCAGTGGTCTACGGCCGATGGCGAGAACTGCACCGTCTACACGCGTGACGGCAATGTGTACACGGGCGTGGTCCTCAATACCGAGCCTTCGGCGCACGTGGCCGACGAGCCGGTCAAGACCATCGAGAAGAACATGGAGATCCTGCTCGATGAGAATGTCGACAGCAAGGATGACGTGCTTGAGCTGGGCATTCAGACGGGCGACATCATCGCTATGGATCCGCGTACCACGGTGACGGAGAGCGGCTACATTAAGAGCCGCTTTCTGGATGACAAACTGTCGGCGTCGATTCTGCTGGGTCTGGCCCGCGCCGTTGCTGACGGCGAGGTGTCGCTTTCGCGCAAGGTGTCGCTGCTCTTTACCGTGTACGAGGAGGTGGGCCACGGCGGTGCTTTCGTGCCGGCCGACACGCGCGAGATGATCAGCGTTGACATGGGCTGCGTGGGCGACGACCTGGGCTGCACCGAGCGCATGGTGTCGATTTGCGCCAAGGATTCGGGCGGTCCGTACAACTACGACCTGGTGACCACGCTGTCAAATATCGCGCGCGAGCTGGAGCTCGATTACGCCATCGATGTGTACCCGCACTACGGCTCCGACGTCGAGGCCACGCTCTCGGCCGGCTACGACATTCGCCATGGCCTGATCGGCCCCGGCGTGTACGCGAGCCACAACTACGAGCGCAGCCACATGGACGGCGTGCGCAACACCTACGAGCTGGTTCGCGCCTACGTCCAGCGCTAACAATGCAGCGGCCTCGGCTGACACGGCAGTACCGACCGAGGCCGGCCTCTCTAAGTTGCGGTGAAATAGGGACTGTTTAAGCGTTTAAAACCGCCAAACAGCCCCTATTTGGCGGTTTTAAAC
>CABPDL010000054.1:0-11657 GCA_902406375.1 uncultured Collinsella sp.
CCCATAATGTGACGGTCGGCGGCGATAACCACTTGGAACACCAGAACCACGGGCAGTAGCACGCCATTGATGACCTGCGAGGTCATCATAATCTGGAACAGATCGACGCCGGGCATAAGCACCAGCACGGCAGAGATACCGATGATGGCCGTAATGATGCCGCGATAGACCGGGGCCTCGTCCCAGCTGCGGTCGGCACCGCGCTCCCAGCCAAATGCCTCGCAGATAGCGCTCGACGTAACGCCCGGCAGCACGCAGGCAGCCAAGAAGCTCGCCGCGACCAGGCCCGAGGCAAACAGTACCGTAGACCACTGACCCGCAATAGGCTCCAGCGCGCGGGCAGCATCGGCAGCATCGCTGATCTGAATACCCGCCGGGAACAACACCGTGCCGGTCGTGATGATAATAAAGCCGGCAATGATATCGGCAGCGATCGAGCCGCTCACGGTATCAATACGCTGCAGCACGATATCGTCCTCGCCCGCGTTCTTATCGACCACGTTGTTCTGTGCCAAGAAAATCATCCACGGCGCGATAGTGGTACCGATCGTTGCGACCACGAGCGACACGTAGCTGGGGTCATTTTGAATGTTGGGCACGACCAGGTCGACCGCGACCTCACCCCAGTTGGGGCCAGCCATAAACGCGGCGACGATATAGGTCACGAACACGCAGCTCACCAGCAGCAGAATCTTCTCGATGCGCTGGAAACTACCCGACATGGTAAGCATCCACACCAGCAGCGCCACCAACGGCACCGAGATGCTCGCCGGCACGCCAAAGAGAGCAAGGCCGCTGGCGATGCCCGCAAACTCCGAAATGGTCACAGCCGTGTTGGCGATCAACAGCGCCGCCATGGCCAACACGCTCTTGCGCACGCCAAAGCGCTCGCGAATGAGCGATGCCAGGCCCTTGCCCGTGACGCAGCCGCAGCGCGCCGCGGTCTCCTGCGTCACGATGAGCAGCACAGTCATGACGGGAAGCATCCAGAGCATCTTGTAGCCATAGCTGGCGCCCGCGCTGGAATACGTTGCAATGCCGCCGGCGTCATTGCCCGAAAGCGCCGCCAGCAGACCGGGGCCCATAGCGCCAAAGATGGCCGCGATGGTCAGCTTTTGCTTGGTGCCCGACTTTTGCTTGGTATTTTGCACGCGACCACCTAACCCATGACTGACATGGCGAGCAGCACCGCGGCGATGCAATACGCCACACACGAGATCATGACGGCAATGACGTTCATGGCGGTGCCCGACGTGTTGAGGTCATGCTCGTCACGCCAGAACAGCACCATCAGGTAAATCACGGCACTCATGTTGCCAACCAGGCAAATGATGGCAGCGATATTAAAACACCCGGTAAAGAGTTGCTCCTCAAACATGGACGCATCGGGGAACGCAGCGGTGCGCACCAGCTGGGAGCACAGGTAGGTCACGAGCGACAGAATCAGGCCCATGCCCGTGCTCTGGAAGAAGAACCCCAGATACGGCTTGGGCTCGTCGTCGTGACCGTCATACTCCAGGAAGTAGTTCTTGACGAACGACACCATGCGCGAGGCCGCCAGCAGCACGAGCGGCATGGCGCACATGGGGAACACCACCAGATGCGCGGAGCCGAGCGCCGTTCCCAGCACGGTCGCCATGATGCACGATGCGATGCCCCATACAACAACCCAGTACTGGCGATGCACGAACCAGCTGAGCACGTTCGTCGAGTCGTCGGACGCGCTGTCACCCGAGCCGACACCGGCGATCTGCAGGTCCTCCTGATGCTCCTCGGCGATAACGTCCATGGCGTCGTCGAAGGTCACGATACCAAGGATATGACGATTCTCGTCGCAGACGGGGATGGCGACCAGGTCGTACTTGGTCATCTCGTCCGTTACGTCTTCCTGGTCGTCGTCGGGCGACACATAAACCAGGTCGCGATAGGCCAGCTGGCCCAGCGTGGCGTCGCGGTCGGCTACGATCAGCGTGCGCAGCGAAAGCACGCCGGTCAGCATGCCGCTCGGATCCTCGGTATAGACGTAGTAGACGCTCTCGAAGTCCTCGTCGAGCTCGCGAATCGCCTCGATGGCGTCACCGACCGTTGCCGTTGCGGGCAGGGAGACAAACTCCGAGGTCATGATGCGGCCGGCGGTGTTGTCCTCATACCCCAGCAGATTACGAATCGCCTTCTCCTCCTTGACGCCCATCAGGCGCAGGAGCTTCTCGGCCTTCTCATAATCGAGCTCGTCGATCAGGTCGGCAGCGTCGTCCGGGTCCATCATGGCCAGCATCGACGATGCGTCGGTGTCGGACAGGCCCTCGAGCATCTCGGTCATAAGCTCGTCGTCATCGAACTCCGAGATGGCCTCGGCGGCCTGGGCAGTATCGAGCTGCGCAAACACCTGCGCACGCAGGCGCGGGTCGAGCTGCTCGATAATGTCGGCGATATCGGCAGGGTGCAGCTCGCCGAGCGTCTTGTGCGACACCGAGAGCTGAATGTTCTTGGTCGAGCGGTCGAGCAGGTCCATGTAGGACCAAGCGATGATGTCCTCACTGAGCGGCTTGCCCAGGTGCTTCATAAAGCCTTCGACGATATGCTCGAGCGCGGGGCTGATGGCGCGTAGCAGACCGCGAGCACCGACCTCGGCGCCCAGCAGGCGCAGCTGGTTTTCGCCCGACATGGAAAACTTGATGTCGTTGACGCGCACGACCTTCATGCCCTGCGTGTCGACAATCTGCTTGTTGAGCACGTCGCGGGCAAGCAAGAGTTCGGTCGGCTGCAGGTACGAAAAACGGATTTCGGTGGCCGACGTCTTAAGGTGTACACCCGTCTCGTCGATACGGTCGACCCATTTGCGCCAGCTGATCATAAACGGCGTCTTGCCGGGACCGCGGAACGCGAGCGACGTCACGTGTGGAAAAACTTCGCCGGTAGCAATACCAAAATCGTTGACCACGCCGAGCTTTTCGCCGTCGACGTCCAAGACCGGCAATTTGAGCATCTCACTCAGATAATTCAATGGTGCTCCCCATCATTGTTCCTCCGAACGCGGCCGCGCGTGCGGCGTCCGGGGGCTTCTGGATATGTATACGCATGCGCGGGCGGCACGCCGCTCGACGCTTACACCCCGTGCATGCGCAAAAAGCACCTGCATGGGGTCATCGACTGTATGGTCGAGGTTTGGATTTCACCTGTAACCTTTCTCTTGACCCTCATTAACCGCAGTAACTATAGCATCAGCATCGCCCTGCGGCATCGAATTTATGCGCTGCACATTGCAGGCATACCAAACGCTGACGCATCCGTGACATAGCCATTCGGGACGTTCTTAAACGACTACCCAATGACTACTCTGTGGTGTCATCGTCCTCGGCAAGTTGGGGGAACACGGCGCCTTTGGGCATGGTGACCTTCGTCAGCGAGGTGAGCTTTTTGCTCAGCGACGTGTCCGTCTTGACCAGGTCGCTGAGCGTCACGATCTTGTAGCCGTCGGCAATGAGGCCGTCGATAATCTGCGGCAGCGCCTCGAGCGTCTGCTCGGCGCATTCGTCTCTATCGGTGAGCAGCACGATATTGCCCGGCGTCACCGAATCGAGCACCGTCGAGACCTGCTCGTCGGCACCGTTGAGCAGCCAGTCGCCCGAGTCAATATTCCACGAGACCACGGCGGAGACCAGGTCCATCGCATCAATCCAGTTTTGCTCGTCAAAGGCAGCGTAGGGAGCACGCAGCTGCATCGTCTTCACGCCGGTCGCCGACTTAATCGCATCGGTGCCTTTCGTGATCTGCTCGCGTACCGCCTCACGGTCCTGGCCCTTGAGCGAATCGTCGCTGTAGCTGTTGGATCCGATTTCGCACCCGGCATCGACAATCGCCTTGGCCGTGGCGGACGAGGCCTCGACCGCATCGCCCGAAAGGAAGAACGTCGCGGTGACGCCCTTTTCCTTGAGTACCTGCAGAATCTGCTTGGTCGCTCCGCTCGGGCCCTCATCAAACGTCAGCGCCACGTACTTTTCGTTGCCCTTGGGCGCCACGCTCGCGCACGCAACGACGCAATCGGTAGCGGGCACAACCTCGCCGCGGTCCTGCGTCTTACCCGATTGCTCGCCGACCCACACCTCCGAGCGGCCCTGGACACCCCACGTCTGCACATACTCGATAGCGCCCGTGCCCTCGACCTTGAGCTTTGGCTCGATAACCGTAGCCTGAACCTCGTGCTTCTCGTAGGTGTTACGGCCATCCTTGACCGTCACCTTCTCGCCGCCCTCAAGTTCGCGGCTTTTCCACTTACCCTGTTTTATGCGCTTGCCGTCCACCTTAACCGACAGCTTTTCGCCGCCATGGCGGGTCAGCACGCTGTCATCGACGGCCAGCAGGTCGCCTGCGTCGTAGGTGTCAGTCAACTCCTGGTCGTCGATGAGATTCTGCAGCGTAGAGCCGACGCGCACCGCGGTCTTCTGGCCGTTGAGCTCCACGTCCACGCTGCGGTTGACGTAGCCCACGACGGCAGCGATAAACAGCACAAGTGCGCAACCCACGGCGATGAGCGCATAGGGCAGACGGGACGGTCGGCGCGGCGAGCGCCCGTTGCCGATGCGCGCGCTGCGGTCGCTAAACCCGCGGCTATGGTTGAGGTACATCGCGCCGGGCTTACGGCGACGGCGGCGCTGACCGCTGGGCAGCTGCCCCAGGTCGCGGCGCGCCGTCGGACGCGCACCCGAGCGCCCGTTTAAGTTGGATCCATTTTGGCGCATGTGCCCTCCCCCATAAACACAGCAAGCCGGAGCAACAGGTCTCCGGCTTGCCTCCCATCATTTGGTACGTCGCTATTTTGTAGCTTTTGACGAGCCTCCGCTCGCCTTTTGGTATTCGTCCTTAAAGGCCTTGAACATGCCGCGCGTCTTGCCGAGCTGCTTGCCCAGTGCGCGGCTGCCCTTGTCCACGGCAACCGATCCCTTATCGTCGAGTACCTTGGCGCCCTTTTTGACCTTATCGCCCACCACGACGCTGGCCTCGGCGGCCTTGGCAGCCGCACCGCCCGAATACCCGAGCGACTTGACCTCGTCCGAGACGACCATCGCGCCGTTCTCGTAGCCGCGCAGCATCGTCGGTGGCACCTGCGTGTCGCCCACCAGCACGCTCGAAGCGGCACCGGCGGTCACATAGAATGCCTGCACGACACCCGAGCGTGGCTTGAACTCAACGTCCGAGCAGTAGCCCACGACATCGCCCGATTCCGTGCGCACGTCCATGCCAACCCAGATGATGCAATCGTCCAGGTTGATGTCGAGGCGCTTGGCGGCGGCAGCATCGTACGTGTCCTTGACGTCATCGACCGCAATGGCACCCTCGTAGACACCAATGGCGTCGAGCGCTACGAATCGGTCGGGGCGCTCGATCATGCCCGCGATATCGGACTGGCGGACCATAAAGCCGACCACGCGCGTACCGCCCGGGGTAAAGACCGGAAAGTGAATCTTTCCGAGCTTTTTAGGGCTGCGCGGCGTGCCGTCCTTTTTGGTGCGCTTGTCCTCGGTAGGCTTGCGATAAATCTTGGCGCCGACAAAATCCCCGGCGCGCATTATGCCTCGGTCGAGGGCTCCGCAGCCTCGGTATCAGCCTCGACGGCGTTCTCGACCACGACGTCGGCGGCAGGCGTCACGTTGCCACCCGAAATGGCGTCGTTGAGCTGCTCGCGCAGCTGGTCCATGCGCTCGCGGGCCAGGTCGACCTTGGCGCGCAGGTCGTCGGTCTTGGCGTCGACCATCGGGCCAAAGTCATTCACCGCAGCACGGGCCTCCTCGGCGCTGTGCTCGTAGGTGTCGCGCATATTGTCCCAGGCGTCGTTGGCGATATCGGCAGCCATGGCGCGGGTCTCGGCGCCCGAGCGCGGAGCCAGAGCAACACCGATAATAGCGCCGGCAGCAGCACCAAAAAGTGCGCCGGAGACAAAGCTGAAAGTCTTACCCATGATCATTCCTCTCCTGCGGGCACGTCGGTGCCCACCGTTTGAATGCTGTCCATTATACCCGCAGCGCATCACTTGCCGCTCCGCTCATCTGCGTACGGCAAAGGCGCAGGTACGTGATGGTGATAAACGCGTAGGCCTACTCCTGAGGCATAGCCGGCATGGCCACCGTGGCACCCGGGTCCTCGCCGGCGCCGTCCACGAGCGGCAGGCCGCCCTCATGCGCAGGTCCTGCCGGAACCGTCGCCGCACCGCCAAAGACGGCAGCGGAGGCCTCGTGGTTCTCGGCAACCGCGCCCTCGGTATCAATCGCCACCTGGGGCTCGTCGTCAAAGTTGGGGACGCCCTGGGGCTCGGTGGGAACGGGCTCGGCGGTCGCATCGGCAACGGGCTCGGCGTCGACCGGCACATCGCCCTCGTCAGCGCCCTCGTCCTCGGCAGCATCTTCGCCGTTCGCAGCAGCGACGGCCTCGTGAGGATCCTTGCCCTCGGCCTCGGCGCGCATGCCCAGCACCAGGTTGCGCAGGCCCGCGACCGTGCCTTCCACGTCGGGGGCAGGCTGGTCGGCGTGCAGGTACGCCCAGTCCATCATAAAGGTGGCCGACGACAGCGCACCGATGGCCAGTGCGTCGTCGGGGCACGAAAGCTCGACCTCAAAGACACGCTCGTCATGCTCGCTTACGCGCGTGCGGCCGCACGAGATGCTACCGGCAAGACCGGTCTCGTTCATGAGCTCGACCGTCACGTGCTCCAGCAGGTGGCAGAGCTCGGTCTGACCCATGCAATCCTGGAACTCGCGGCCGGAATCACCCAGGCACAGGTGCTTGGCAATCGCCGGTACCAGGTAGTACACGCGCGCCGTGGCCTCGATGTCCTCCGAGGTCATGAGCGGCATGCCGGGGTTCACCAGCACATGCGCGCAGATCTTGTCCTCGCTGACGGTGACCTTAAGGATGTTGAACAGGCCTGCCATAACTCTCCCCTACTCTTCCTTGTCCTACTCGTCGCCATCGTGCGGGTCCACAGAGCCCGCACCCGACGCCGCCGGCTTCTCTGCCGAAGACTCGGAATCCTTCTTATCGGTTTCGGCCGGAGCGATCACGCGAATGAGCGAGATGCGCTGGCCACGCATCGACTGCACTTTAAACTTGTACCCCGCGACCTCAAACACCTCTCCGATGTCGGGCACCGAGTCGCAAAGCTCCAAGATCCAGCCGGCGATGGTTTCATAATCATCGCTTTCCTCGAGCGGCCAACCAAGCTCAATCGCGTCATCGCACGAAAAACGCCCATCAACGAGCCACTCGCGGCGCGAAAGGCGCGTGAGATACTTGTTGTCGGGGTCGAACTCATCCTCGATCTCGCCGACGATCTCCTCGACGATGTCTTCGATGGTGATGATGCCGGCCGTGCCGCCGTACTCGTCCACGACGACCACGATCTGGTCGTGCGAGGTCTGCATCTCGGACAGCAGCGGCAGGATGTCCTTGGTATCGGGCACAAAGGTGGCGTCGCGCAAAAAGTCGGCAATGGGCTGGTCGCCCTTGCCGTCGAGCGCGGGCTGGATCAGGTCCTTGATGTGCGCGATGCCCGCGACATTGTCGGGGTCCTCGTGATAGACGGGGATGCGGCTGAAGCCGGTCTGGCGCATGGTGGACAGCACGTCGGCGACTGTCTCGTCGTCCTCGCACATGGTGGTGTCCACGCGCGGCACCATGACCTCGCGAGCCACGGTGTCGCCCAGGTCGAAGATCTCGTGGATCATGCGCTTTTCCTCGTCGAGCAGGTCGTCCTGCTCCGAGACCATGTACTTGATCTCTTCCTCCGAGACGTTCTGGCGGTCATCGGCGCTCTTGATGCGCAGGATGCGGGCCAGGCCGTCGGAGCAGGCACCGGTCAGCCACACGAGCGGGCGGGCGATCTTTTGGAACACGGAGAGCGGCCCCACGACCTGTTTGGATACGCCCTCGGCGTTGGCCAGACCAATGCGCTTGGGGACGAGCTCGCCGATCACGATGGACACGAAGGCGACCGCGACGGTGATGATGACCGGCGCCAGGCCGCGCGCGATGGCGGAGAGCGGCGCGATGCCAAAGCTCATGAGCCACGTGGCGAGCGGGTCGGACAGGCTCGTCGAGGCAACGGCGGACGAGGCGAAGCCCACGAGCGTGATGGCGACCTGGATGGTGGCGAGCAGCTGGTCGGAGTCGGCAGCCAGCTTAATGGCACGCTCGGCGCGCTTGTCGCCTTCCTCGGCCTCATGCTCCAGCACGGCGCGCTTGGCCGTGGTGAGCGCCATCTCGGACATAGAGAAGTAGCCGTTGATGAGGGTCAAAACGAGGGTGGTGATAAGGGAGATGGTTATGTCCATCGGGAGTTTCTCGAACCTCCAAGATTCGGGACGTTGGGTAGTAAGCGTAGGTGACGGATAGGGCAATTGCGCCGGTCGCCCGTGCGAGCGGGGCCGTGGGCGCGATCGCTAGATTACGAAGAGGATCACCGCCATGAACTGGAAGATACTGCCGGCGAGCACCCACAAGTGAAACACACTGTGCAGGTAACGCACGTTTTTGGCGATGTAGAACGGCACGCCCACGGTGTAGCACACGCCGCCGACAGCGAGCAGAGCAAGTGCCACGGGGTTGAGCAGCGCCACAAGTTCGGGCAGCTTAAAGACAACGAGCCAGCCCATCAGCAGGTAGACCAGGCCGCTTACCCAGTGCGGTTGACGCTCGCGCATAAAGCACTCGAGGGCGATGCCGATAATGGCGATGGCCCATACGGCAAAGAACAGCACGGCGCCGCCGTCGTTTGCGAGCGTGATGAGGCAAAACGGCGTATAGCTGCCGGCTATGAGCAGGTAGATGCAGCTGTGGTCGATGATGCGGAACACGCGCTTGGCGCGCGCGGGTTGAATCGCATGGTAGAGCGTGGAGGCTAGGTATTCGAGAATAATACTGGCGCCGTAGACGATTGCCGCGGCCATGTGGGCCGGGCCACCGCCGCGCAGTGCAGCGAATACGATCAGGAGCACCAGACCCGCGATACCCAGCAAGCAGCCGACACCATGGGTGACGGAGTTCATGATCTCCTCGCCCACCGTGTAGTGCGGAACGGCCGCGGCCTTGGGTCGCGGCTTGGAACTGTCGCTCGAATCGGACATGCCGGTTACATCCTCCAACGTAAAGAGTTCTCAACACTATATCAAAGCGTCTGGGTGCGTGCGAAATTTGCACCATACGTGACCCTTTGTTTACCCATTCTTTGCCTGTTGACGCATCAACGGCGAACGTCCATAATGCGCTTGCATTAAATGTTGATGCATTAACATCTTATAGGAGAATACCGCATGGCTCAAAACGCACATTCCCATCGAAAGCTCAAGATAGCCGGCATCGTTGCACTGGTGCTCGTTGTCGCGCTGCTGGGGTTTGCCGGCAACTTCTTGTTCGACTTTGCCCTGAATCCCCAAGCGCCCTACACCATGAAGATGATGCAGGACGGCAAGGACGCCGAAAAGGGCGAGCAGATTGACGCCGAGGAGGGCGAGGCACGGGCGTGGTTTAAGGAAAACCGCGAGAGCAGCAGCCTCACCGCGGACGACGGGACCGAGCTTGCCGCCTGGTATTTTGCTGCGTCGGAGAGCACGCACGACTACGCCGTCTGCCTGCATGGATATACCAACGAGCCCATCGGTATGGCCCGATACGTCAAGCGATTCCACGACCGCGGCATGAACGTACTCGCACCCGCCGCCCGCGCCCACGAGCGTTCCGGCGGTGACTACATCGGCATGGGCTGGCCCGAGCGACTCGATGTCGTCGCGTGGATCGGGCGGATTGTTGCGGCCGATCCCAAGGCGCGCATCCTGGTCTTTGGCGAGTCGATGGGCGCGGCGACTGCCATGAACGTAGCGGGGGAATCTCTGCCCGCAAATGTGAAATGCATTATCGAGGACTGCGGCTATACAAGCGTTTGGGACGAGTTTTCTCTGCAGCTCAAGGATGTATTTGGCCTGCCCAGTTTTCCCTTGCTCGATGTGGCCAACCTGGTATGCAACGTGCGCGCAGGCTACGACTTTCATAAGGCGAGCAGCGTGGAACAGCTCAAGCGCGCGACGGTTCCCATGCTTTTTATCCACGGTGACCAAGACACCTTTGTACCATACAGCATGCTCGACCAAAACTACGAGGCGTGCGCCAGCAAGGTCAAGCAAAAGCTCACTATCCACGGCGCCACCCATGCCAAGAGCGCGCAAGTCGACCCCGAGCTCTACTGGAATACGGTCGACGACTTCCTCGACGAGAATTTTTAGGCAAATAGTACGGTTTACTGGTCTATCTGACCCCTAGCACTTCCGAAAATCCGCCCGCGAGCGCTGTGCTCGCGGGCGGATTTTGCTTGAATTAAGCCACGAATGCGCTTGATATGTCCAATAACTAGATGCTATTTGACCTCGATGAGCTCGTACTTGCTCGTGCCCAGGCCGATCTTCTCGGCATGCGCGATGCACGCGCGCCAGTCGGTGTCGGGATGCGTGATGCAGAAGGGATCCTTGGCCTGCTCGCCCTCCAGATGCTCGTGATTATGCTCCATCTTGGCCGCGCTGTCGGTAAGCTCGGTGTTAGGCAGCGGCTCGGACGCCAGGACGGCGTCGGCGCAGGCCTGGTCGATGGCGACCGGGTCGAAGCTCGCGAACATGCCGATATCGTTGACGATAGGCGTGTCGTTTTCGGGATGGCAGTCGCAGTTGGGGCTGATATCCATGGCAAGCGAGATGTGGAAGCTCGGGCGGCCGTCGACGACGGCTTTGGTGTACTCGGCGATCTTGTAGTTGAGTACGTCGGCCGCGGCATCATAGTCGGGCTTGATGCAGTCCTGGTTGCACGCCGCAATGCAGCGTCCGCAGCCCACGCAGCGATCGTGGTCGATGGCAGCCACGTGAACCGTGCGAGTGCTGCCGTTGGCAAGCTCGCGCTCACGCGTACCGTCAAACGTGATGGCGCTGTGCGCGCATATCTTCTCGCAGGCACGGCAGCCAACGCAGTTGGTGGTATCGACGCTCGGCTTGCCAGCGGCGTGCTGCTCCATCTTGCCGGCACGGCTACCGCCGCCCATACCCAGGTTCTTCATGGCACCGCCAAAGCCGGCCTGCTCATGGCCCTTAAAGTGGGTGAGGCTAATCACGATGTCGGCATCCATGAGTGCCTGGCCGATCTTTGCCTCGCGCACGTACTCGCCGCCCTCGACCGGGACGAGCGCCTCGTCGGTGCCCTTGAGGCCGTCGGCGATGATGATCTGGCAGCCCGTGGCGTACGGGGTAAAGCCGTTCTGGTAGGCGGTGTCGATGTGCTCGAGCGCATTTTTGCGGCTACCCACATAGAGCGTGTTGCAGTCGGTAAGGAAGGGCTTGCCGCCCAGCTCCTTCACGACGTCCGCGACGGCTCGGGCGTAGTTGGGGCGCAAAAAGCTCAGGTTGCCCAGCTCACCAAAGTGAATCTTGATGGCGACAAACTTGTTCTCAAAGTCGATCCGCTCGATACCAGCGCGGCGGATGAGGCGCTTGAGCTTGTCGAGCTGGCTCTCGCGAGCATGCGTGCGCAGGTTGGTGAAGTACACCTTTGCCGGTGCTGCGGGTGCGGTTGCGGTCATAGATCTATCCCCTCGGTCTATATGGCGTTACAGACATAGAGGATGGTACCCG
>CABPDL010000055.1:0-11299 GCA_902406375.1 uncultured Collinsella sp.
AAAGCCGCGAAACAAAACCAAAACCAACCCACCGGCTCGTCGCGTTTACCGCGTTTTATAATGCTCGTGTTGCAACCCAAAAGAGGAACGTATGACTTTTACCGACAAACCCGAAAGCGCAAACGAGGCGCAGGATCATTCTCAGTCGCTCGACGACGGCGGCTTTTTCTCCCTGAACGACGTCATCATGGCCGGCAGGCATCAGCTCACCCGCTCCGAGCATCTCTTGGCCGCCGACACGCGCCGCAACGCCCGCAACCTACTCGCGAGCGCCAAGTTGCTCACACTCGTCGTCATCGTCTCGCTCGCCATGGGCGTTGCCGCCTGGGCGTTTTTGACCTCGCTGGATATTGCGACCGATTATCGCGAGAGCCATGCGTGGATCTACGCCCTGCTCCCCGTCGTGGGCGTTGTCACCGCATGGGTGTACAAAAACCACGGCCTTGCCGCCAAACGCGGTAACAACCTGGTCATCGACTCCGCTCTGGGCACACGCCTCATCCATATGCGCATGGCCGTTCTCACCTTCGTCTGCTCCACGCTCACGCACCTAACGGGCGGGTCGGCCGGTCGCGAGGGAGCTGCGGTGCAGATTGGCGGCACCATCGCCAGCAACATCTCGAGCGTCGCCCACCTCAAAAAACATGACCACCACGACCTCATGCTCGCCGGCATCTCGTCGGCCTTTGGCGCCGTATTCGGCTCGCCCCTTGCTGGAGCTTTCTTTGGCATGGAGATGTGCTTTATCGGCAAGATCGACTACACCGCGGGCATCTACTGCCTGGTCGCCTCGTTTACCGGCTACTTTACGTCGCTTGCCCTGGGAACCGAGTACGAGGCGAATGTCATCGCCAGCGTTCCCAACATGACACCACGGACGGTTGTCATCGTAGTCATCAGCGCCATCATCTTTGGTCTCACCGCACGTCTCTTTGCCTGGTCGGTTCGTACCGTCAAGAGCCTGTACGGCCGCTTTATCACCAATTACCTCGTTCGCGCACTCATAGGCGCACTCGTGGTTTTGGCCGCCTACGCCCTCCTCGACGCCTGGGACTACGCCGGCCTTTCCACGTGGCTTTCCGGCGCCGGGTTTGCAGGCAACACCACCCTGGCGGACGCAGCCATCAAGTTGGTCGTCACAGCGCTTACCCTGGGCGCCGGCTTCCAAGGCGGCGAGGTCACGCCTCTGTTTGGCATCGGTGCGGCGCTCGGCGGCTGGATCGGCTGCCTCGTCGGAATCGACCCCAGCTTTCTAGCAGCGCTGGGCATGCTCGGCGTGTTCTGCGCCGGCCTTAACGTGCCCATCACCACCTGCATGATGGCCATCGACCTGTTCCACGGCACGGCCGCCGGCTTCTTCGTGATCGTGGCGTTTATCAGCTATCTCGCCGGCGGACACCGCGGCGTATATCCCGCACAGCGCATTGTCTCGCCTAAACGCCGTTCGCTTATTGTGGACGAGGGCGGCACGGTGGCAGAGGCTATCGAGCGCCACAACGACCTGATAGAGTAGACGTTAGTATTCGCCGTGCAGCCACAATCGGGAGCAATTCGACCCGAGCGCGACCGCACCGTCACGTCATACGCCGGGAGTCGCCCCATGCACGCAACTGATTTTGGTCGCACGCTCATCATCGCCAACCCAGCCGCCCAGTCGGGTGCGGCACGCGAAGTTGCCGAGCGCCTGCAACGCTTTTTGGACATGACTGCACGCGCATCCCAGTTTGACCTGGTGTTGACCGAGCGTATGGGACACGCCAAGGAGCTGGCCGCACAGGCACAGGGTTATCGCACCGTTATCGCCCTTGGCGGCGACGGCGTGATTCACGAGGTCGTCAACGGGCTTATGACGCAAAAGGAGGACGCCCGCCCCGCCCTTGCCGTCCTGCCCGTGGGCTCCGGCAACGATTTTGCCCAGACGCTCGGCATCGACGATTTCTCCGGCAAGGATTTTGGCGCGCTGCTCACCTGCGAGCTGCAGCGTCAGGACATCGGGCGCATTCGCTCGTGGAGCCCCGCGAGCGGCAGCGGCGAGGCTACCGTAGAGCACTACGACCAGACGCTTTCGGTCGGCATCGATGCCGCCATCGGCCTTGGCACCACCGAGCTGCGCAAAAAGACCGGCCTGACGGGCGCGCCGCTCTACACCCTCTCAGGACTTGAGCAGTTTGGCCTACGCTATCGCAACTACCCCATGACAGTCAGCTTTGACGGCGCGCCCGCCGAGCGCGTGAGGGCGATCATCATGGCAATTCAGCTGGGCCCCACCTATGGCTCGGGCTATCGCATCTGCCCCGATGCCGACCCCTGCGACGGCATGCTCGACGTCTGCTACGCCTGCGGTCCCGTCCCTCGCGCGGTAGCCCTGCCAATGTTCCTTTCGGCCAAGGACGGCCACCATACCAAGTTGCCACCGATTCGCATGCGCCGCTGTCGCCATGCCGAGCTCACCTTTGAGGAGCCCGACTACCCCATCCAGGCCGACGGCGAGCCCGTTGTCGCCTCGCGCATTGAGGTCGACATCCTCGCCGGCGCCCTCCAGGTCTGGCACCCCACCCGCTAGCAAGACCAGCGAAACAATCGGCTACTCGTCGCTCCCCGGCTTGCGACGGTTGGCCTTTTTAATCGCGTTGAAGTGCTTGTCATTGAGCCTCCGCTGGCGCGAGCGCTGAGGCACCTTGGTCTTTACGCGTCGGCGCGGTGGACGCCCGCGACGCTCAAGCTCAGCGCGCAGCTTACGCAGGCAGCTACTACGGTTTTGGAACTGACTGCGGCTCTCGCGCGCCGTCACGGTAATTCCCGAAGGGATATGCTTCATGCGCACCGCCGAGTCCGTCGTGTTCACGCCCTGCCCGCCCGGACCCGTCGCGCGAAACACCTGCACCTCGCAATCGCGCGCCAACTCCTCGGCCGACATCTCGGCATAGCGCGCATACTCGCGCCATCCCATCTTGTTCTCATCCATATCAACACCTCCCCTCATACAAAAAATGTGACAAAGGGACAGTCCCTTTGTCACATCGCATACCAATCGCTTGTGTTGCGCGCTTAGGCGAAGGTGATCTCGCCGGTCTCGCAGTCCATATCGGCGATACGGGCCAGGCTCTCGACGCGAAAGCCGCGCTCGCGGAGCTTATCGCCGCCGCCCTGGAAGCCCTTCTCCACCGCAATGCCAATACCGGACACCTCGGCACCCGCAGCCTCGCAGATCTTGATAAGACCCTCGAGCGCGCAGCCGTTGGCCAAGAAGTCGTCGATGATCAGAACCTTGTCGCCCTCGGACAGGAAGCGCTTGCCCACGATGACCGGATACTCCTTCTGCTTGGTAAAGGAGTAGATGGTCGTAGCATACTGCTCGCCGTCGAGGTTGATGGACTGTGCCTTCTTGGCAAAGACAACCGGCACGCCACCAAAATGCTGGGCTGCGATGCAAGCCATACCAATGCCCGAAGCCTCGATCGTCAGAATCTTGTTGATCTCGACATCCTTGAACAGACGGGCCCACTCAGCGCCCATGTGGTCGAACAGCTCAACGTCGCACTGGTGGTTGAGGAAGGCATCAACCTTAAGGACGTTACCGGCCTTTACGATGCCGTCATGGCGAATACGATCCTCAAGCTCCTGCATGGCGCAACCCCTTCTCGCGGCAACGATGCCGCGCGATTAATAAACGTTGTTCGATAGTCTACCACGGACCGACCCCCGCCCGCCCCACAAGCCGCATCGCACCACAAACCGGTCTTTTTGGGACGGCGCGAATCGTGGCAGACAGTCTCTCAACACACTAATGGCGGGCGCGCATCCTCACCAAACGCACCATGGCGAGCGCAAAACCCACAGCGGCCACAGCCATGAGCACATAGAACACCGAGCGAAAGCCGAACAGGAACACATCCGGACGGCCTGCAACGAAACTGGTCACGGACTCGCCCATCGCCACGCTCATCTGCCCATACAGGATATGCGATGCCGCTGTAATGCCCACTGCCATACCCGCATAGCGCGCCAGGCTACCCAGGCTGCCCGCAAAGCCGAGCGCTTCGCGCGGAGCCGAGCCCATATACAGCGAGTTATTGGGGCTCTGGAAAATCGACGTACCGCACGACATAAACGCGACCCAACACACGATCACAGGGATGGAAGAGTGCTCGTCGAGCGTGCTTACCGCAAAAAGACCGCATACGTACACGCCTAGGCCGACCGCCGTGGGGCCCTCGCAGCCAACACGGTCCGAAACCGTACCCGAAAGCGGGCCGATAAAGGCATTCACCATCGGCAGCGCCAAAAAGAGCAATCCGGAAATGTCGGAACCAAAGCCGTGGGCGTCCTGAAAATAGAACGGCAGGATAAACTCTGATGCGCCAATACCAACGAACACGATGAGCATGCAGGCGAGGTTGATGGTGAAGGCCGAATTTGCAAAGCAGCGACGAGCGGCCTCGATCAGGGACATGGGGCGCTCGTCAGCCTCCGGCTTAACATGCGGCAGCGTATAGAGCCCCACGATAAATGAGATGACGCCAATGGGCAGGTTGATGAGGAAGATACTCTCCCAGGGAAAGCTTGCCACCAGCATGCCGCCCAGCACGGGGCCACACATCATGCCGAGGGCCACAAAGGTCGCGAGAATACCCATGGCACGGCCTCGTTCGCGCGCCGGAAACGACTCGGTGATGATACCCATGTTGTTAGCCATGGCCGCCGCGCAACCGACGCCCTGCACAATGCGTGCCAGAATAAGAACTTCGAGCGAACTCGAAAGGCCGCAAAGCAGCGAGCCGGCCGTAAAGACGATGACGCCCAGCTGGAACACGCCCACCTTGCCGCGCACGTCACCCAGGCGGCCAAACGGCAGCATAGCCACGCACGTCGCAAGCAGGTACACCGAGCTCACCAGCTGAATGCGGTCGAGGCCCACGCCCAGCTCCTTTTGCATCACGGGCAACGCCACGGTCACGACGGTCGAATCCAGACACGACATAAACGTCATGATGAGCACGGTAAACAGAATCGCCCATTTGTTCTTGCCATGGGTGTCGCCCTCTAGGGCAATGTGCTCGCGGCGCAGCTGCTCTGCGGTTTTCTCCATATCCATCCTTTCGAGTGGCGCAATGCAAAAAACGGGACCCCGATCGCCTGCAAACAGTCGCGATTGGGGTCCCGCCTACGGAATCGGAACGAAAAGTCACCGAAGCTTTCTGCCAGCATCGGCACCTTGTACGGAGCTAGCCTAGCACTGCTCGAGCGCCTGCTCAAGGTCGGCAATCAGATCGGCCGTGTCCTCGAGGCCGCACGACAGGCGTACCATGTCGGCGGAAATGCCACAGGCGATGAGTTCCTCATCGTTCATCTGGCGGTGCGTGGCGTTAGCGGGATGCAGGCAGCAAGTGCGGGCGTCGGCCACATGCGTGGCGATCTGGGCGAGCTTGAGGCTCTTCATAAAGGTCTCGGCCGCCGCGCGACCACCGTTAAAGCCAAAGCTCACGACGCCGCATGTGCCGTTGGGCATGTACTTCTGAGCCAGGTCATAGTACTTATCGCCCTCCAGGCCCGGATAGCTCACGAAGCGCACCTTGGGATGACTCTGCAGGAACTTGGCAACGACCAGGCCGTTCTCACAATGACGCGGCATACGCACATGCAGGCTCTCGAGTGAGCTGTTCAAGAAGAACGCCGCCTGCGGGTTCTGCATGGGGCCAAGATCGCGCATGAGTTGCGCGGTGGCCTTGGTAATGAAGGCACCCTCGCGACCGAACTTCTCGGCATACGTCACGCCGTGGTAGCTCTCGTCGGGCGTGGTGAGACCCGGGAACTTGTCCGCATGGGCCATCCAGTCAAACTGGCCGTGGTCGACAATCACGCCACCCAGGTAGGCTGCATGGCCATCCATGTACTTGGTGGTGGAGTGCGTGACGATGTCGGCGCCCCACTCAAAGGGACGGCACATCACAGGCGTCGGGAAGGTGTTGTCGACCATCAGCGGCACGCCGTGGTCATGCGCGGCCTTGGCAAAACGCTCGATATCGAGCACGGCAAGGGCAGGGTTGGCGATCGTCTCGCCAAAGACGAGCTTGGTGTTGGGCTTAAAGGCGGCCTCGAGCTCCTCATCGGTGCAGTCGGGGGCAACAAAGGTGCAGGTGACGCCCATACGACCCATGGTGTGGGCGAGCAGGTTGTAGGTACCGCCGTAGATGGCAGAGCTTGCGACCACGTGATCGCCGGCACCGGCAACGTTAAAGATCGCGAGGAAGTTCGCAGCCATGCCCGAGCTCGTGAGCATCGCCGCGGTACCACCCTCCATCTCGCAGATCTTGGCAGCGACCAGATCGCACGTGGGGTTCTGCAGGCGGCTGTAGAAGTAGCCCGACTCCTCCAGGTCAAACAGCTTGCCCATGTGCTCGGACGTGTCGTACTTCCACGTGGTGGACTGGTAGATGGGCACCTGGCGCGGCTCCGCATCGCCCGGATGATAGCCGCCCTGAACACATGTAGTTCCGATGGTCTGCTCGCTCATATCCAACTCCCTTACTTGGGTTTTGTTTTTATTCGGTTCACGATACCGCTACCCCGCACCCCTCTCAACCCATCCCGCCGATAGGTTATGGGACAAATTAATCAGGTTTATTTGTCCCAAATCTTAAGAAAGTGTTCGATGGCGAAAAACAATGAGATATGCACTGCGGTCTCGATAAGCGAATGCGCCAGCAAGGGTACCATAGGCGGGTACACCGCAATCAAGGAGACACCGATGAAGCAGATTGATACCACTCAGCTCAACACTGCCACCTGCCAGGCTCAGGCTGCCGAATACCACGCCCGCGGCTTTAACTGCGCGCAGGCCGTCGCCTGCACGCTCGCGCCCGCCGTCGGGCTCGACCCCCAGGTCGCCTTTACCCTCACCGAGGGCTTTGGCGCCGGCATGGGCGGCATGACCGAAACTTGCGGTGCCATCTCGGGCGCCGTGGCCATCATGGGCTTTGTAATGAGCGATGGCATGGAAAACCCCAAGACCAAGGGCCAGACCTACAAACTGTCGCGCGAGATTGCCAAGCGCTTTGGCGAGAAGAACACGACGACCGTCTGCGGCACGCTCAAGGGCATCGGATCGGACAAGGGTCCGCTCCGCAGCTGTCCCGGTTGCATCGACGATGCCGTCGAAATCGCCTGCGATGTACTAAAGCAGCTCGCCGAGTAAACGGCAGCGACATAAAACGACAGCCGGCGCGCTTGGGATTCATCCAAATGCACGCCGGCCGTCGTCGTTAGAACTCAGCAAACTCGGGAGCGCTGACCTCAATCTCCTCGCGCCCCGCCATAAGCTCGCGCATCTTAGCGCAAAACGGCTCTTGCTCCCCCGCTTTAAACACCAAGTGAAGTGTCACAGCATCCGCGTAATCGGTATCCGAAACCTTGGCACCCGAATCCTGCGCCAAGCGAAGCACCTGCTCATACTGTGGATAGGCCACATGCACATCAACCGGCACGACGCTCGTCATCTCGACGATCTGCCCGGCCTCCTGAGCCGCGGCCACCGCCGCCTGCGTCGCCGCGGTATAGGCGCGCACCAAACCACCAGGCCCCAACAGCGTGCCACCAAAATAGCGCGTTACTACGCAGCAAACATTTTTGAGCCCCGCACCGCGCAGCACCTCGAGCGTCGGCATACCACTCGTGCGGCTCGGTTCACCATCATCGCTCTGGCGCTCGCGTCCATCGACCAAAATCCACGCGGGAACATTGTGTCGAGCGTCATAATGACGCTTGCGAACCATCTCGATAAAGGCATTCGCCTCGTCCTCGGACTCAATATGGACCAGCTGGGCAATAAACCGGCTCTTGCGGTCCACAAACTCGCCCGAAACCTCAATATTCGATTGTAGAGTAAAATAGCTGTCCAACAAAGCCCCTCAACAAAATAAAGCGCAGCAACAAACAGCCTCAATAATACGATAACCCTAGTAAAAAGAATGGCAACGCCGATGATTCCGTCAACGAAAGCGAGAACCCGTCAGCGCGAGCAAGGTGCCTTGAAAGCCGAGGGCATTGACCTTATGGTCATGCCCGAAGGTTTGAAAGGCAGATTGCCGCGCTGACGGGTTCGCAGCGTCAACAAAGTGCCAAGTGGGCCGATAAGCCGGGTTCTGTCGTGAACGGTCATTTATCTTGTCTGCACGTTACCGTGCAGCTCCACGCACGCTACCCGAACGCGGACCGGGCCGGCCCATAGCGTTCCTATTCGCGCTTGCTCCGGATGGGGCTTGCCAAGCCGCCATGTTGCCACGACGCTGGTGGTCTCTTACACCACCGTTTCAGCTTTTCCCTTTACGCCTTGCGGCGCAGGTGGGAGTCTTCTTTTCTGCGGCGCTTTCCGTCGGATCACTCCGCCCGGCCGTTAGCCGGCATCCCGCCCTCTGGAGCCCGGACTTTCCTCACGCGTACTGCAAGCAGCACATCGCGCGACCGTCTGGCCCACTCAGCAGTGCAAGAGTGTAACACACCGTTGCCGCAGGCAATGGCACAACGCAAACGCTCGACACGATAAACCAAGAACCGCCATGCGCTACAATGGTCCTGTCGATGGGCAACGTCGTCAGTCGAGACGCGACCGCGCTCCGCACCCCTCCGTCTACTCGGTGCGTTCCCGCCTCCTCCCCGAGGCGGGATGTCGGCTTTTTTCATGCACCGACAATCCAATAGCCTGTGGACAGCCCGGCAGCATTGCGCATCTCGGTGCCAAATGCAAAAAGGGACCCGTCCATTACGGACGGATCCCTTAAAACAAGTGATCGTCAAACCGATTTACTCGGCGTCAGTCTCCTCGTCCTTCTTCTCGGAAGGCAGCGGGGTAACCTCGATCTCGACGCCCAGAGTCTCAGCAGCGGACTTCATGGACAGGGAGATACGACGACGGTCGAGGTCGATCTCCATGACCTTGACCTGAACCTTGTCGCCCACGTGGGTAACCTGAGAAGGCTGGTCGACGTGCTTGTTGGCCATCTCGGAGATGTGCACCAGGCCCTCGATGCCCTCGCCCAAGTCGACGAAAGCGCCAAACGGGACAAGCTTGGTCACAGTGCCCTCGACGATAGCGCCGACGGGGTACTTCTTGACCAGTGCGCGCCACGGATCCTCGGTGGTCTGCTTGAGACCCAGGGAGATGCGCTCGCGGTTGAGATCGACGTCGAGAACCTCGACCTCGACCTCCTGGCCGACCTTGACAACCTCGGAAGGATGGTTGACGTGGTTCCAGGAGAGCTCGGAGATGTGGATGAGGCCGTCGATACCGCCGAGGTCGACGAAGGCGCCGAAGTCGACGATGGAGGAAACGGTACCCTGGAGACGCATGCCAGACTTGAGCTTGGACAGGATCTCGGAGCGCTCGGCCTTACGGGACTCCTCGAGCACGACGCGACGGGAGAGGACGACGTTGTTGCGGTTGCGGTCCATCTCGATGACGCGGGCCTCGATGCGGGTGCCCATGTAAGAGGTGAGGTCCTTGACGCGACGGAGGTCGACGAGGGAAGCGGGCAGGAAGCCACGCAGGCCGATGTCGAGGATCAGGCCGCCCTTGACAACCTCGATAACCTCGCCCTCGACGTTCTCGCCGGAGTTGAACTTCTCCTCGATGCGGTTCCAAGCACGCTCGTACTCGGCACGCTTCTTGGACAGGACCAGACGACCGTCCTTGTCCTCCTTCTGGAGAACCAGAGCCTCGATGGGATCACCGAGTGCAACGATGTCTGCAGGGTTAGCGTCCTTGCGGATGGACAGCTCGCGGACCGGGATAACGCCCTCGGACTTGAATCCGATGTCAACGAGCACCTCGTCATGCTCGATCTTAACGACAGTGCCGTTAACGAGATCGCCCTCATCAAAGTCGGTAATCGTACCGTCGATGAGGTTGTTCATCTCCTCCTCGTTGACATCGTCAAGAGAGAAAATGGACGAGTTCTGAATCTCACTCAAAGGTGGACCCCTTTCGAACTACGGGGCCCCGATTGCTAGGACCTACAGAAGGGTGCGACAAGCACACAACGTTTAGGAACACTCGGGAGCCGACAGATACTAATGTGACGCTTATGCAATCACGTTCGTATAGGTTACGGGGAAATGAGTTCGATTTCAAGCGTGAACTGCGATTTTTTACTCGTGTGGAGACTTTTTCGTAATCTTATGAACACACGTCTCCGCAACTTGACGATAACCAGCCAGGCATTCGGCTTTGGGGTAAAGTATCCGGAGCCAACGATTCTAGATCGATTTTTCGAGAAAGGTGCCCGCGTGCTCAAAGCAGTCGTTTTCGATATGGACGAAACGCTTCTTAGCATCAACCTCAACGCGTTCATCCTTCGATATTTTAAGGATGTCTCTTCGATGCTCGCGGATATCGGGCGCCGCAGCCGCGGTGGCACGATGGCACGCCTCGGCACCATCCTGGTCGACCTCAACGCCAATCGCCGCAGCAGCACGGACAATCGCACCAATCTTGAGTTTTACCAAGAAGAGGTCGAGCGCCGATGCGGCATTTGCCTCTCGGACCCACTTATCTACGAGGCGTTTACCTACTACGACCGCGAAGTTCTTCCGTACAAGAATGACGAACTCATCAACGCCCATGCTATGCCGGGCGCACACGCCGCACTTCAGGCCGTGCAGGACGCGGGGCTGCGCTGCGCGCTCTTTACCAACCCCAGCTTTCCGCAGGGGGCCATCGAATGCCGCATGGGTTGGGGCGACCTGGCCGACGCCCCCTTTGAGCTCGTGACGCACATGGGAAACGCCACCCGCTGCAAGCCCGATGCCACCTACTATCTAGAGCAACTTCAGGTGATGGGGCTCGAACCGCACGAGGTCCTTATGGTGGGCAACGATCCCAAACGCGACTTCCCTAGCCCCGCCTGCGGCATTCAGACTGCCTATGTAGGCCAGGGCAAGCCCAACCGAGTCACCTGGCGCGGAACCATGGAAGGCTTCGCCCGCGACTTTAACGCCGTAGTAGAAGCCTTCTACGAACACCAAGTAGCCGACGAACTGTCCTAGCACACTTGGGTTTTGCCGATCATGATGTTGAGGATCTCGACGTCGGTGTCCTTCATGCCCACGCGCCCCACATAGCCCATGCTGGCGATGGTCTCCTCGACGGTATCCTGAATCAGGCCCTCACCGGCGCGGAAACCGCGACCCTGCATGGCCATATCGTGACCCAGAATCGCCGCATCAACGGCAGCGGAAATCTTGGCGGCGCAGCTCGCCTTGGCGCCATCGCACACGATGCCGCCCACATTGCCGAGCGTATTGG
>CABPDL010000056.1:0-11122 GCA_902406375.1 uncultured Collinsella sp.
GGGAGCTTTTGCTCGTATTTGACCATCGTGGAGCACTCGGGGCGGTCGCGATCCAGGTGGATGGCATCGAAGGCGCACTTGGTGGTGCACAGGCCGCAGCCGATGCACTTGTTGGGGTCGACGATCGAGACGCCGCAGCCCAGGCAGCGGGCGGTCTCGGCGCGCACCTGTTCCTCGGTAAAGGTCTCGACGTACTCGCTAAACGGCGCGGCCTTCTCGCGCTCGCGGTCCACGTGGGCAACCTCGCGGCTCGCGTTGTCATAGCTCTCAATCACAACATCGTCGCGGTCGAGCGCGGTGTAGCGGCGCTGGTTGCGGCCGATGGTGAGCGTGGAGCCCGGCTGCACAAAGCGATGGATGGACACAGCGGCCTCGTGACCGGCGGCGATGGCGTCGATGGCAAAGCTGGGGCCGGTGTAGACGTCGCCGCCCACAAAGATGTCGGGCTCAGCGGTCTGGTACGTCTGCGGATCGGCAAGGGCACCCTGGCCGCGGCCAAGCTCCACCTTGGAGCCAGCCAGCAGGTCGCCCCACACAATGGACTGGCCAATCGACATGACGACGCGGTCGGCATCGACACGACGCAGGTCGTTCTCGTCGTACTCGGGCGCAAAACGGCCCTCGTCGTCAAAGACGCGCGTGCAGCGCTTGAAGGTGATGCCGCACACACGACCGGTCTCGTCCAGGTGAACCTCCTTGGGACCCCAGCCGCAGCTGATGTGAGCACCATCCTCGATGGCCTCGCGACGCTCCTCCTCGCTGGCGGGCATCTGAGCCTCGCTCTCCAGGCAGAACATCTCAACATGCTCGGAGCCCAGACGGCAGGCGTTGCGCGCGACATCGATGGCCACGTTGCCGCCGCCCACCACGATGGTGCGGCCGGGCAGCGCGTTGATCTTGCCACTGTTGACCTCGCGCAAAAAGTCGACAGCCACCGTCACATCCTCGGCATCCTCGCCCGGAATGCCGGCAAGGCGTCCGCCCTGGCAGCCGATGGCAACATAGAAGGCCTTAAAGCCCTGCTCGCGCAGCTCGTCGAGCGTCACATCGCGGCCGACCTCCACGCCATAGCGGAACTCGGCACCCATCAGGCGAATAACCTCGACCTCGGCCTCGATAACGTCCTTTTCCAGCTTAAAGCTGGGAATACCGTAGGTGAGCATGCCGCCAGGGCGCTCGTTCTTCTCGAACACGACGGGCTTATAGCCCTTCTCGGCCAGATAGAAGGCACAGGACAGGCCGGCCGGACCGGCACCGATGATGGCGATCTTCTGGTCGAAGCCGCCGGCGCGCGTCGGCGTCACCACAGGCGGGACATAGCGGGTCGCGGCATCCAGATCGCGCTGGGCGATAAACTTCTTGACTTCGTCGATAGCCACGGCGGCGTCCACACGGCCGCGGGTGCAAGCATCCTCACAGCGGCGGTTGCACACACGGCCGCAGATAGCGGGCAGCGGGTTCTCGCGCTTAATGAGTGCTAGGGCCTCGTCATAGCGACCCTGAGCCGCGAGCTTCAAATAGCCCTGAACGGCAACATGCGCGGAGCAGGCCGTCTTGCAGGGAGCGGTGCCGGACTCATGCGTCTCGATGCGGTTGTCGTTGCGGTAGTTGGGCGACCACTTGGTGTGGTCCCACTTGGTGGCATCGGGCAGCTCCTGGCGCGGATACTCGGGTACCTGTCCGCCGGCCTTTTTGCTGCAGAGCTTTTGGCCCAGCTTGGCGGCGCCGGCCGGGCACACCTCAACGCAGCGACCGCAGGCAACGCACTTGTCCTTCTCGACCTTGGCAACATAGGCCGAGCGCGACAGGTTGGGCGTGTTGAACAGCTGAGAGGTGCGCAGGGCGTAGCACACGTTGACGTTGCAGTTGCAGATGGCGAAGATCTTGTTCTCGCCGTCGATATTGGTGATCTGGTGCACAAAGCCGTTGTCCTCGGCCTGGCGCAAAATGTCGTAGACCTCGTCGCGCGTCACGTAATGGCCACGGTCGGTCTCGACCACGTAGTCGGCCATATCGCCCACGGCGATGCACCAATCGGCCGGGTCGTCGGCGCAGCCCTCTCCCATCACGCGACGGCTCGCGCGGCAGCTGCAGGTGCTGGCGGCATACTTGCCATCGTATTTGTCGAGCCAATGCTCGATATGCTCGATCGGCACCGACGTGCTCGCGGCATCGATGGCCTTCTCGACCGGAATGACGTGCATGCCGATACCGGCGCCTCCGGGCGGCACCATCGGCGTGGCCTTGGACAGCGGTCCCTTGGACGCCTGCTCAAAGAACTTGGCATAGACCGGGTGCTCCTCGAGCTGGCTCACGCGCATGTTGAGGAACTCGGCGGAACCCGGCACCAGCATGGGCAGCACCCACTGCTTGGCGCGCTCGGGATTTTCCCAGTTGTACTCGAGCAGACCCGTGTAGCTCATGTCGTCGAGCATCTTCTCGATATCGGCCTCGGGCATGCCGGTGAGCTTGACCATCTCGGGCAGCGTATAGGGACGGCGCATCTTCATCTTGCAGAGTACCTCGGCCTGCTCGTCGGTTGCAGCCTCGGCAAACGACCAGTACTCGTAGCCCAGCAGCTCGTCGCGATGCAGCAGACGGTTGGTGCAGTGCTCGCACAGCTTGACGATGGCCTCGCGCGGATGCTCCGGCAGCGGCGGCACGAACTCCGAACCGATGTCAGGCTCGGTGTAGCTAATTCCCGGTCCGTTGAGAATCATGGTTGTCCCTTCTCTTGCCGCAGCCCGGCGAGGCCGCGGCGCCCCTCTTTTTTGCAGGCCGGACATGCCCCCATGCCGTTCACCCGCCATTAGTTGACATTGTGTCAAAAATAGTATTGACGAACCGTCAACAATATTCAAGACTGTTAGGCGAACGGTCAGGCAAAAGAGGATGGAAGGCGGCAAAACATGAGCGGCAAAACAGCAGATACCTCTGTGGTCGATGCCGTCCCCGCATCCGATAGTGCGGCAAAGCGCCTGACGGGCGACGAACGCCGTCGCGAGATCCTCGATGCCGTGCGCACCGTAAGCTCCGAGCTGGGCGTGTCCCACCTATCGGTATCGGCCGTGACCAAGCGAGCCGGCTGCACGCGTTCATTGTTCTACCACTACTTTGCCGATATGGACGCCGCCGTCACCGCTGTTATGGACGAGGCGATCGACGGCTTTATCTCCGAGCTCGAGCAGTGGAACGCCGGCCGCACCGTCGGCGATATCGAGGGCGCGCTCGACACCGTCGCCCCGCTCTTTAAGCGTCTGGTCGCCAGCGGCCACGAACTGCCGAGTACGCTCACCTCAAGCAGTGGCGCGCTCTACGGCGGCTTTTTGCACAACGTGGTTCAGCGCGTGGCTCAGTACATCTGCGACACCACCGTGGTGGATTTTGTCGCCCATCATGAGCTGCGCATCGACCATGTCTACGAGACGTTCTACACCCTCATCATGGGACTGTTGATGTATATCCGCACGCACCCCGATGTGCCCGACGAGACGGTCAAGGAAATCATCGCCTCGACACTCCACATCGAGGGCTATACCGCCAAGTATCCGGAGCGCAAGCCCCAAAACTGACGACATTTGGCCAAACTGCCCGCGATCGGAAGAGGGGCCGCGGGCGTGTGAAAGGAGAGCAGCATGCTGTTCGATGTTTGGGGTAGCGATACCCTTATCCACTGGGCCGGCTGGGCCATGGTCTTTATTGGCCTGATCGTGCTCAACGAGGTCGGCCGCCGCACCAAGCTGGGCGCGGCCATCATCTTTGGCGTGGCTCCGCTGGCCATGACCATCTACTGCGTCGCCATCGCCATCGGCGTCTCGCAGGGTGCCGAGTGGGCGCTCACCAACCCCACCCATGTGTACCAGAACAGCTGGTTCCACTACGCCAAGGTGTACGCGGCGCTGGCCGGTTGCTGGGGCTTCATTGCCATTAAGTACCAGTGGGGCAAGATCGGCAAGGCGCATTGGTTCCGCGCGTGGCCGTTTGTGATCGTCGCCATCAACATCATGATCGCCGTCGTGTCCGACTTCGAGAGCGCCTATCACTTCTTTGTCCTGGGCGAGTCCACCTGGGTCACCTCCGAAGGTGCTACGCAGCTGGCCGGCTGGAACAACGTGTTCAACGGCATCGCCGGTATCATCAACATCTTCTGCATGACCGGTTGGTGGAGCGTCTACGCCTCCGAGGACAAGACCGACATGCTGTGGCCCGACATGACCTGGGTCTACATCATCGCCTACGATATCTGGAACTTCTGCTACACCTACAACTGCCTGCCCACCCACTCCTGGTTCTGCGGCTTTGCGCTGCTGCTGGCGCCCACCGTCGCCGCCTTTATCTGGAACAAGGGCGGCTGGATCCAGAACCGCGCCTTTACGCTTGCTATTTGGTGCATGTTTGCCCAGGTGTTCCCGTACTTCCAGGAGGAGTCCATCTTTGTGACCCACTCCACGCTCGACCCCGGCGCCGCTACCGCGGTCTCGATCGCCGCACTGGTCGCCAACGTCGCCGCGATCATCTACATCGCCTACCGCGCCAAGAAGCTCGGCCGCAATCCCTACAAGCAGGATGTCTTTGAGGGCACCAGCGATTGGGAGAAGGCCACCGCCCGCCGCGCCAAGGTGGATTACGCGCACGCCGAGTAACATGTTTATTCCGTCCACATTTGAATGTAGGCAAACTTAGCCGATACCGCAATCGCGCGTCATGCGCAGCCCCGGAAAGCGATTCGCCCGCTTTCCGGGGCTTTTTGTTGTTGCGCGCATTCACGCACATATTCCATTCGCACACACATTCAAAACCTCTCGCACAGATAAAATCAGATTTCCGATCGCCTGACAGCTCTATATGACCTTGTTTTTGGGTACATTGTTGTCCCGATATTGAGCTTGGGGGATATATGAAAGATGAGACGATGGGCCAAGAGGATGCGACCCAAGATGCAGAAGCTTGCGCTGAGGCCTTGGAGAGCTTAGACCGGATTTCACTCGATGAGATTGCGTTTGACGATTCGGGCGTTGGTGTGCAGGATGAGCCGGAAGCCGAGGCGCAGTCCGATGATCAGGATGCAGACGACGTTGAGCCTGCCAAAGATGAGGCAGGTCACGAAGACACCGAAAGCGAGGCCGGCAATCAGCTCGAATCCGACACGGGCGAGGAAACCGTTTTGCTCGGCAGCTTGCCGGCCGAGGATTCGCTGACCCGCGAGCTTCCTGGCCTGGGTTCCGCACCAGCCGTGGACGAGACCATCGCCATGGGCGATATTCCCCTTCCGTCCGTCCCCTCGGCACGCGAGGCCGAGGTTCGCCATCGCAAGATGTCGCCCAAGCGCCGCAATCTGATGGTCGCCGGCGTCGTGGCCGTCGCGCTCGTCGCCGGTGGTGCAGGCTATGCTGCCTGGAACGGATATCAGCAAGAGCAGGCTGCCGCTGTCGCCGCCAATGCCCACACGATGATGTCGGTGCAGATTGGCGTACATGCCGCGGGGCTCGACTGTTCCACCGGCTCCAAGATTCCCGTACAGGTGAGTGGCCAGGACGTGGACGGATCCTCCGTAAGCGAAACACTCTATGTTGACGAGCACGGCCGTGGCATCAAACTACTACCCGGTGACTACACGCTCTCCATCGCTGCCTCCCCCATCGCGGCCGACGGCACCATCTATACCGTCCCGACCACCAAGACGCAGGTCACCGTTAAGAGCGATGGACAGGATTTAAGTGCCCAGGTCACCTTTAAGCTCAAGGTGCCTTCGGCCGACACGGTAACCGACGACCAGATCGATGCCGCCGCCAAATATGCCGAGGAGGGAGGCGCGAGCTCCTCCGCCACCGCCAAGGTGCTCCAGCAGGCGGCAACCGCGCGGCGCGACGCCGCCGTCAATGCCGTGAGCGCGCAAAAGGCACAGGCGGCCCGTGATGCCGACGCCCGTCACAAGGCAACCGACCTCTACCAGCTCGATATCCCCGTCGAGTGGTACGGCAAGGTCGAGACTTGGCAAAATGGCAGCACGCTATGCATCTATCTTGCCGGCGACAGCGATACGCCGATTGTGACGCTCGTCGCGGTGCGCGAGGGCGAGAGCTTTACGCCCGATGAGGGCGATACGGTTTTGGGTGCGGCCAACCTAGGCAACGGTTATACCGTCTACGCCAGCGGCCCCGTCTATCCGTACGTGGTGCCCCAGACCATCAACGGACGGACGCAGAATCCCGTGTCGACCTACCCCATGGACACGGCCATTGAGCTTGTCGAGCTCACGACCGGCAACCGCTACACCTATAGCCAGATCAAGAACGTACTGGTCGGCAAAGACGGCAAGGTCGACGCTGCGACCAAACTAGAGACCGACTACCTCGCCCAGATTCTCCTGCCGAGCATCAAAGCCCAGGACTAGCGGACCACAGCACCCAGGGTAGCTAATTTGGGACGGGGCTTTTTTAGCTACCCTTGATGTTGTTTCGACTTTGCTGTTGGGCAGAGCAGAGGGTAGCTAAAAAGCCCCCGTCCCAAATTAGCTACCACAGATCAATAAATGATTAGGCAAGAAGCCACTTCCATGCGGGCACAGCGTGTACCACACCGCGCTCGCATGGAATATCGGCCTGCTCATCCATGGTAACGATTGTCGACTCACCAAGATCGAATTGGGCCATCGAGGCATCAAGCGCGGCAATTTCGCGCTCGCGCGTTTTCTCGCTTGCCATATCCGCACTCACCTGAATCAGGCTATAAGCCTGCATGAGAAGTGCATCCCCGGCCACAAAGTCCACCTCATGGCTTTTATTCTTCTCTTTGATCAGCAGGCGGCAGACCGAACCGGACCGCACGGCTGGAGTCCTTCTTCTGAGCGCATTGAACACCGCAGTCTCGAGCCTCTGGCCCTGATCGAATGCCGATGCGGGAGAGAATGCTCCGAACATCGCAGGATCGACAGCGTAGACTTTAGATGCGGACCGCGCATTATTTGCAAGTGAGCGCGTGAACTCCGGCACCGAAAACAACAGGTAGGCGTCCTCGTAATACTCAAGTAAGTCGCCGAGCGAATTACGACTGACGGGTATCTGCCTACTTTTGAACTCGTTGTACACCTTGTTCACCGACAGCTCTCGTGCCGAAGATGCCATACACCGCGTCAGGAACAGTGAAGCCAAACGAGGGTTCTTGATGTCGTAGCGCTCAACGACGTCCATGGCGACCGTTCGCGACGCATATTCCTGTAGCAGCTGAATCGCGTCCGCGGGCGTCTGCTCTAGCGTCGCGATGAATCCCCCTCGCTCAAGATATCCGATCAGATGATGTCGAAGCAGTGCTGCATCGCTCGATGAAAAGGGTGCATCCGGCTCAGGAACGCTCCCCGTCTTATATCGGACGTATTCCGAAAAACTCAACGGAAACAGCTCTCGCACAAGAGAGCGGCCCCTGAACTCGCTCTTAAGTTCCGAGGACAGCATCTTAGAAGAAGATCCCGTCACGTAGACGGTCGCTTTCTCCGTATCGACCACACGCCGCAGAAACGCACCCCATTCGGGAATTTCCTGGATTTCATCGAAGAAAATGTAGGCACCCTCGGTTCGAGCAGCAGGATATAGCGCATAGAATGTATCGAGCACGTCCGCTAGCAGCGACGGCTCATACGGACGCAAGCGCTCATCCTCACAATTGAAATAAAGCATCCGGTCAAGGTCGATACCTTGACCCTGAAGCCGCTGCATCTCCTGATACAGGCGATACGTCTTTCCACAACGACGGGCTCCCACAATCACATTTACGATGTTGTCGCGCTTGGGTTCCTGCGGGTTTCCCAGATCAAGGTCGCGCTCAAAGACCTGTGGAACTCCTTGTTGCTCAAAGTCCTTTATTTTCTGGGCCACCAAGTCGTTGAATGCCATGATTCTCCAATCTTGCTTATATGCTAATCAAGATTATATCGATTCTTGATTAGCAGGAGAGCAAGATTACGTGTAACTTGATTAGTAGCTAAGCAAGTTTTTCTGTTGCCGAACATCAAAGGCCAGGGCTAGCGGCTCCTATTAGATGCTGGCTCACATAGCAGCCCAAGTAGCTAAAAGAGCCCCGTCCCAAATGAGCTACTTAGCGCCAGGGGTCGGCTTCGAAGAGGGGCTCGCGCTCGGGGCGGCGATCGCTGTAGGGATCGTAGCCGTCGTCATCCTCGTTCTCGGCGCGGATATAGGGGTCGCGCGGCTTGGGTGCCGGCTTAGGCGCAGGCTTGGGTGCGGCGGGTGCGGCATCGGTCGCCGGTGCATTCGTCTCGTTCTCGTTTTTCATCTGCGCATCTCCTTACCATGTACTCACGATCAGTACCATCGATTGTCGCACGAAAAAGGGCGGCGGACCCAATTGGATCCGCCGCCCTTGGTGTTTAGAGACGACTGGTAGATTTTAAGGCATATCCCAAAAATCTACTCGGCGTCGGGGACCTCGTAGGTGGCCGCCGGCGTGTTGTCGCACACGACGGTAAAAGCACCGTCCTTGTCGACATCGACCGTCACCTGATCTCCCTCACGCACCGTGCCGTCGATGATGGCGGCGGCGATGGCGTCCACGACCTCGCGCTGGACCAGGCGCTTGAGCGGACGGGCACCGAACACGGGGTCCAGGCCACCCACGGCGAGCATCTGCTTGGCCGCCGGGGTGATGGCTAGCGTCATGCGCTCCTTGGCAAGACGCGCGCGGACGTCGGCAAGCTGGATATCGACGATCTTTTCGATTTGCGCCATGCCGAGCGGATGGAACACCACGATATCGTCGATGCGGTTGAGGAACTCGGGGCGGAAGGTCTGAGCCATGGCCGCATCGACCTGGTGGCGCATCTCTTCCTCGTCCTTGCCCGAAAGATTGGCGATGGCCTTAGAGCCCACGTTGCTCGTCATGATGATAATCGTGTTCTTGAAGGACACTTGGCGACCCTGGCCATCGGTTAGACGGCCATCGTCGAGCACCTGCAGCAGCACGTTAAAGACATCCGGGTGAGCTTTCTCCATCTCGTCGAGCAAGATCACGGAGTACGGACGACGGCGCACGGCCTCGGTGAGCTGGCCGCCCTCGTCGTAGCCTACGTATCCCGGAGGCGCCCCGATCAGACGCTGGACGCTGAACTTCTCCATATACTCGGACATGTCGATACGCACGAGCGCGCGCTCGTCATCGAACAGGCACTCGGCCAGCGCCTTGGCGAGCTCGGTCTTGCCCACGCCGGTGGGGCCCAGGAAGAAGAAGCTGCCGATGGGCTTGTCCGGATCGGAGAGTCCCGCACGGCTGCGGCGCACGGCCGCGGCCACAGCGGACACGGCCTCGTCCTGACCGATGACGCGCTTATGCAGCTCGCCCTCCAGGCCCTTGAGCTTGTCGAGCTCGCCCTGCATCATCTTGGACACGGGCACGCCGGTCCAGGCACTCACGACCTCGGCAATCTCGTCGGAGGTCACCTGCTCGTTGAGACCCTCACCGTCCTGCTCCTTTTGTGCCTCGAGCGCGGCCTCGGACTCCTGAATCTGCTGCTGCAAGCCCGGAATCACGGAGAAGCGCAGCTCGGACGCACGGCCCAGGTCGCCGTTGCGCGTCGCGCGCTCCTCTTCGCTCCTGGCCTCGTCAAGCTGGCCCTTAAGCTCCTGCACGTGGTCGATGGCGTTCTTTTGGTTGAGCCAGCCGGCCTTTTGCACGTTGAGCTTTTCCTGGACCTCGGCAATCTCCTGGCGCAGGGCTTCCAGACGCTCCTTGGAGGCGTCATCGGTCTCCTTCATGAGCGCCTGTTCTTCGATCTGCAGCTGGGTGAGCTGACGCGTGGTGGCGTCGATCTCGACCGGCATGCTGTCGAGCTCCATGCGCAGGCGGCTTGCGGCCTCATCGACCAGGTCGATGGCCTTGTCGGGCAGGAAGCGGTCAGCGATGTAGCGATCGGAGAGGTCGGCGGCGGCCACGAGCGCGCTATCGGTGATATGCACGCCGTGGAAGATCTCGTACTTCTCCTTGAGGCCACGCAGAATCGAGATGGTGTCCTCGACGGTAGGCTCGCTCACCATTACGGTCTGGAAACGACGGGCGAGCGCCGCATCCTTCTCGATGTACTTGCGGTATTCGTCGAGCGTGGTCGCGCCGATCGCATGCAGGTCGCCACGGGCGAGCGCCGGCTTGAGGATATTGCCGGCGTCCATGGAGCCCTCGGTAGCGCCCGCGCCCACAATGGTGTGGAGCTCATCGATGAACAGGATGACCTTGCCCTCGGATTTTTGCACTTCTTTGAGCACGGCCTTCAGGCGGTCCTCGAACTCGCCGCGGTACTTGGCACCGGCGACCAGCGCGCTCATGTCGAGCTCGATAAGGTCGCGGTCGCGCAGGGTGCTCGGCACGTCGCCGGCCACGATACGCTGGGCGATGCCCTCGACGATGGCCGTCTTGCCCACGCCCGGCTCGCCGATGAGCACGGGGTTGTTTTTGGTGCGGCGGGACAGGACCTGAATAGTACGACGAATCTCGTCGGTACGGCCGATGACCGGGTCGAGCTTGCCGGCGCGGGCCAGATCGCAGATGTTGCGACCGTACTGCTCCAGCGCCTCAAACTGGGTCTTGTCCTCGGCAGACGTCACGCGGTCATCGCCACGCAGCTCCTCGTAGACCTGCTCGATGCGCTCCTTGGTGACGCCGGCGTCACGCAGTACACGACCAGCCTCGCCCTTGTCCTCGGCAAGCGCCATCAGCAGATGCTCGGTCACCACAAAGCTGTCGCCCATCTTGGCGGCCTTCCTCTCGGCCTTCTCGATGACGCGGACGAGCTCATTGGACAGGCCCATCTGCTGGCCCTCGCCCGAAACCTTGGGCGCGCGGTCGATGGCATCTTGTGTGGAGCGTGCAAGCTGGGCCGGATCGGCGCCGATGCGCTCGATGATCACGGAGATATTGCGCTCGCCGGCACCAAGCAGGGCGGACAGCAGGTGAATCGGCTCCACCGCGCCGGCCTGCGCGTCGGCAGCCGTGCTCATGGCGGTCTGCAGCGCCTCGCGCGACGTCATTGCTAGCTTATCGATTCTCATGGAATCACCTCTCTTGGGGCGGCCGCCCTACGGGGCGGCTTCACGTTGTTCGAGAAGTATTGTTGCCAGCTTTG
>CABPDL010000057.1:0-10795 GCA_902406375.1 uncultured Collinsella sp.
AGCGCTCAAAAACCTCGAGGCCGCAAAAGACGCCGCAAGTCCCGAGAAAATTGCGAGATTCAATGATGACATTGCCCGTTTTCAAGAGCTCCGCGACAAGATGGCGGCGCAAGCCGCCGAATTGAGGGAATCCCTTCCCACCATGCAAGCGGACATCGATGCAGCCCAAGCCAAATACGACGAGGCCATCAACCGGGTAAGCGAGCTCCAAGCAAAATTAGACATGAAACTTGAGGAGCTTAAGGCAGTCGAAGCACTCGGCGACGAGGAGCTTGCCGAAACTATTAAACAGCAAATAAAGTCGTTGCGCCAAGAGATCGTAACGGCAAAAGCGCGAGTTGACTTTTGCGAAATGGAGCTCCGCGAGGTCCAGGACCGCCTCAAAAGGCAGGAAAGACAAGTTAATGACTGTGAACGTGCTGCAGAGAAGTATAAAGCCCATACCGACCAGTTCATGGCCTGGCGAGATGCGCTCCTCGACAATTTGAAAAAAGCGCAAACGGCCTATGACGACGCCTGCAAGGCATACGAAGAGGCAAAGGCCGCGGCAGACAAGGTCACCTCGCCCGAGATAACGCAACCGACCGAGACGACGCCTCCCTCCAACTCGACGCAACCGACCGAGACGACGCAGCCCACCGGCTCGTCCGCAACCGGTAAAGGCACCTCGCCAAACTCCACCAAGCAAGCGAACGCAAGCAGCGGCAAACAAGCAGATACGACCGTCGACAAGCTCGCGAACACGGGAGACGCAGCGCCGAGTGCAATCGCACTCGCAGCAATCGCCGCCGCAGGCCTCGGAATAACCGCCGCGGGCGTACGCCGTATCAAGAACTCAAGGTAGCTGCCAGAGCATATCGCTCCCACCAATCTACAAGCCCATAGACAAAGAGGCCCGTTTCCCCAACCAAAACCAGGGAAACGGGCCTCTTTATTTGTAAAAACAAATGGTAATGCCACCGTCTCTTGAACCACGCAGCCATCAATGCCCAGACAACACTAGCAAGCCGCGTTCCTTAAGGGATAGATTTAATGGCTGTTAATCAAGGGGTATACGCGCACGCCCGATCAATGGCGGGCAAACCGCCTGATATACTTACATTAGTGCTACCAAGTTAGTCGCCGACCCTTGAAATGAGGTGCCGAGATGAACGACATTCTCGCAAGAAGAGCAAGACGAGCAACTGTGGGCATCGCCCTTTCCGCGGCACTTGTCGCGGGAATCGCCCCCGCAACGGCGATAGCGGCAGAAACCAGTTCCCCCACCGGTGCAGTTGCCTTGCAGACGGAAGATGCGGCCGCCGCAAGGGAAAAAGCGTATGCAGCCATGCAGGAAGCGCTCAAAAACCTCGAGGCCGCAAAAGACGCCGCAAGTCCCGAGAAAATTGCGGAAATCGATACTAAAATTGCCATTTTTCAAGAGAACTACGACACTAATTTGGCGCAAGCCGCCATATATAAGGAATCCCTTCCTACCATGCAAGCGAACGTCGATGCAGCTCAAGCCGAATGCGATAAGGCCCACAACCGGACAAGAGCCCTTGAGGCAGAATTAAATAAAATCGACTACACGACTCCTGCCGAAACTATTCGGCAGTTGCAAGAGGCGATCACAGAGGCAATAATGCAAGAAAATTCCTGTGAAGATAAGCTTGAGCACTGCCGAATGCGCCTCGAAAGTCATAAAAGCCTGATTTATTTCTTTGAAAGCGAAGTGGAGTTTAATAAAACCCATCTCGACGGAGAAACAGCCAAGCGGGATGTGCTCCTCGACGATTTGAAAAGAGCGCAAACGGCCTATGACGACGCCTGCAAGGCATACGAAGAGGCAAAGGCCGCGGCAGACAAGGTCACCTCGCCCGAGATAACGCAACCGACCGAGACGACGCCTCCCTCCAACTCGACGCAACCGACCGAGACGACGCAGCCCACTGGCTCGCCCGCGACCGGCAAATACGCTCCATCGAGCTCCACCAAGCAAGCAGATACGACCGCCGGCAAGCTCGCGAACACGGGAGATGCAGCGCCGAGTGCAATCGCACTCGCGGCAATCGCCGCCGCAGGCCTCGGAATAACCGCCACAGCCACACGCCGCATCAGGAACTCAAAATAGCCGCCAGCGGTTATTGTCTTCGCCAATCCACAAGCCCAGAGACAAAAAGAGGCCTGTTTCCCCACCTAGGGAAACGGGCCTCTTTAACTACAAAAATTCAAGCAACAGCACCGCCGCCTCTTGAACCACGTAGCCATCAATGCCCAAACAACGCCAACGAGCAGCAAAAGACACGGGATTAAATTATTCAGATAAATGTGACCCTTCAGGTGGTTTTGGTCGGCTACCCGCGAGTGCCGGCAGGGCGCTTGGTAGTCGAGCGATCCCGCAGGCGAAGCCGAGGACCAGCGAGACACCAAGCGCCCTGCCGGCACTCGCGGGTAGCCGCGGCACCAAAAAACGCCTGCGCGCTCGATGGATTCGGATGCCCGACAGAGGCTCCTTATGGCTGCTTCCTTCCGGACCTGACCAGATTCGGAACATGTCGTCATCCGAACCCATCGAACGCGCTAGGCGCTCGATATATATTACCTGCTCCCGCCCGATGGGGCAAGACAGCTAATTTGGGACGAGGCCTTTTTGACTACTTTTTGGCTGGGGACATCAGGGTGACGAAAGTAGCCAAGAAAGCCCCGTCCCAAAAAGACTGATCTGGTGCTGCGCCACGAAAAGGGCCTATCTACTACGTTTTGGTCGCAGGGGTCGACCATAGCCGACTTTTTCGGAAATCGGCAAGCTCTCTACCTGCGGTTTCATTTTTGCAAATTCCGAGATAGTCGAGGGTGGCCGGTTAAACGTAGTAGATAGCCGTGTTTCGTGGCAAACGGTCCGACTCGAAACCCATGTCGACCAGCCTCGGATGGCCATTCACGAAGTTGCGGTGGAATACGGACTGAATTGGTACCTTAAAGGCAAAAACACTCCGTATTTCACCGCAACTTATAGAGAGATAGGTTTTAGAGGCGGGCGAGGTCGTAGGATCGAGCGGCAGACTCGCCGGCGCAGATAAGGTTGGTTATGGCTTCTTGGGGATCGAGCGCCAGCTCAAGGCCCATGGGCTTGCGGCAGATCGTCAAAACCAGGTCGACGCCCTGCTCATACACCGCATCCAGGTTGTCAGCGCGACCGCCCACGACGGCGACCACCGGCTTGCTATAGCGCTTGGCACGGCGGGCCACACCCACCGGCGCCTTACCGGCAGCGGATTGATCGTCCATATTGCCCTCGCCCGTTATGACCAGATCGACATCCCGCACGCGCTCGTCAAACCCAATCAGATCGAGCGCCGTCTCCACGCCCGAACGCAGCTCCGCGCCGAGCGCCAGCAGCGCGGCACCCAGGCCGCCGGCGGCACCGGCACCGGGCACGCCGAGCACCGAGCCAAATGTCCGTGCGCCCTTGGGCGTGCGCAGCAGCCCCTGGGCCCGAGCCTCGACAATTGCCGTATCGAGCAGACGACCGTAGCCGACCATCCAGCTGTCGCACCTGTGCACCGTCTCGATGTCGCCCGCCGGCAGACCCTTCTGGCCGCCGAACACCGCAAGCGCGCCGCGACGCCCTACGAGCGGATTCTCGACATCGGAAAGCACCACGACACGCGCGCCATTCAGTGCCCGTAGCGCCGGTGCCAAATCGATACTCGCCACGTGTTCAAGGCCCGCGAGCCCCGGCGCGATATCGCAGCCACGGTCATCGACAAGACGCGCGCCCAGCGCCTGCAGCATGCCGGCGCCACCGTCGTTGGTGGCGCTGCCGCCCAAGCCAATATAGATAGTCTTTGCGCCCGTGCGAACCGCGCGAAGCATGAGCTCGCCCACGCCATAGGTTGTAGCGGCCAGCGCCGACGACTCCGTGCAAGGCGAGTACCCGATGCCGGCCGCCTCGGCCATCTCGATGACCGCGGACTCGCGCTCGACATCAACCAGCATCCGGGCAGGCACACGCTCGCCCAAGGGGCCTGCCACCTCGCAGGTCACAATCTCACCGCCGCACGCGGCAACGGCATCGAGCGTTCCCTCACCACCATCTGCCAGCGGCAACGTGGCCACCTGGGCATCGGACCACACACGGCGCACGCCTTCGGCAACCGCCGCCTCCGCCTGCGCGCTCGAAACGCTACCCTTAAAGGAGTCGATCGCCAACAGCACACGGCGGGGCCGGCGGCACGCGGCACCAAAATCGACCACCTCAACGGCGATTTCTTCGGCACACGCGAGCGCCTCGGCATGAGCGGCATGTGCCTCAAGATCGGCCCCACAACCGCAGCCAGTACCATCGGTGCCACGCAACCCACTAAAATAGCCGCTCAACACCTCACGACACTCGTCTGCCAGCACGCCAGCCGTCACGTTAAACCGATGATTCAGGCGCGAATCGGCATTCAAATCGTATAGGGATCCCAACGCACCCGCCTTGGCGTCGCTCGCGCCATACACGCAGCGCCCCACGCGCGCGTTGACCATAAGCCCCGCGCACATGCAGCAGGGTTCGAGCGTCACGTAGACCGTACAGTCGGAAAGGCGCCAGCGGCCAAGCGCCTGGGCAGCGGCGCACAGGGCCGCGAACTCTGCATGCGCCGAAGGGTCCTGGTCGAGCTCGCGACGATTATGCGCCCTCGCGACGATCTCGCCGTCGCGCACCACTACGGCTCCGATGGGCACCTCGCCCACCGCCGCGGCGGCTCGCGCCTCCGCCAACGCCTCGCGCATGAACTTCTCGTCGATTTCGGTGATCGTCATCGTTCGCCTTCCCTGTTGCAAATTCAAAACGATGCTATCATTACGACTCACGGAGAGATGGCAGAGCGGTTGAATGCGGCGGTCTTGAAAACCGTTGAGCGCGAGAGCGTTCCGGGGGTTCGAATCCCCCTCTCTCCGCCACTTTTAGTGATGCACCGGCGTCATGGTCCGCTCGAACAGCGCATCGACAACGTCGGCCATCTCGGGTCGACGCTCAAGATTGTGGCCCGATTCCCACCATATCGTGAAAAGTCGAATAATACCGCCGGCGACAAACTCAGACGTCGTCTCGAGCGACACGGGGGCCAGGGCATCCTCGGCAAGCACGTTCATCACACGCTCGCGGATGGAGCGGGCAATGCGGTCGCAAATAACGTTGGTCAACATGCCCGACATGCTGCTTGCCAAAATGTTATCCATGAGCTGCTCGTGCGCCAGAATCAAATCCATGGCATCGTCCAAAATCGCGTGCCGAAGCGCGCGCACGTCCTCGGCAGACACTGCGCCGGCCTCATCGGGCTGTTTTTGCGGCAAGCCCGACATGAGCTCATCGATATAAAAGGCAAAGTAATCGTTCTTGTCGCGAAAGTGCTTGTAGAACGTCGTGCGGCGAATCATGGCGCGGTCGCACAGCATGGCAACCGTCAGGTCCTCAAAACGATGCTCCTCGAGAAGTTCGGTGAAGGCATCGAACAGGGCGCGGTAGGTTTTCTTAATGCGAAGGTCCACTGGTATCGCCATCCTCAGGGCAAAGACAACACTCGACAATCTGTCGCATATCTTACACCTGTACCTCGCGCGCTTTGCCCCGGTGCCAACCCCGCCGAAAACATAACGCTTACCGGAAAGTTCGGCACGGCAAAACGTTGCGGGTATACTAGTAGCGTTATACCAACGGCAGCTGGCGCATGCCGCCGCGGCCATTCGAAACGGAGACATCATGATTACCGTCATCATCGGCATCGTTGTTGTCATTGTGATTGTCTGCGCCATCGCCGGCATCTACAACAACATGGTCACCAAGCGTAACCGCATCGATAACGCCTGGCAGAACATCGATACGCAGCTGCAGCGCCGCAACGACCTGATCCCCAACCTGGTCGAGACCGTCAAGGGCTACGCCAAGCACGAGCAGGAGACGCTCTCCGCCGTGATCAGCGCGCGTAACACCGCCGTCAAGGCCACTACGCCCGAGGCCAAGATGGAAGCCGACAACGTGCTGACCGGTGCGCTGCGCCAGCTCTTTGCCGTAGCCGAGGCCTATCCCGATCTTAAGGCAAACACCAACTTTACGCAGCTGCAGGCATCACTCGAGGATACCGAGAACAAGATTAGCTATGCACGCCAGAGCTACAACGATTGCGTGCTCAGCTACAACAACGCCATTCAGACGTTCCCGGCTGTCATCTTTGCCGGCATCTTCCAGTTTAAGGAACGCCAGGGCTTCGAGGCCGCCGAAGCAGCCCGCCAGGCCCCGACCGTCAAGTTCTAGTAGTTTGGCAGCGCATCCTAAATCGGCTATATGCATAAACCGCCCCGTCGAATGCATACTTCGACGGGGCGGTTTCCTTTTTCGCGAAGGTCCCCCTTTAAGCGCCGTGCATTTTTAGGAGTATTCAACATAACCAAGGGCTTCGGGCGCTACGATAAATGCCAAAGACCGCGAATATCCCTGCAAATCAAACGCTGTCAGCCCATAACCCCGCCCATCATTCGTAGAAAACATCGAGAAATCCCGATTTTTTGCCCGAGGTCGGTATGCAGGGGCCTTCGGTTGCAGAATACTCGCAAAAATGCACGTCGCCATCACCCCCACATGGCGCGAACCAAAACAAAAGCGCGGCCTAAAAGGCCGCGCGCCATCTTTAATTCAGATCTATATTGCCCGTAACGGCAGCGCCGAGGTAACGCAGGCCCGAGGGCAACCTTCCTTTCCGGCGCACTCCGCAGGACGAAAGAACCTCCGCCGCACGAAGTGCGCAGCGGAGGTTCTTTCATGTCCGAGGACGCGCCGGAAAGGAAGGTTGCCCTCGGGCCGAACAGCTATGGCAGCTTACGCGACGGTGTAAACCCAGTTGTGCTTATCTTCAGCAGCACCAGACTGGATACCAGTCAGGGTCTCGCGAAGCTTCTTCATCACAGGGCCGATCTCGGTGTAGCCAGCCGGGAAGGTCACGGTCTCGTCGGCGCCGTAAACCTTGTTGTCGATCTCGCCGACCGGGGAGATAACGGCGGCGGTGCCGCACAGGCCGCACTCCACAAAGGTGCCGGCCTTGACCTCGGCCCACTCGACGGGACGCTGGCCAACGGTCATACCCAGGTCCTCGGCGACCTGAACGAGCGAACGACGGGTGATGGAGGGCAGGATGGAGTCGGTGTGCGACTGGGGAACGACGAGGGTGCCGTCCTCCTTCACGAACAGGACGTTGGCACCACCGGTCTCCTCGACATAGGTGCGGGACTCGGAGTCGAGATACAGATTCTCGGCATAGCCCCCGCGGTGAGCCTCCATCGTGGGCTTGAGGGACATGGCGTAGTTCAGGCCGGCCTTGATGTTGCCGGTGCCGTGCGGTGCGGCGCGGTCGTACTCGGAAACGCGCAGCTTGACGGGCTTAAGGCCGCCCTTAAAGTACGGACCGACCGGGGTCACGAGAATGCGGAACGTGTACTCAGGAGCGGGAGCCACGCCGATTACGTCACCGGAGCCGATCATAAACGGACGCACATACAGGGTTGCGCCAGAGCCGAAGGGCGGAACCCATGCGGCATTGGCAGAGACGACCTGCTTGACGGCCTCGACAAACTTGTCCTTGGGGAACGGGGGCATCTCGAGGCGCTGCGCAGAGTTGTACATACGCTCAGCGTTCATGTCGGGACGGAAACAGACGATGCTGCCGTCCTCGGCGGTGTAGGCCTTCAGGCCCTCAAAGACCTCCTGGCAGTAGTGGAAGATACCACCGCACTCGGAGACATGCAGGGTGTGGTCGGTGGTCAGGCCACCCTCGTCCCACTCGCCATCCTTCCAATGAGCCTCGTAGCTGTAATCGGTCTTCATGTAGCCAAAGCCGAGGCTACCCCAATCGATATCCTTCTTCTCGACAGTCATATGTCGCTCCTTACATACACAGTTGCATACTCGCGAACCCGCACGCAAGGACCGGGGCCGACCGCGTCGCAACGTCACACGCCCGGAGCGTAGAGCCGGACGGGACACGCGGACGACATCGAAGCCGATGACACGTCGATTCGCATGCACGAGATTGTACTCCGCACACGCATCGGATAAAACGTTTTTCTTTAACTAACTAAAGTATTTTCATTTGACCGAAGCTAGAGAGGCCCGCCACCGTAAACGGTGACGGGCCTCAACGACACGATTTGTGCGCCGGCTCGAGCTACGCGTTCTTTTTGCCCAGCTTTGCCTTAACCAAACCGACCACGGTCGGAATAATCGACACGGCAACAATGCCCACGATCAGCAGCTCAAAGTGCTCCTGCACAAAGGGAATGCCGCCAAAGAAATAGCCCAGCAGTGTAAAGACCGTCGACCAGGTGATACCGCCCAGCACGTTATAGATGACAAAGTTGCGCCAGTGCATGCCGCCCATACCGGCGATGAAGGGCACAAAGGTGCGGATAAACGGGAAGAAGCGACCCAGGAAGATGGCCAGGTGGCCCCACTTGTCAAGGAAGTCCTCGGACTTTTTAATGCGCTCGGGCGTCATGGCCTTGACCTTGCCCGAGGCGATGATCTTTCGGCCAAAGAAATGGCCGATCATAAAGTTGCACTGGTCGCCCAAGATGGCGGCCGTCCATGCGACGGCCAACAGGGCCACGATGTTAAAGCCGCCGTTGTGGGCAAAGAAGCCCGAAGCGAACAGCAGCGAATCGCCGGGAAGGAACGGGAAGAACACCACGCCCGTCTCGATAAAGATAATTAGGAACACGCAGCCGTAGGCCATAAGCGGGCCGGCGGCGATCCAACTGGCGATCGCGGTGCGCGGGTCCTTGAGCAGCTCGGCGATAAAGTTAATGAAACCCATGAAGTAAAACCTCTCAGTTGTGGGCGCGGACACGTCCAAGTTGACCAGTATACGGTTGCGGCGCCCCCTCGTGCGCAACCCCACAAAAGCATGACTCCATTACCAGCAAGTTTGCATAACTGACACTTGTCGCCCAAAGCAAAGCAAGATCGCCCTTCTTAATCCCTAGCGAATCGCTATACTTTATTGAATCGCATTGTCACGGCGCTGAGGGAGGGCGGCCAGTGAGCTTTATCAATACCATTCGCGAGGACATCAAGACCGTCCAAGCGCAGGACCCCGCCGCGCAAAACGGTCTGGTCATTTTTCTTTCGTACCCCGGCCTGCACGCCAAGTGGAACCACGTGCCCGAGCACTGGCTGTGGGAGCACGGCCATCGCTCGCTCGCCCGGGTGCTCTCGCAAATCACCCGCCACATCACCGGCGTCGAGATTCATCCCGCTGCACAGATCGGCAAACATTTCTTTATCGACCACGCCATGGGCGTTGTCATCGGCGAGACCACCATTGTGGGCGACAACTGCGTGCTCTACCAAGGCGTCACGCTCGGCGGTACCGGCAACGAGACCGGCAAACGCCATCCCACCCTGGGCAACAATGTCACGGTGGGCACGGGCGCCAAGGTGCTTGGCAACATCCACATTGGCGACAACGTCAAGATCGGCGGCAACTCGGTCGTCGTCAAGGACGTGCCCGACAACTGCACCGTCGTGGGCGTGCCCGGGCGCATCATCAAGCGCAACGGCTGCCGCGTGTTCGAGGAGAGCTTCGACGCCAAGCAGCATCGCGAGTACATGCCCGACGATGCCGCCGAGCAGAGCGCCCTCAACCGCCAGGGCATCAACGAAAACGCCCGTCGCGTCAAGGAACTCGAGCGAGAGGTGGCCGAGCTCAAAGCCCTCGTCGCCAAGCTCGTGGACGAGCGCTAGGGCCGTGGGCAGCCGCCACAGCATGAACGCCAGCACAAAAGGCGCGCCAGGGAATCAGCCCCCGGCGCGCCTTCTTTTCGATGCGACATGCGGGACTGCCCCTTTGTCACCTTATGCGAACTGGCTTAGGTAGAGGTCGGCGTAAGCGCCCTCGGCAGCCAGCAGCTCCTTGTGCGTACCCTGCTCGATGATATTGCCGTGATCCATGACCAGGATGAGGTCGGCATCAACAATCGTCGACAGACGGTGCGCGATCACAAAGCTCGTGCGCCCGCGCATGAGCGCGTCCATGGCGCGGCCGATGGCGAGCTCGGTGCGCGTGTCCACACTCGACGTCGCCTCGTCCAAGATGAGGATCGCCGGGTTGTTGAGCAGCACGCGCGCGATGGTCAGCAGCTGACGTTGGCCTTGGCTGATGCTCTCGGCATCGTTGGCCACACGCGTGTCGTAGCCCTGCGGCATAGTGCGCACAAAGAAGTCGACCTGCGCGGCACGCGCAGCCGCCACGATCTCGTCGCGCGTTGCCTCGGGGCAGCCGTAGGCGATGTTTTCGGCAATCGTGCCATCGAACAGCCAGGCGTCCTGCAGCACCATGCCAAACTGCTGGCGCAGCTCGCCGCGGTCCATGCGGCTTGTGTCCACGCCGTCGAGCGTAATGCGGCCACCGTCGATCTCGTAGAAGCGCATGAGCAGGTTGATGAGCGTGGTCTTACCCGCACCCGTGGTTCCCACCACGGCGATCTTCTGACCCGGCTCGGCGGCAAACGACACGTCGCGCATAAGAAGTTTGTCGGGCGAATAACCAAAGCGCACGTGCTCAAAAGCGACGCGGCCCTCAACGCGACCCGGCAGCTTGGCGGCCTCGTCCGGCAGCGGATCGGCCTCCATCTCGGGCTCGTCGAGCAGGTCGAACACACGCTCCGCACTCGCCAGCGCGCTCTGCAGCGAGTTAAAGGTGAACGACAGCTGCGTCATGGGTTCGGACGCCTCGTAGATAAACTGGAAGAACGCCTGGAACACGCCGACGGTCAT
>CABPDL010000058.1:0-10718 GCA_902406375.1 uncultured Collinsella sp.
CCTGCTCACGACGGAGGCCACATTAAGTGGCCTCCTGTTCGTGCGGAACTCGCGACAAACTTAACCCCCTGCCCCGGTGCCCGGCGGGCAAACGTCGTTGGACTTATCGCTGACAGGAAATGACCGCTTGCATATCGCCCGCTGGCTTGGCACGGTACAATTGCTTCGGACTTTTCTTTTTCTTTAATAGTGGAGTTAATTCATGGCAGAATCTCGTGCGGAGCGTAAGGCTCGTCGTGCTTTGATCGAGGCGGCTGAGGGGTCGGAAGAGAAAAAATCTTCTAAGAAATCCAAGTCGTCTCAGGATGCGAAGGGCAAGGTTAAGACCAAGCGTTCTGGCTCTCGTCAGGGCGGGGATAAGGCGCCTCACGTTCGCTCCAAAGGCTCGCGCAAGGATTCGGCTCAGCCTGCGCGTAAGGCCGTGGATCCCAAGTCTCCCTGTTCGATCATGAAAGCTTGTGGTGGGTGTACGGCACTCAATCGTCCTTATAAGAAGCAGTTGGCGGCCAAGCAGGCTGCTATGGAGGAGCTGTTTGCTGAGCTCTGCGAGCGCGAGGGCATTAGCGTCGACCCCATTCGCGGTATGGGAGTCACCCTGGGAGACCCGGGTAAATATCCTGCGCCGCGTGGTTTTCGTCATAAGGCTGCCACTCCGTTTGCTCCCGGCAAAGAGGGCGCTGTCCGCTGCGGCTTTTTTGAACGTGGGACGCACAAAATCGTCGCCGTTCCCAAATGCCCCGTTGAGGCGCCGGGCGCTCGTCAGATTCTCAACGGCATCGCTCGCGAGGCCGAACGTCTGCATATTCCCGCCTTTAACGAAGACAAGCATCTGGGACTGCTTCGCTATGCCGTCGTTCGCTGCGGCTGGCGCACCGACCAGATTATGGTCACCCTCGTGACCGCTCAGCGCGACCTGCCGCATGCGCAGGAGTTCTTTGAGGCTGTCGCCGCACTCGATCCGCATATCGTCACCGTCGCTCAGAACATCAACGGTCGCCCCGGCAATGCCATCTTGGGTGAGGAGACTCGTATCGTCTATGGCGCCGAATGCATGCGCGACCAGCTGCTCGGCTGCGAGTTCGATATCTCCCCCACCGCGTTCTATCAGACCAATCCGCAGCAAACCGAGCTGCTCTATCGACTTGCCATTGACGGCATGGACCTGCAGCAGGATGACATTCTTATGGACGCTTACTGCGGCAGCGGAACCATCGGCCTGTGCGCCGCGAAGGATGCCCAGGACAAGGGCATCGGCATTATGCTGCTCGGCGTGGAGCGCAACCCGGCGGGCATTGCCGACGCACGTCGCAATGCCGAGCTCAACGGCCTCACCCGCAGCGCTTGGTTTATGGCCGACGACGCCACCGATTACATCCTGGACGCCGCCGACAACAACGAGCGGATCGATGTCCTTTCCATCGACCCGCCGCGCGCCGGCTCCACCCCCGAGTTCCTCGAAGCCGCCTGCGCACTCAAGCCGCGCCGCATCACCTATATCAGCTGCAACCCTGTGACCCAAGAGCGCGACCTGCACCAGCTCCTCGACGGAGGCTATCGCCTGCTCAAGATCACGCCTGTCGACATGTTCCCCCATACCGACCACACCGAAACCGTAGCGGTCCTCGAGCGCCGCTAATCCACCCCGGTAGATTTTCGAGACAAGAAAGGGGGCGGCCCGTCTGGACCGCCCCCTTCGCTTGGTTTATGAACTCCGCTACATCCCCTTGCGCAGGTCACACACGCCGGCTGCCGCCATCTCGCGCAGCAGCGTCTCGCGGTCGCGCGTCACGATCAAATCCAGCGGGAAGTGAATCTCGTCGAGCATCTTGCGCGCGTGATCGAGCTTGCCAATGGCCATGCCAATGTGGGCATCGGTCGACACGCCAATACCCACGCCCAGCTCGGCGCAGCGCTCGGCGATCTTGCGGCATACGGCCCAATGCTCAGTGTCGACACCGTGTTCAAGACTATGGTTGTTGATCTCGATGATCTTGTGCTTGGCCTTGGCCGCCAACAGCACCTCATCGATATCGAACGGCACGCCCGAACGACCCGCATGCCCAAGCATGAACACCTTGGGGTGCTCCAGGGCATTGATGTACATCTGGGTCGTTTGGGCGAGCGTCGCGCCTTCGGCAAACTGCGGGTTATGCACGCTTGCCACCAAATAATCCAAATTACGCGTCACCAAATCGAACAGCGAATGCTCACGACTATACGAATCGCCGGCGATATCGAGCGAAACGGGAATGTCTTCGCCAAACAAGCTGCCGTCCAGCGAAACGATATCAGCCTCGGCACCACGCAGCACCAGCACGCCGCTCCAAATGCGCGGCCAGATATCCTGGTTAATAAAGAATTGGAAACTGCGCAGGTCATTGGGACAAGGCGTAACCATCGAGCTTAAATGATCGGCGGAACCGAGCACCTGAAGGCCGCGCTCCGCCGCCCAATAGATGTTCTCCTCGATGGTTGAGTACGCATGCGCAGAGAACATCGTATGAGTATGAATATCACAAGAAAGAAGGTAGGGCATCGGGTCTCCTTGTCCAGTATGGCCGTCGCGTATATTCATTGTACGCATAGCTTTCGGCAGTCGTAAAACTGCTTCATCCCAATCACACAACGGCATAGACAACGGGGTCTGACTTAAAACCAAACCCCGTTTCACGTAAAACATTGTAAGCAGAGCGCTTTACTTTCGACGATATTCGTCGGCCAGCTGCTTCCAGGCAGGCAGAGAGTTGACGATTGTCTCATAGCTCACGCAGTAGCCCAGGCGGAACCAGCCCGGCATGCCAAAGCTATCCGAAGGCACCGCGAGCAGCTCATGCTTCTTCGCGCGCTCACAGAACGCATTCGCATCGGACTCCAGCGCTTTCACCCATAGGTAGAACGCGCCATCCGGCTCAACATAGGTGTAGCCGTACTCCGCTAGTGCATCGGTAAGCGCGGTGCGGTTGCGAGCATAGGCCTCGACATCGCTCGGTTCATCAATGCAGTCGATGATTACACGCTGGAAGAGCGCCGGTGCACACACGAAGCCCAGCGTACGGGCGGCACCGGCAACGGCGGGCATTAGACGAGCTGCCTGAGGATTCGTATTGGGAACCAGGATCCACCCGACGCGCTCGCCCGGTAGCGAAAGCGACTTGGAATACGAGTAGCACACGATGCTGTGCTCGTAGATCGAAGGCACCCAAGGCACCTCGGCGCCATAGACAATCTCGCGATACGGCTCATCAGAGATGAGCATAATCGGATTCTCGGGATCGCGCTGAGCGTTGGCCTCGCGCAGAACATTGGCCAGTCGCGTCAGCGTGTCGCGTGTATATACGGCACCGGTCGGATTGTTGGGCGAGTCGATGATGACGGCAGCCGTCTTATCGGTAATCGCCTTGAGCACGTTACTCACGCTCAGCTGGAACGTATCTTCATCGGCGAGCGCCTCAACACACGTGCAGCCGGCCTTCTCAATCCACACGCGATACTCCGGAAAGTACGGGGCGATAACAACAACCTCATCGCCCGGGTTCGTAACGGCGTTGAGCGTGCAGGTGAGCGAAGCCGCGGCACCCACCGTCATAAAGACGTCCTTGCCCTCATAGCTCGTGCCAAAGCGACGGTTGAGCGAGTCGGCGACGGCCGCTCGACATTGCGGCAGACCCGGCGCAGGCGTGTATCCATGCAGCTGGTCGCTCGGCAGCTCCAATGCCTTCTTAATGGACTCAGCAACAGCAGCGGGCGCCGGAACACTCGGGTTGCCCAGCGAAAAATCGAATACGTTCTCCGCACCGATCTGTGCCTTGCGCTCAAGGCCATAGCTAAAAATCTCACGGATGATGGAGCTTTCCGCACCGCGAGCATACATAGTTTCGTTGATCATCTGTTCCCCTTTCGCATAGGCGCTATTGTACGCTTTAGCCAACTAGAGCGCCACAATGTTGATTGGGGACAGACTTAAATGCGTGAAAACGCTCATTTAAGTCTGTCCCCAATCAACATATCGCTCAAAAGAAAAAGCCTCCACAGGTTTCCCCGCAGAGGCTTTCGCTACAAGAACTATTTGTCGGCGTCGGTGTTGCCGTCAGCGTTGACAGCATTGCCATCACCGGCATCATCGGATGCGGCTTCGGCATCCTCCCGCATGGCCGCCTGCGCAAAGGCCGCAGCATCAGCCGCCAGCTCCTCCTCGCTCATGCGAGGCGAGCACTTCTTGGTCGGCATGCCGGCCGCCTTGGCGTTGCGCTCCTCCTTGGCCGCCAGGATATCGCCCTCGCGCTCAAGGTAAGCATCCCACTCGTTGTCGAGCAGGGCGTTCACGGCGTCGCCTTCGACGGTCTCGCGCTCAAGCAGCACCTTCGCCATCAGATCGAGCTGATCGCGACGGGCATCCAAAATCTCGACCGCACGGCGATGGGCTTCGCGCATGATGCGCTGAACCTCGATATCGATGCGGCGCGCCGTCTCCTCGGAATAATCCTGGTGATCGGCGTAATCGCGGCCCAGGAACACCTGATGCTGCGCCTCGCCAAACACCTGCGTGCCCAGTTCCTCGCTCATGCCCAGACGCGTGACCATCTCGCGCGCCATCTTGGTCGCGCGCTCCAGGTCGTTGCTCGCGCCCGACGTGATGTCGTCGCACATGAGCTCCTCAGCAACGCGACCGCCCAAGAACACGGCAAGCTCATCGAGCATCTCGTTCTTGGTCTTGAGGAAGTGATCCTCCTGCGGAAGCTGCAGTGTGTAGCCCAGAGCCTGGCCACGGCTGACAATCGAAATCTTGTGAACCGGATCGGAGTGCTCCAGGATATGACCCACCAGGGCATGACCGCTCTCGTGGTAGGCAATCGTGGTGCGCTCGGCTTCGGTCATCACGCGACCCTTGCGCTGCGGTCCGGCAATCACGCGCTCCATCGACTCCTCGACCTCGTCCATCGAGATCACGGAACGATGGCGGCGAGCAGCCAAAAGCGCAGACTCATTGAGCAGGTTCGCCAGATCGGCGCCGGTAAAGCCAGCGGTCATCTGGGCGAGCTTCTCAAACTTAACGTCCTCGTCCATCGGCTTGTTCTCGGCATGCACGCGCAAGATCTGCTCGCGGCCCTTCACGTCCGGACGGTCGACCGTAACCTGACGGTCAAAACGGCCGGGACGCAGCAGCGCCGGGTCCAAAATATCGGGGCGGTTGGTCGCGGCGATCAGGATGACCGACTCGCTTTCCTCAAAACCGTCCATCTCGACCAGCAGCTGGTTGAGCGTCTGCTCGCGCTCGTCGTGGCCGCCGCCCAAACCGGCTCCACGCTGACGTCCCACGGCATCGATCTCGTCAATAAAGATGATCGACGGAGCCTGAGACTTGGCCTCCTTAAAAAGGTCGCGCACGCGGCTGGCGCCGACACCCACGAACATCTCGACAAAGTCAGAGCCCGAGATACTAAAGAACGGCACGCCCGCCTCGCCGGCAACGGCCTTGGCCAGCAGGGTTTTACCGGTACCCGGAGGGCCCACCAGCAAAACGCCGCGCGGAATCTTGGCACCCAGCTTGCGATAGCGGTCCGGATCGCTCAAAAAGTCGCGGATCTCCTCGAGCTCTTCGACTGCCTCGTCCACGCCGGCAACGTCCTCGAACTTGACCTTGGGGCGCGTGGCCTCGTTGGTCTTGGCGTTGGTCTTGCCAAACTGCATGTTCCTATTATTGGCGCCCATCATCTGGCGCATAAAGTAGAACATGATGGCGATCAGGGCAATCGTCGGAAGCACACTCATCGCCAAGTCGCCCCAAAAATCGGGATCGTTGGTGTTGACGATGTACTTGGTATCGGGGTGCTCCGCCATGAGCTCGGCAAGCGAATCGGAACCGACATAGGTCGAGGAAAAGCTCTTGAGCTCGCTCGTGTCGCCCTTGTCCTTTTTCGTCTTCCAGTAATGACCCGTCACGCTTCCGTCCTGAACCGTATAGGTCAGATCTTCGACGCGATCCTGCTTGATGGCGCTGACCATCTCACTCGTCGCGAGCTTTACGGTATTGCTGGAGTTGGCAAAGCCGGAGCCCATGTTAAAGAAGGCGTAACCCAGGAGCGCGCAAGCCAAAAGAAAATACAGCCAGCCCGTACGCGTGGGCTTCTTGCCTCCGGGCATCCCCGGGATCTTTGGGTCCCGGGGAGTCTGGGAATTGTTGTCGTTACGGTCGTCGGGCATCTTACGAATAAACCTCCGGTTTCAAAATGCCCAGATACGGAAGGTTGCGATAGCGCTCGGCATAGTCGAGGCCGTAGCCCACCACAAAGGCATCGGGGCAATGGGTTCCAACATACTTGGGCGTGACGGCCGAGACGCGGTCCTCAACGTCCTTCCACAGGAAGGCAGCGACCTCCAGCGAGGCGGGCTTACGGCTCTCGAGATTCTTCATCAGGTACTTGAGGGTCAGGCCCGAGTCCAGAATGTCCTCGACAATCAGCACGTCGCGACCACGGATGTCGATATCCAGGTCCTTAATGATACGCACGATGCCCGAAGACTTCACACCGTCGCCATAGCTCGAAACAGCCATGAAATCGATGTTGGTCGGCAGCTCGATCTTGCGCATCAGGTCGCCCATAAAGACCACGGCGCCGCGCAGGACCGCAATCAGCACCAGATCCTTACCCGCGTAGTCGCGAGTAATCTGCTCGCCTAGGCGAGAGACGATACCGTCGATATCCTCCTGCGTAAACAGAACCTTCTCGATATCCGGATGTTGAGAAGCCATGACAACCCTTTCTTGTGCTTATCGCCCACGCACCGCCGCATGGACGCGAACTACACATTTTAGCAGCGCACGGGGTATATTTACCAGCACGTGCGCCATCAGCGCGGGAATACCGTCAACGTCGCACAGAATAGCTGGCGCGAAGCGCTATTCCGCATCGACCACACGAAGCAGATATGCCACGCGCGTTGCGGCCGTGCATTTAAAACGCTCGTCCGCGCGAACGCCCGCGACCCATACTACGGCACCTCCCGGAGCCGTTCTTACCACGGGTACGCCAGAGCGGTCTGAAACAGGAATGCGCGCCTCGTTTAACAGGTCTGACACTTTCTTGCTTCGGCCGTTCATCCCCAACGGGCACATCACGTCTCCCGGCACAGGGCTATCCACCCACAGGCGCGCCGATCGTGCCTCGGTGGGGATCTCCCCGCGCGAGCCGGCTAACATCCGCTCGCCATCGCGGTCGGCAAACCCCAGGGCCGCCGCATCCACCAAGGCCGCAACCTTTCCGGCAGCAGCAAGCTCGCGGGCACGGTGCACGATATCGCACCCCGGCTCCACAGCCATCGGCTCCGCTGTCAGCATATGCCCCGCCCCCAGCGGCAGACAACCGGGAACGGAGATCCAATCGGCCACTAAACCCTCGCGCGCCGCCGGGGCCTTGAACGCCAGCATGCCAAACTCCACACGGGCATCAATTCCCGCAGGAAGCGTAACCGAGCCCGAGCCCGCAGCGACGCAGGCGAGCACGCGCTCCACGTGCCGCATCTCCGGTCGCGCGTCGGGATCGATGCGCTTAATCGCCAACCGCACGATACGCCGTGCAATCACAACCTCAGCGGCGGCAAGACGGCGCGCATCGAGCACCAGTGCGCCCGCCGCTTCCTTGCGCAGGCAGCTTCGAAACGCCTGTGCCGAAAGCTGGGAAAGAAAGGCGTCTTCGTCGCCCAGAATTTCGCAAGCGGCGCCAATCGTCTTACAGACGCTCGCGTTGCGCCGTGCCACCACCGGCATCACCCGATGGCGTACATAGTTGCGCAGGTACGAAACGTCCTCGTTGCTTTCATCTTCCCGCCATGGCTGACCGTGCACCTGCAGATAGCTCACGAGCTCATCGTGCGTGAGGTCGAGCAAGGGGCGAACCACAATGTTCCGACGGCGCGGAATGCTCGATAGACCCGCGGGACCCGACCCTTTAATGGCATTCATCAAAAATGTTTCCGCGCGGTCCGACGAAGTATGCGCGGTACAGATACGAGCCGCCGTCCGCGGTGCGCCCGATTCAGCACAAAGTTCGCGAACATATCTCCGTGCCGCGGCATAGCGCACCTCGCGAGCCGCAGCCTCGATATTGCCCGATTCGTCATCAAAATAGGCATGCTCAACACACAGCGGCAAGCCGTATTGCGCGCACAGGTCACGTACAAAGGCCTCGTCGCCATCGGATGCCTCCCCGCGCAGATGATGGTTTACATGCAGCACGTGCAATCGCTCGCGCGCAATGGGAGCGACGCCGCGCCCGTCCTGGATATCCAGCTTTGATGTGCAAGCCATAAGGAGCAGCGCCGTCGAGTCCGCACCGCCTGATACCATGAGCACTACGGGGGCAGCGGCCCGCCGCGTTGCCAGGGCGCTCTTATCCGTCCTCGGCGCGGCATGATGTCCATAGTGCTGAGATACCGTTGGCATTCGCTTCCTCCTCTATTCGTCCGCACTCATTGTATCCTTTGGAATCTTATGTCTCGCCTGCACCTTCATATCCTCGGCAGCGGCTCAAAAGGCAACTGCGCACTCGTCGAGGGGCCTCAGGGGCTCATCATGATCGACAACGGCCTGTCCCGCCGCGAGACACTTAAACGCATGGCGGAGCTTGGCCTCTCGGCAGACGACGTCGCCTCTCTTGTAATCACCCATGAGCATGGTGACCATATCAAGGGGCTCGATGTATGGTGCAAGCACTGGCATGGTCCCCTCTTTGCCAGCAGGGACACCCTTTCATGCAAAGAAAACCTCGCGCACCTGCCCGTAGAGGAATTTGACCCCGGCGACACGCTCCCCATTGCCGGCATCCACGTGCAAACCTACTCAACATCGCACGATGTCATCAATCCTGTCGGCTATCGATTTAATGCTCTCGATGATTCCATTGGGTTTGCCACCGACACCGGAGAGTTATCGAGCAAGGCCATAGGCATCCTCAAAGACTGTCGAGTTCTCGCGCTCGAAAGTAACCACGATGTAACTATGTTGCGCGAAGGAGCGTACCCCCGCTTTCTTCAGGAGCGCATCCTGTCCACAAAGGGACACCTCTCCAACAACCAGGCCGCCGAAGCCGCGCGCGAACTTGTTACCGATCGCACCGAACAGCTCATCGCCATGCATATCAGCCAGGACAATAATCGTCCAAGCCTTACCGTCAAAAGCTATGCCAACGCGCTTGATGCAAGTCTCGATGATGAACTCGGCAGTTCTGCCACCCGTCTTCAAGGGCCACGGAAGCTCTCGATACGCCCTGCAAGCCAGTATCAACCGACAACCATTCAATAGCCCCTCAAGACAACAAAAGGGGGCTGGGAATCACTTCCCAGCCCCCTTAACTCATACTCTCGATTGAAGCAGAGCCATCGTTAGTCGATAGAGATCTTCGTGACGTTCTTCTTCTCGACAATCTTGGGAACCGTAACGGTCAGGATGCCGTCAGCATACTTAGCCGAAAGGCCCTCGCTCGAAGCGTCCTTCAGATACACGCCGCGCGTCGCACTGTACGAGCCGAACTCCTTCTGGAGGAAGTTCTTACCCTCGTTTTCGGCGCTCTCCTCGACGTTCACGCTGATGGACAGGCGACCCTCATTGAGCTCAACGTCGATGTCATCCTTGGCGACACCGGTCAGATACGCCTTGACCTCGTAGCCATCGCCCTTGTCCTCAACGTCAACGGGGAACGCCTTGGAGGCAATCGAGTTGTTTGCAAGGTCGGTCATATCATCAAACAGATCGAACAGCGAGCTAGCAGAAGGACGAACGCCAAAAACCGAACGATAAGGAACCATGCTTGCCATGTTTACCACTCCTTTTAAGGACTGCCGAGCCATCTTCTAGGTGACTGGGACTTCTTTTGACGCTCTTATATATGCCCACCCAGTGCTCATATATACATCGACTATAAAGTTTTTTGAGTCCAGTACTATAAGCATATCTAAGTGTGTATGACTCAGGTCTTAGTAAGGTTAAGGTTCTTTGAACCAGAGCTTAAATAAGAAGTATGTTCGCAGCTACAAATAACAAGGGGCTTACAATGAGCGCGTACACGTTGTTGGTAACGAGCTAAAGGGCATCATGGACGACCAAAACCAGAACAATATGTTTATGCCGACGCAGGGCGAAGATACTTCTACGCAGCCGCCACGGTTCCATCGCCCCCACATCTCGCAAGAGCCCATTAATGATCCTGAGCCCGATTATGTGACGAGAAATCGATATCAAACGCTCGAGGATGCCCAAACGGGACGTAAACATATGGGCGTTGCCTCGGGAGACCCTGTATATCTGAAAGACGCACCATTATCTAAAAACAGCGCAGCTAGCGATGAGCCGATGAAAGCATCCGCCGCTCATCAACAAAGAGGGCCTCGACCCAAGCAAACCTTGACGCATTCAGCTCGCTATCTCGAAACGCCAAAACAGGGAAAATCAATCTTCGTTTCGTCAAGTAAACGACGCAAGCAGCATCAGCTGACAATTCTGCTTTTGATCATTGCGGCCATAGCAGTTGCCCTTGTTATACGATTTATTTTCTTTAAATAAAGGCTCAATACCGAAAACAACAAGATCGTCTGGTGTAATTGAGTCATTTACGCCCCGTAAACGCAAAAAAGGGGAGGCCGCAAGGCCTCCCCCTTCTTCAAGTCTTGCGACGGCTCGGTGCCGTCCACCGGTCAGCGGCGCCCTGGCCTCCCACGGGCTGGCC
>CABPDL010000059.1:0-10690 GCA_902406375.1 uncultured Collinsella sp.
CCGAGACCAAGCAGGGCGCCATGTCGACGTTCTTGGCCGACGCGCTGCGCCGCATTAACGGATCGCTGGGCTTTGACGACGAGTCGTACCATCGCGCACTTGCCGCCTCGATGCTTGTAAGCTGCGACAATGCACATGCCGTGCACCCCAACCACGCCGAGAAGTGCGATGCCCGCAATCAGGTGGTGCTCAACGGCGGCATCGTCATCAAGGAAGCCGCCAACCAGCACTACTGTACCGATGCCTTTAGCCGCGCGGTGTTCCAGGCCATCTGCGATGACGCCGACGTACCCACGCAGGCCTTCGCCAACAAGAGCGATATGGCCGGCGGATCCACGCTCGGCAATCTGTCCAATATGCAGGCGAGCATGCATGCCGTGGACGTGGGCCTGCCTCAGCTGGCCATGCATTCTAGCTACGAGACCGGTGGCGTGCGCGACGTGGTATACGCCATCCGCGCCCTCACGGCCTTCTACGAGCGTGACCTGAACATCAACGGCGCCGAAAGCGTTGAGCTCTAAAACCTACCAAAAAGGGACAGGTTCATTTTGGCAAGTTTTATCTGGGCATATGCCAGCGGCATTACAAGCCGCTGAGTCCCTAAAGCTTTGCGGGTAGAGAAAAAGTCAGCGAGAGCCCGTCTGGGCGAGCAAGGTGCCTTGAAAGAGGAGGGCATTGGCCTTCTGGCCATGCCCGACGATTGAACGTCAGATTGCCGCTCTGGCGGGCTCGCAGCGTCGAGGGGTTCCGGCGTTTGGCAAAACGCCGGAACAATTAGTGCTCGATCCAGCAGCGCAGGGTTTCACCGGCCTGCAGGTGACGCAGATTCTCCGCGGCGATGTCGACGACGTTGTTGAGCGTGGCTGCCAGGTGGAACCAGCCGGAGACGTGCGGCGTGATGAGCATGTTGGGCGCATCCCACAGGGGGCTTGTCGCGGACAGCGGTTCGGGGTCGGTGACGTCGACCGCGGCGCCGGCGAGATGTCCCGACTCCAGAGCGGCAACCAAGTCATCGGTGACCACAAGGTCGCCGCGGCCGCCGTTGGCAAAGAAGGCACCTGGTTTCATCGCGGCAAAGAACTCGGCGTTCGCCAGACCGCGGGTCTCGGGCGTGCTCGGCATAAAGGATGCGACGATGTCGGCCTCTGCCAGGCGCTCAGGTAGGGCGTCCATGCCGTCCATGTCCTCAAACACAACGGGGTAGACGAGTGGATGACGCTTGATGCCGCGGACGTGCGCGCCCATGCCGCGGCAGAGCGTGGCAAAGTGACCGCCGATATCGCCCGCGCCCAGCACCAGCACGTTGGCGTTTTTGAGCGAGGTAACTGGCCCCAAATCCTCCCAGCGATGTTCGCGCTGCAAGTCGTGATAGCCGGGCAGGCACTTCATCATGGAAAGGACCATGGCAAACATGTGCTCGCTCACGGCCTGGCCGTAGGCGCCCACCGAGCAAGACAGTTTGGCGTCGGCTGGCACGGTGCCGGCGGCCAAGTAATCGTCATAGCCCGCGGTCTGTAGTTGCAGCAGCTGGAGGTGCTCGCATGCGGTAAGTAGGGCAGGGTCTATGTTGCCCAAGATCACGTCGGCGTTGGCGACTTGTTCGCGCGTGATAGCGTCGGCGCTCGTGTAGATAAAGTCCTCGCCCGGAGCGCTCGACTCAAGAATTGCGCGATGGTGGTCGTTGACGGGCAGCAAAACCAAGATGTTCACAAGCAGTCCTTTCCGCTTGACCCGCCAAAAAGGGACAGGTTTATTTTGGCGGGTTTTATCAGGCAAAACGTTCAAACAAAAACGCCGGATGCTAGACGAGCGTGCCCGTCAGCATCCGGCGCATCCACGGCTACCAGCTCAGCAGCTCGTAGCCGTCCTCGGTCACCACGAGCTGTACCTCGCACTGGGCCGAATCGCTGCCGTCCTTGGTGCGCACGCACCAACCGTCACCCTTGCTAATCTTGATGTCGGGCGCTCCGGCATTGACCATGGGCTCGATGGTAAAGACCATGCCCGGAGCCATGATGGTGTCCACATCGGGCGCCTCGGTGGTAAAGCCTACAAACGGGTCCTCGTGGAACTCCTTGCCAATGCCGTGTCCGCCGTACTCGCGCACCACGCTAAAACCGGCGTCCTCGACCGTCTTTTGCACGGCCTCGGCCATCACGGACAGCGGTAGCCATGGCTTGACGGCGGCTAGACCCGCTTCCACGCTGGCGCGAGTGACGTCGACCAGACGCTGGCGCTCGGCAGAGACCTTGCCGATGCAGAACATGCGGCTCGAATCGCTAAAGTAGCCGTCCAAGATCGTGGAACAATCGACGTTGATGATGTCGCCCTCGTGCAGCACGTCCGTATCGCAGGGGATGCCGTGACAGACCACGTCGTTGATCGAGGTGCACACGCTCTTGGGGTAGCCCTCATAGTTGAGGTCAGCCGGCGTGCCACCGTGTTCGATGGTGTAGTCGTAGATCATCTGGTCGATCTGGTTGGTGGTCATGCCCGCGGCGATGTGCTCGCCTACGTAGTCGAGCACGCCCACGTTGATGGCGGCCGAGCGCTTGATGCCCTCGATGTCGGCGGGTGTCTTGTAGAGCGTGCGGGGCAGAACCTCCCAGCCCTCTTCCCACAAGCGCTCGAGGCGCTCATCAAAGGCGCTATGGCATTTCTTGTATTTCTTGCCGCTGCCGCACCAGCAAGCGTCGTTGCGGCCGGGCACGGGTCCATTGTCAAACATGGCTAACTTCCTTTCATTCGCAGCTAGTATAGCCCACTCACAGGGCAGCTGCGCGCTAGTAGCTCACCTGGCAGGGAATGCCGAGGGCTTGGACGCGCGCGGCAATGGCGTCGAGCACCTCGGGCGCCGCTTTAGCAAGGCCGGCGACCGGTGTCTCGCGCGCCACCGTGTAGATGGTCGCTTCTTGCGGGCGAATGCGCTCAAGCGCCACGAGCCAGGGGGCAACGTACTCCTCGCCGGTGTTGTCGATGGGCTTGCCCTGATACTCACCGGTCAAAAAGATCGTCTGGATAATAACGTGACCGTCAAAGCTTTCGAACGTCTCAATCTGGTGCTCGACGTCGTAGGGGCCAACAGGCTGGTCGAGCAGCTGGATAAACGCCGGGTCGACGGTATCGAGCTTAAGAATGTTGTCGTCGACCATCATGAGCGCATCGTGTACCTGGGGACGGTCGGCGCGTGTGCCGTTGGAGAGCACGGCGATCTTGGAGTTTGGGGCAAGCTCGTCGCGCAGCGCGACGGCGCCGGCGATGGCCTGCGGAAACTCCGGCGCGGCGGTGGGCTCGCCGTTGCCTGCGAAGGTGATCACATCGGGGAGCTCGCCCTCGGCTGCCATCTCGCGCAGCTTTGCCTCGAGCGCGTCGAGCACCACGGCAGCCGTGTTATACGGCTCGTGGCAGGGGCGCTCGGCATTGAGGCCGTTTTCGCAGTAAATGCAGTCGAACGTGCAGATTTTGCCGCTGGCCGGCATCATGTTGACGCCGAGCGAGAGACCAAGGCGACGGCTGCGAACGGGCCCAAAGATGGGGCTGGCATTCAAAAACGTAGACATAGACATATGCTCCTCAAGACAATTGTGCCTAAGCATAGCATCGGCTCCGAAGCAAGGTGCGGGCTCTTGCTTTACAAGTTTCGTTTTTGCACGTCGCTCATTATGACGTGCCATGAAAAGCCTCAGGTCGGGTACAGTTAATCTGTTAACAAAGCGTAAAGCAATGCGGGTCTATCCAACCGTACTGACGGGCAACTGGATGGGCATTGACGATGGGAACACAGTATGGATTTTACGGTTGAGAATGCGGGCACCACGATCGCCTGTCGCGAGTATGCCGGCCCGGTTGTATCGTCCGATACGCCCGCCTTGGTGTGCGTGCACGGCGCCTGCGTCGACGGCGTCTTCTTTGACGCCATCGCCCGCGAGCTCGCCTGTGACTACCGCGTCATTGCCTACGATCGCCGCGGTTGCGGCGAGAGCGGCGACGCTGCAGACGGACGCTACGACCTCGCCGCCCAAGCCGCCGACCTGCAGGCCGTTATTGAGCATATCGGCGCTCCGGCAAACGTGCTCGCGCACAGTGCCGGTACGCTGGTGACCCTGGAGCTTCTCCGTGCAAACCCCGCCATAATCTCGCGTGCGATTCTGCATGAACCCGCCGTGACGGATGATGGTGCCGGCCTGGGCGCGGCCCCAGTTTTGCTCGAGATGATCGCCGCGGGAAAGGTCTCCAGGGCATTACGGGCCTTCCTGGGCGCCATCGGCGATTCGGACCCTGAGGCCCCCAAGTTAACCGAGGCAGAAGCCAAGTATGCCCTGCGCAACGGCCGCAGTTTCATGGCGAACGAATACGGGATTACTATGACCCGCGTTCCCGATTGGAATAGCGTTCGCGCGTCAAAAACGGTGGCCGCCGTGCTCCTGGGCGAGCTTTCGATTGGCACGCCCCGCGAGGCTGGCACGCGAGCGGCTGCCGAATATCTCGATTGCCCTCTCGTGACGATCCCGGGTGCGCATAACGGTCTGCGCGATCGCCCGGCAGCGGCTGCCCGGGCTGTCCGTGGCATCCTGGGGCTCTAACACTCGCAATGGCCAAAGCAGGCTTCACCCGCAAACGTTTCGGCCGTGTTAACAAATGTGCTCAAAACCTCACGTCTGCGACTTCAATCGCGCCGCCTGCCAACTCATAAAAATGTAACAGCATTCACGTACTTACCTGCATCGACAAGGTGTTACCCTTGTAGCATTTGGAACCCACCGCTACCATGCGAAACTATCGAAAGGGCCCCATATGCTCAATAATCACGAGGTCAATCTAACCGACGAGGAGGCTGCCGCTGAGGTCGCCCGTGTCGCGAAGACCTACCCCGTGGTGCGTTTGCTGTCGGCCGATCAGATTAAGAGGGAGCCTAACTGCTTGCTCGCCGGCGATCGCTGCCCTTGTCTGCGTCAGTCGAGTCTTGAGGCCTTGGCAGACTCCGATGAGGTGTCGGAGCAGCTGCTCAATGATGGTACTGAGTACCGCGCTCGCCTGCGCCCTCTGAAGGTCGAGGGCGAGCCTCATGTCCTGCTGATGGTGCGTCCGATCGATGAGCAAGAGGCCGCAGAAGAGGACCTTGTCTACACCGACGTGCTGACGAGTGTGCGCAATCGCCGATATTACGAGGAAAAGCTTCGCAGCGCCCGCATGAATGCCGGCGTTGCGATGATCGACGTTGATGATTTTAGGGCCTTCAACGATACGTGTGGCCGTCATGCCGGCGACCTTGCGCTCGGTGCTGTGGCGACAGCCATACGCAGCGGAATCCGTTCGACTGACGAGCTTGTGCGCTATGGCTGCGACAAGTTTGTGGTTGTCATGCCCAATATTCCCTCCGATGACTTCACCCGTCGCCTGCATCAGGTGTCCGATGCCGTTCGTTCCACGATTATTCCGGGCCATGAGTACGTGAGCTTGACGGCATGTGTTGGTGGCGTTCGCATTCATGGCGAGACGGTCGATGAGGGCGTTGGCCGCGCTGCTCAGTTACTGAGCCGCGCTAAGGCAAAAGCCGGTACGGTCGTGACCGATGCCGATTCCATCGAGGCCTTCCAAAGCGAAAAGCCTTTGGTGCTTATCGCCGATGACTCCGAGATGAACCGAGCCATTCTCAGCGAGATGCTCAAGGACGAGCATTGCATCCTCGAGGCCGATAACGGTCGTGCGGCGCTCGACATGGTCGACCGCTATGGCGATGAGTTGTCGCTCGTGCTGCTGGACATTGTGATGCCGGGCATAAGCGGCTTTGAGGTGCTGGCCGATCTGTCGCGCCGATCGGGTATCGATAATCTGCCTGTCATCATGATTTCGAGCGAAGATTCCGATGATGCGGTTCTGCGCGCGTACGAGCTGGGCGCCTCAGACTATATCAACCGCCCGTTTGACTCCCGTGTCGTGCGCCGCCGCGTAAGCAACACCATCCGCCTGTACGCCAAACAGCGCCGCCTGACGAACCTGCTGTCCCAACAGTACAACGAGCGCGTCAAGAACAGTCGCATGCTCATCGACATCATGGCCGGCGTCATGGAGCTTCGCAACGGCGAGAGCGGTAGGCACGTTACGAACATCGAAAAGCTGACCGAGCTGCTGCTTGGCTATCTGGTCCAGCGTAGCGGCACGATCTCCCTCGACAATGAGGAACGCTCCACGATCGCCCTGGCTTCGGCGCTGCACGATATCGGCAAGATGTCGATTGACGATGCGATCCTCAACAAGCCCGGGCGCCTCACGCCCGAGGAATTCGAGATTATGAAGACGCATACCACGATTGGCGCCAACATGCTGCTCGAGCTGGGCAGCCATCACGCCGGCAATGCGCTTATGGAATATGCGTACCAGATTGCGCGTTGGCATCACGAGCGCTGGGACGGCAAGGGTTATCCCGATGGCCTTAAGGGCGACGAAATTCCCATCGCCGCGCAGGTGGTTTCGGTGGCTGACGTGTACGATGCACTGACGAGCGTGCGCGTGTACAAGGACGCTATCCCGCACGAGGAGGCGATCCAGATGATCCTGGACGGTAAGTGCGGCACCTTTAACCCGCTGCTGCTCGATTGCCTGCTCGAGGTGCAAGACCAAATTGCCGAGACGTTGGCACGCCCCGCCGACGTCGTCGCGTTTCCCACGATTTAGTTTGACCAAAGGAGTTTTTAATCCATGATTTCCATGCGTGAGGCGTATGAGAAGATCGGCGCTAATTATGACGACGCGTGCGCTCGGCTGATGGGCGGGGAAATGCTTGCCCGCTTTGCCCTCAAGTTTTTGGATGACGAGAGCATGGGCAAGCTGGAGGCCGCCATGGCGGCAGGAGACGCCGAAGGTGCGTTTATGGCAGCGCACACGCTCAAGGGCGTGAGCCAGAACCTGGGATTCGATAATCTGTACGAGCCGGCGGTTGTGGTGACCGAAGCGCTGCGCGGCGCCGATGCCGTTGACGGCGCTCGCGAGGGAATGCATGCGCTGCAGCAGCAATATGCGGCAACGATGTCGGCCTTGCGCGAGGCGGCCGAGTAAGAGCTCGCGAGCTTTGATGACTATGAGAGTTGATAATCTCCCGTTTTAGGCCCGGTGGCGGCCTCAAAGTGGGAGATTGTCCACTCTCGTTCGATACATGTCCAAAAATCCACGCTCATCTCTTCTGATTAGTGAATGGCCCATGCGCACTGGCGGGGCTTTCCGCATGCAATCCATATCGTTGTTCGATAAACTGTTCGAATAACGATAGAGTCGATGAGGGTGAGTGTATGTCCAACAGCGTTCAGCGTATGGCCAAGGCGGGCGAAAATATCAGGAAGCTTGGTTTTTGCATGGCAGCCGTTTTTGCAGGGATGCTCGTCGCTTTTGCCGCGTTGGTTGTTTACGTGATCTGGTATGCGGTTGCAAACGTTGCTTCTGTCGATTCTTTCGGTGTCGTGACGCTTCTCGATGGCGGGTGCATCGTTATCCCAAGCGGACTGTGCATGGCGCTTGTTATGGGTATTTCGCTTGTCGTTCTGTGCGGGATCAGCCGTAACATCTCGCGAGGCGTCTCGCCCTTTACCAAGACGCATGTGCGGCTTATCCGTGTTCTCGCGCTTGCCTTTGCTGTTAACGCCGCGGTTTCGCTTGTTGGTGCCTATGGATCGGTCAATCTCACCATTGGCGGACTGGAGCTTTACATCGTGCCTCATTCCTTCGTTATTGAGATTTGCCAAGGCGCTACCTTTGATGCGGGGTCGTTTATCGGCGCAGTTGTCTGTTTATTTATCTCGGCGATCTGGAGTTATGCCTCGCTGCTCCAAGAGCAGTCTGACGAGCTTGTGTAGGAGGAAACATGAGCTATCTCATCATCGAGCTTGAGACGCAGCTGCTTAAGACCGGAAAGACCAGTGCTGATCTGATTCGGGCGACGGGGCATACTCCGGCTAATATTTCAAAGCTTAGAAACGGAAAGATAAAAGCTATTCGCCTAAAGACGCTCCTCGATATCTGTGATGAGCTTGATTGTCAACCGGGAGATATTATTCAGCGCGTGAGCGAGAAAGAGCTTGAGGAGCTTATTGTCGAACGCGCGAAAAATGCCGTTAGGCAGATGCGGGATGGCGGAGGCAATGAGGCATCGCTTCCGACATCAGTCTTCGCTGTCGATTTGAGCGACGAGTAGCTTAAGGCGAACAACTAAAACGAAATATCAGCGTGAAGGGACCCGTGTCTAACACGGGTTCTTTCTTTTAGATTATCTTGACAAATAGTAGTTATCGAAAAACAATAACAACAATGAAAAACGATAAAGGGAAGAAGGAACGATATGAGCGGTTTTGCTATCAAGCGGAACGGGAGGCCAATGAACGCATCAGCGATAAAGCTATCAAAGGTGTCAAAGCGCTATGGAAAACGGCGTGTGTTGCATGACGTTTCCTTTGAGGTGAATCAATCTGAGCTTTGCGCCCTTGTTGGTGCAAACGGGGCGGGCAAAAGCACGCTTATTAAAATAGTGCTGGGCCTCTGCGAGCCATCGTCGGGGAGCGTGGAACTCTTTGGAGGCAAGTCGAAAAAAGAGCTGAGCCTGATGCGGACGCGTGTCGGCTATGTGCCAGATTCCAGCGGAGCATACCAATCTCTCAGCGCGGTTGAGAATCTTCAAATCCGATGTGCGGAATGGGGGCTTGATGAGAATTGTGAGATTCCTCGCGTTTTGAGCCTAGTTGGACTGGATGCCGATGAGAAAAAGAGCGTGAGCAGTTTTTCTCTGGGAATGAAACGGCGACTGGATATAGCTACGGCTTTGTTGGGCGACACCGACGTACTAATTTTCGATGAGCCGGCAAATGGATTGGATCCGTTGGGCATCGAGAGTATATGGGCCCTTATCGGTCGATTGAATCGAGAGCAGGGTAAGACCATGCTCATCTCTAGCCATGATTTGGATGAGTTGGCATCGGTTGCAACAAGCTGCCTGTTTATTCATGACGGCGAACTGATAAAAAAGGAATCGATGGACGTCATAAGGGATGAGGCGTCGTCCCTAAAAGAGTATTACAGGCGCTTGGTGAAGGCGGTCTCGCTATGAAGCGGGCGATCCATCCCATAAAGGCAGATATGATGCGTTTGCACAGGATATTTCCGGCGAAGTTTGGTCTTGCGCTTATGCTGGCGTTCGGCCTTCTCTTCGGCATCTTTCTAAAAAACGGAACAACGTTGCTCGCCTGTGGCAATAGCGTTTTTGGGGAGGATATTGGTTTCATCTGGAATGTAATCGATCCTTCTGCACCCGATGAGTCCCTTGTGCGCAGCGCTTTTGCCGGTACATCCCTGTTCGTTCCACTCATCGTTTGTTTGGTGCTTTTACAGGAGCATGGCTATAAAGAGGGGCACCGAATTTCTTCGGCAAGAGGTCTCAACCGCTTTTATGGGGCTCTAGCCCATGCATTTTCGTCTGCTTTAATAATTGGCGCAGCGTATAGTGCGCTTTGCCTTCTTCTTTTTGCAATAGCCATAATACGTGGAGGGCATAACTACTCGCACAACATACTAACTGTATTTTTGCCTGCAATGATAGTCAACGCCGTATTGGTGATATCGGTTGCGCTGGAGACGGTGACCATCTATCGGATAACGGGCAGCGCTGTATTGAGCGGGGCCGTGGTGATAGTCGGATTTGTCATGAGCTTGACGCTCTACGGAGCCTTCCTTCAGGCACCTATACCATCCTTGCGATGGATCTTCTTCCTTCCGGGGCCGTACCTTGGAGTCGGATGTGCCCTTGGGTATAGCGATATGGGGCAGCTGACGCTTCTGGGATATGGCGTGGCAGCCAGCTGTCTATCGGTATTGATTTACGCTCTCTTGAGCTTTCGCGCTGGGGGTGTGCTCAATGGCTCGTCAGATTAAAAGACTTCTCCAGTCAGAATTGAAGCATGTGAGCAAATGGGCGTACGCCTTAATCCTGGTAATTTATGCGTACATGGTGATATTGCAGCTTAATTCTTTCCCGATGTGGTTCTGTAGCCTCCGTGAGAACAGTTTCTTGGGCTTTTTCCCAGACCCGACGCTTCCGCTATCGGCGGAGGATGTCCTTCTATTTGGTAATGCAGAGGTTTTTCGCGGTCTGCTGTTCAACGTAGCCCCGTTGGCCCATGCATTGTTCTTTCCGTTCATTGCTGCTTGTATTGTGCCGCGCTTTGTCAGTTCGGGCTTTGTCGAGGAACCGTGGGGGCTGTCGGAGGCCCGGGGAGGGAAGCGTGTGTGCGCTATCGTTGCGCGAGCGATGCTGTCTTCTTTCGCCCTTTTGGGCGCGTTTATCCTGACGAGTGTCGTTTTGTACTGTCTTAACTGCGCGATCGTTTTGGATGCTCAGCAGTATTTCAACCTGCATGTATTTTGCTATCGACTTGTTCTTGCTGCCGCCGCCTGCCTTGCATACGTGGTTTCTTGCGTAATCGTTGTTTCCTATTTTGGGTCCGGCTTCGGTCCGATTGGCATGCTGTTGCTTGTCAACGTTGTAGCGATCTACATACAGATCGGGGCCAATTCCATGCTTCCGCTTCCAGCCTCGATGCTCATGTGGATTTGCGGCGTGACCCCGTTGGGGAATGGTCAATGCATCTCGATTTTAATGGCTCTGTTAGACCAGAATTGACATATAGGTGATGCCACCGTGGTATAATAT
>CABPDL010000060.1:0-10143 GCA_902406375.1 uncultured Collinsella sp.
CCTTGGGGGCTGTCAACGAAAACCTCTAGATACACGGTGCCGGGCGTATCTATATGCCTTTGACCTGCAGTTTTGTTGAGTTTAGATATGAAGGACGGTGGATTTGGCTGCACTGGTGACATTTCCCAAGGGAACACTTTGGCACGGTGGAGTACGCCTACAGCATCGACCTTCGATAACGACCTTCTTGCACTATTACATAGGTCGCGATCGGACTTTTCCGGCACGAACGAGCGTGGATTTTCTCCCGTTTGAAATCGAGCGTGGATAATCTCCCTCTTTTAGCACGGCTTCGAACCCAAAGTGGCAGATTATCCACGCTCATTCATTAGGCGGGAGATTTTCCACGCTCGCACGTCCAGAAATCCACGCTCAAGGTAAACGGCTGGGCCCGCTCCCGCCTTTGTCTCTATCTGTAACATTTAGAGAACATTTTCTCCCCTATCTGTTACAGATCGAGATGTTTCGCAGAGACTCTGGCTTACGTCTCATTCTGTAACAGTACGAACGGTTTTCCGCCCCTTCGTGTTACAGATCGAGACATTTATCTATTCTCGCCTTACATCCACGACATCTGCCCAGTCAATAACGTCGTAGTCATCATCGCTTCGCCAGACGACACACTTGGGTCGTGAATCCGCTTGGGCTGCATCGTCCCTCGCCACTTGTGGACGACTCGCAAAGAAGCGCCCAAGCTCAGCTCGCGGCAAGATAATCCCTTGCACGCTCCCGCCACCCGCAAGACACACACGCGCCCAGCGACCAGCCTTTTCATATAAGAGCCAATTGGCAACCTGCGAAGATCTGCCCTCAGGCGCTTTATCCCCTGGAATATCGGGAACAAACATGGGGTCGACCTCCTCCAGTTGAGCAAAGCCCATCCCCTCCAAACGCGAACCAAGTTTTTCCTTAGCGTAACCGCTCAGCTCGCGCTTGATCATGCCTGCAATACGCCGGGCCGTCCTACCATGGGGATCAAACCGGCTGCATCCGCGCTCATAGGCAGCCAGCGCATCCATAAGCACGTAGACCTCGCTCAAATTGAGCGGCAGCGCCAGCGGGTGTACCGAGGACCTGAATTCGCCGCGATACCCAAACTCCTCGGCCACGCACATGCCGCCGATACGCACGCCATCGCGAATCCTGGCACGGCGCTCCCCCACCGCGTTCTTGCTGCACAGCAAAACGTTATAGGCGATGTCTTCCTGCGAGCGCTCTTCGTGGGAAACGGTGAGCATAATCAAGTCCGCCTCTTCACCGCCAATAAAGGAATCCTTGAGTTCGTAGCCCTTCATGCCTTTGTTAGACGGCTCAGCTGCAAGCAGCGCAAAAAGCTCGTGCACCTGATGGTAGAGCGCTAGGCGTCCCTCCAAATATGGACCATCGGGTCCATTTGCATACGCCTTGATATGCATCCGCAAGGCCACCGTGTCGACGGGCGCTACCTACATCTGGCTAATAGCATATCCCTCGCCTGGACGGGAAATCATATCGTTGAGCTCGACCGCATCTGGCATGTTTCTTTTTATGTACTGTCCAAGCAGCATTGGCGGCGCCCGCCTTTCTAATCTTTAACCTATCGATTTTTTCTCTTCGAGTCCATCTCAAGATAGCGTTGGATTTTGTCGAGCGACAAATTGGTCCGGCCCAGGGACTCTGCCGCCGTCAAAATCTTCTGTGCAAGATTTGATCCAAAGTAGTAAATCACATCTCCATTGGCGATGCGCTCAACGTATTCGTCTCCAATCTTATTAATAAGGGAGAAAAACTCAGGGCACAGCATGGGATAACGCTCAGCTATTTCCGTAATCCCCGCATGGCCAAAATCGGCAACGTCCTCGCACTGCCGCTCAAGATCTTCGATACCGTGGCCATTAAGGCCGCGCCCGCAGGAAAAAGCAAGGCCGCGAGACAGGGCAGTTTTGACGCGTTGCCCCTGCTCGTCCGATAGCTTTCCACCCAGCAGAGCTCGCATCATGATCTGGCAGCAAGCGTACGTAGGTCGATAGAGAAAATCGACACGTGCATCACTGGGCATATGGCAATCGCTGCTCAGAGGAAAACAACCGTCTTCTCGTTGCGACTCGAGAATGACATCGAGGGACTCGCGCCAATCCGGATCGTTATCCAAGCCATAATCGCGAAAGTAGCGCAGCAGCTGCACCTGCATATCCATGACACAAGTACTGACGATCGGCTTACCTGTTGCCCTGTTCCTGCCGGCAATGTCGCAAAGAGAGTAAATCATGGTCTTTTTCCTTTCCGTAGACCCTATGCCAACGATTTCCTTTCGTTGGCTTTGTTGACTCCATTCTCTTTTACAAAGCTATATCCAACGACCAAGCATTGCTTGGTTATTGCAGGTGACGGGAAAATGGAGCCAGACCACGTAGGCGCCTACCTAAAAAGAAACGGGCCCTGTCCCACAAGGGAACAGAACCCGAAACTCTCATGGAGCCAGTGACAGGAAGTCCGCGTATTCGCTTCGCGAATCCGCTCCGGCTTCGGATGCCTGCCGGCATCCTTGCCCGCTCGCTACGAACGCTCCGCGTTCGCTTGACGCTCGCGCCCTCGCAGGTTCGATTCCGGCACATACAAGAAACGGGCCCTGTCCCACAAGGGAACAGAGCCCGAAACTCTCATGGAGCCAGTGACAGGAATCGAACCTGCAACCCACTGATTACAAATCAGTTGCGCTACCGTTGCGCCACACTGGCACACTTGGCGCTTTCGCGCGAAGCCTGTTTAGAATAAAGGAATTGCGGACGAGGCGCAACAGGCCCTTTGACCGACCACATCTCAAAACTATTCGTCAGAACGAATAGTTTTTATTACAATGAAGAAGATAAAACTATTCGTTCTGGCGAAGGGTTTCGCGATGTTGACCACGAAGGAAGCTGCAGAGCTACTCGACATCACCCCGCGCAGGGTGCAAGAGCTCATAAAAAACGGAGCGCTTGAGGCACGCAAGGCTTCTGGTGTATGGCTCATCGACAAAGACAGCGTCAACGCACGACTCCGCTCCGTGACCAAAACGGGGGGACGCCCCCGTCGAGGCCATGGAAAAAGCGAGATTACGTTTACCCTCATGAACCGCACGCACGAAGTCGTCCAGCTGGTCTACAGCACATCGCGAAAAGACTTTACCCACATCGGTGCCGACATCGATTACGCCCACGCCCCTATTGGAGTACTTGGCCCCAATAGTCCCGTGTCGCTCGACTCTTTCCGCATTTGGTGGCGAGGCCGCGGTATCCCGCTCGCGCGCATTGGGCTTGCATCCCTGTTGGCAGAAGCAGCAGTCGATGTTCCCGACGAACTCATCCAGCGAAATCTCGGCCTCTCCCTATCCGACCAGTATTGGATTAGGCCCGAAGACTCCGGTCTCGCGTGGGAAGATATCAATTTCTTCAATAATGCTTTTGAGGACGTCTCTCTGTCCATCGCGCCCTTCGCCCCAGAGGGCAAGGCGGCTGCCGCAAAGCCCGATAACACCTCGGACGGCAATCTTCAGAAGTATTGGACATGCGAGGGTGACCGTCGAATCCTCCACAAGGCAGGTGCGCATCTAAACCAGGAACCCTATAACGAGATGGTGGCGACCGCACTTCACCGTCGCATCCTAAACGCTTGCGATTATGTACCCTATTCGCTCGAAGGCGCGGGTACTTCTGCCTTGAGCACATGCAATGTCTTCTTAACTGACGAAGAAGAATATGTCCCTGCGTTCTATGTAAACCAGTACACAAACGCAGATGAAAGACTAACCGACTACGAGCGATATGTAGCAAACTGCGAGAAGCTCGGGGTAACAGGCGTCAAGAATACCCTTGACCGCATGATTGTATGCGATGACATCATTGCCAACTATGATCGCCATTGGCGTAACTTTGGCCTTGTGCGAAACGTCAACACGCTAGCCTGCAGACCTGCCCCCATCTTCGATTCGGGATCATCGCTCTGGTGCAACGTTTCTCTAGAGGAGCTTAAGGCAGGAGAGCACAGTTTTACCAGCGCGCAGTTTCATTCAAGCCCCGCGAAACAAATGCTGCTTGTTGAGGATATGAGCTGGTTTGACGACGACAGGCTCGAGGGTTTCGTTGACGAGGCAATCGAAATCCTATCCAAAAACGACGCTCTTACAGCAAGACTGCCTTATCTAAAAGAGGCGCTAACATGGCGCCTCGAAAGAATGATCGACATCGCTGAATGGAGTTAGCGAGACAGCATCGCCCCGCCAACTCCCCTACCTCCCGCGCAGAGCCTTGAGCTTGGCCAGCGCCTCGGGGCTCAGGCGGCTACCCAGGGTCATCTTGATCTGCGGAGCTTCCTCTGCCTCGTGAACGTCGTTATCGATCTGCTTGATCTCGTCCACCAGCATGCGGCTCGAGATACGCGTGACACCCTTGCCCATGACGACGGCTTGAATTGTACCGTCACTCGATACCACGGAGCACGCGCGGCCTTCCTCGCGTGCCTCGATGCAGAGCTTCTGCACCACGGTATCGGCAGAGACGCCCGTCGGCGAAAACTCGATGCGCACGCCGCGGGCCGGCAGGTTGGGGCGCTCGCTGGAGATATTGCCCGCGCCGTCGAACACGATCACGGCCTCGTAGCGGCCCTGGGCAAAGGCGGCGACGTCGTTGATGAGGGCGGTGCGCGCCATATCGTGAACGTCGCTGGAATACGGATCGTCGGAATGGTCGTATACGAGCTTTTCGTAGCGCGGCGTGCAGTGGATCACGTTGTAGCCGTCGACCACCAGCAGCTCGGGCTTATTGGAGTGCACCGTCGAGACTGGATCGGCGATGGCCTGCGCAAACGCATTGCCGCCCACGCCATAGGTCGCGGCCGAGACAATCGGCTTAGCCGAGCCTTCGCCAAAACGCTTGGCCTTGGACTTGGCGCGGTTCTTCTTGGACATGCGCTACTCCTCCCCCATGAGCTCGCCGGCGTTGCGGCGCAGCCACTCAAAGCACAGGGCCGTCGTTGCCTGGGCAACGTTGAGGCTCTCGGTCATGCCACGCTGGGGAAGCTTGGTCAAAAAGTCGCATTTCTCGAGCACCAGGCGCGAGATGCCGTCGCCCTCGGAGCCCATGACGAGCGCCACGCGGCCCTCGAAGGGAGCATCCCAGCAGCTGCCCTCGGCGTGCTCGGAAGCACCGCCCACCCAAAAGCCGGCGGCCTTGAGGTCATCGAGCGCACGGGCGATGTTGGGCACCTGCGCGATGGGCAGGTGCATGACGGCACCGGCTGAGGTTTTGTAGCTGCCCACGGTCACGCCGGCGGCACGCTTGTTGGCGATGACGACGCCCGCGGCGCCCACGACCTCGGCGGAGCGCACGATGGCGCCAAAGTTGCCGTCGTCAGTCACATGGTCGAGCACCACGACAAGTGCCGGACCCTCGCCTGCGCGGTCGAGGATATCGGCGACATCGGCATAGGGGAAGTTGCCAACCTCGAGCGCGATGCCCTGGTGAGCGCCATGGCTCGACAGCACATCGAGCTGTGCACGCGGCACATACTTAATGCGGACGCCCGCGGCGTTGAGGTCATCGACCAGACGCGACAGGGCGGCATCGCGCTCCCCGCCCTCGGCAATGAGCGCGCACTTGATGGGAAAACCAGTGCGCAGCGCCTCGGCGGCAGCACGACGGCCTTCGATAAACTCGCCCTTGGGAGCCTGGACAGCGTCGCGGTTGCGATCGCGCTGCGGACGTGCGGCCTGGGTACGATCGCGCTGACCCTTGGGAGCGGCAGCGCGGTCATTACGGCGAATCGGACGCGAGCCAGAAGCAGCCTGCTTGCCGCCACGAGACGCGCGCTTGCGATTGTCGGCCATAAAGCGACCTCCTTAAATAGATAACAAACAAGAATCGACCGTCCGAGCCACGGCACCTTGCCTTTCAATCGTCGGGCATGACCACCAGGTCTATGCCCTCCTCTTTCAAGGCAATCTGCCGCACCTCGAACGGTCGACAAATACTAGAGAGTCTTAATACGGGTGCCGGCGGCCGTATCCTCGATCGTCAGCCCGAGGTCCTTAAGCTGGTCGCGGATGGCGTCTGCTAGGTCCCAGTTCTTGGCAGCACGGGCCTCGGCGCGAGCCTCGAGAATCTTGGCAGCAGCCTCGTCCACATCGTCACCAGTGTAGGCAACCAGACCGGCGGCAACGCCCAGCAGGCCCAGCGGCAACTCGACCTTGGGCTCGGGAAGCTCAACGCCAAACGTATCGAGCAACTCGGTCAGCGTATCGGCGGCAGCCAGGGCTGCGGCCTTGTCGGCAGCATCGCCCGCATGCTCCAAATACTGGTTGCACTCGGTCACAAAGCCAAAGACGGCACCCATGGCACCGGCGGTGTTAAAGTCGTCGTCCATGCACTCCTTAAAGGCGGCACGGGTCTCGGCGGCCTTGGCGGCAAACTCCTCGGCGGCAGCCTCATCGGCGTCGGCGGTCGCGTGGCTTGCAGCCCAGCGCAGGTTCTCGACCGTGCCGGCGATACGCGTGAGCGAGTTCTCGGCACCCTCCAAGCGCTCCCAAGAGAAGTCGAGCGGTGAGCGATAGCTCGTCTGCAGCATCAGTAAGCGCAGGGCCGCGGCAGAGTGCTGCTCGAGGACCTCGGCCAGTGTAAAGAAGTTACCGAGCGACTTGGACATCTTCTCGCCGTCGACCAGTAGCATGCCCGTGTGCATCCAGGTGTTGGAGAAGCCCTGGTGCCAGGCGCAGGTAGCCTGAGCGCACTCGTTCTCGTGATGCGGGAAGGCAAGGTCGGAGCCACCGCCGTGGATGTCGATCGGGGTGCCCAGGTAGCGGTGCACCATGGCGGCGCACTCGGTGTGCCAGCCGGGACGGCCCTCGCCCCAGGGGCTCGGCCAGCTGGGCTCGCCGGGCTTGGCGGCCTTCCACAGGGCAAAGTCGAGCGGGTCGTTCTTGTCCTCGTTCTCCTCGATGCGCGCACCCACCATAAGGTCATCGATGTTGCGGCCCGAGACCTGGCCGTAGTTGGGATCGCTGCGCACGGCAAAGTACACATCGCCGTTATCGGCTGCGTAAGCGTGGCCCTGCTCGATAAGCGTCTTGATCATGGCGATCATGGGGCCAATCTCCTTGGTGGCGCGGGGACGCACATCGGGATCGAGCACGTTGGCAGCGCGCATGACGCCGATGAACTTGTCGGAGAACTCCGTCGCGACCTCGGCAGCCGTACGGCCTTGCTCGTTGGCGCGCTTGATGATCTTGTCGTCGACATCGGTGAGGTTCTGGGCGAACGTGACCTCGTAGCCACTCGCGATGAGCCAGCGACGAATCACATCAAAGCTGATGAACGTGCGGGCATTGCCGATGTGGATGTTGTCATAGACCGTGGGGCCGCACACGTACATGCGGACCTTGCCGGACTCGATGGGCTGGAACTCTTCCTTTTTATGGGTAGCGCTGTTGTAGATACGCATTCGTTACTCCTTAACGGTTTTCTGTAGCAGGCAGACGGCCCAGGCGCCAATTCCCTCGCCTTGGCCTTCCCAACCGAGCTTTTCGGTCGTAGTGGCGGCGACGCCCACGTTTTCGACGTCAACGCCCAGAGCATGGGCCAGGTTGGCGCGCATGGCATCGCGGTGTGGGGTGATCTTGGGCTGCTGGCAGGCAATGGTGCAGTCGGCATCGACAAACTCAAAGCCCAGCTCGCGCGCATAGTCCATCACACGGGCAAGCAGCACCATCGAATCGGCGCCCTCGTAGGCGGGATCGGTGTCGGGGAACAGTTTGCCGATGTCTCCCCCGCGGCAGGCGCCCAGAATGGCGTCGGCCAACGCGTGCGCGAGCACATCGGCATCCGAGTGTCCCAGCAGACCGCGCTCGTAGGGAATGTCAACCCCGCCGATAATACATCGACGCCCCTCCACCAGGCGGTGAACGTCGTAGCCATGGCCAATGCGCAGGTTACTGAACATGGGGAAGGTCCTCTCCCTCGGCCATGCGGCCGAGCAGAATCGCGGTTACGGGACGCAGGTCCTCGGGCACCGTCACCTTAAGGTTGTCGCGTGGGCTCTGGACGCAGCGAACGCGTCCTCCCATGCGCTCAACCAGCGAAGAATCATCGGTGCCGATAAAGCCCTCGGCAATGGCTGCAGCGTGGGCGCGCTTCATAGCATCGACGCTAAAGATCTGCGGCGTCTGCGCAGCCCAATAAAGCTCACGCGGCGGCGTCTCGACGATGTTATCGCCGTCAACGATCTTGAGCGTGTCGATCGCGGGTTGACCGCACACGACACCGTCGAGCGAGCGGTCGCCCACAAGCACGTCGATCGCATGATCGATGGCCTCGGTCGTGATGAGCGGACGAGCGCCGTCGTGAATGGCGACGTATTCAAAGCCTGCCGGAACCGCATGCACGCCGGCACGGGTGGAATCCTGACGGGTATTGCCGGCATCGGCAAAGCTGATGGGCGTGTCATAGTCAAACGGGTCGATGGCCAGGCGGCGCATCTCGGCACGACGCTCGGCAGGACACACCACCACGATGTGGCCGACCTTATCGCTCCGATCAAACGCGCGGATGGACCAGCTCATAAGCGGACGGCCCGCAACGTTGACGAGCTGCTTGCCACCGGGGTTACCAAAGCGCTGGCCGCTGCCACCGGCAACGACCACGGCGCATACGGGCGCCATTATGCGTTCCCCTGTTTGGTGCCCTTCATGCGGTACAGGGAGTCCGCAAGAATGGCAGGGTTGTTAACGCCAAAGTCGCCCAGGCGCTCCGGATCTTCGCTGATGTCGTCCATGAGTTCCTGCAGCGAGCCGTACTCGTCGACAATCTTCTCGGCCACGCCGTCGCGCACGACGGAGACGCGCGAAAGCGTGCGCAGGCCCAGCGGCGTCATGACGGAGTCCTCGTCCAGGTCGTCGTAGCCCAGAACCGCCGCCACATGCTGTGGGTCGGACAAGTCCTTGGGCGTCATGCGGCTAAGCTCGGCGCGGATCTTCTCGGCGTTTGCCTCGGAGGAATCGCTCGCATAGTCGCGAATCATCAGGTCGTACTCGGTATCCATGCTGGAGCCGGCGAGCTGCTCGAGCTGCATCTGCACGAGCTTGCCCTGGTTGCCCAGCTTGACGATGCAATCCTTAAGCTCGGTCTTTGCCTGCTGCATGATCTCGAAGCTCGAGAAAATACCGGTAATGTCGGCGAGCGTAACGTAGTCGTCGAGCTCGAGGGCCGTCAGGCGCAGCAGGGAGCGATCGAGCGACTGACGGGTAGTCTGGAGCGTGGCGACGAGCTGGTTGACCGAGCTCATGATGGTGGTGACGGGCTGGATCTCGTAGCTCTTACCGTGAACGTACACGTTGACGACGGCACGACGGGCCGAGACCGAGATCACGATGGCATCGGTGAGCACCGACATGCGAGCGGCGGTGCGGTGACGCATGCCCGTCTCGCTCGTGGCAAGCGAGGGATCGGGATTGAGGTGGAAGTTGGCGCGCAGGATCTGGGTGAGGTCGCCGTCGATAACGATAGCGCCGTCCATCTTGGAGAGCTCGAACAGACGGTTCGAGGTGAACGAAATGTTGAGCGGGAAGCCGTCGTTACCGGCAGCGAGCACGTTTTCGGTGTCGCCGACGCAGATAAGGGCGCCCAGGTGACCGGCGATGATCATGTCGAGGGCGGTGCGGATCGGCTGACCAGGTGCCGTCAGGCGGATGGCCTGTTCCATACGCTTTTGCAGCTCGTTCTTATCCAAGGCATCGCTCCCATCGTATACGCTCCATAAACGCTAAATAGTTTCTCACGGTTTGTCCCCGCAGCAGCCACGAAATCCGATGCTTACAGAATGAGCGAACACCGCTTAGGTAGCTCATTTGGGACGGGGCTCCTTTGACTGCTCATGTGGTAGCATCGGGTCTCATATAAATGAGGGAGTAGTCGCGTAATCGGGCTCGCCCGCAGAGAGGGAGCCAGACTATGGGACTCGCAGAGCTCGTGTTGCTCGCCGTTGGCCTTTCGATGGACGCTTTTGCTGTTTCCATCTGCAAGGGTCTCGGCATGAAGAAGATCAACCTTAAAGTCGCCGTGGTGCTCGGTCTGTTCTTTGGCGGCTTTCAGGCCGGCATGCCCGTAATCGGATGGGCGCTCGGCAGTCAATTCATGG
>CABPDL010000061.1:0-9132 GCA_902406375.1 uncultured Collinsella sp.
GGGGACGTACTTAAATGAGTGCCCGCAGAATGAGAGTGGATAATCTCCCGTTTTTAGCCTGTTTGTGGGCTCAAAGTGGGAGATTATCCACTCTCGCCATTTGGGCGTCCAAAAATCCTCGCTCATTTTGTCTTAGTCATTGGGGACGTTCTTAAACGACTAGTCGCTGGCGACGTCCCTCGCCGTCGGCGGATTTTGGGACATGTGGCCCGCTTTTTGGGCCCGCCTGTCGGTACACTAAAAGCACTATGGGTACCCGCGAGCGACATATCGGCCACGCGGCCGCCCGATCCGCACCCGTGGCGGATCCCAGGGGCGGCAGGCTCTTCGCCATGCCGCGATTCCTTGTTGGTATAACACATCAGGTGTACCGTCACCGCGTCTTTGCTATCGCCGGCGCCATCACCGTGCTGTTCCTCATGCTTTTGGCAGTCTTGCCGGCGCTGTTTGCCTCCGACCCCAAGCTTTCCAACGCCGTGCCCGCCTATAGCGAGGTGTCCGAAGAGGTCGTGGATGCGCTCGTCCACTCGAGCTCTCTCCCGTTGCTTGTCGCCGCAATTATATTTTCGATCTGGGGTGTATCGGTCTATCTACGCTGTTTGGACTATGTGTTGCGCCGCCGCCTTGTTGCCGTCGCCACCATCTGTGCCCTCTGGATGATCGAAGTCATTCTCAAGTACAAGTCGTTCACGCCGTTCTATGCCACCGTGCTGTGGTACCTGTACTACGTGCCCATGACGCTCATTCCGCTGCTCTACCAGTTGTGTGGTCTGCGCCTTGCGGGTCTGGAGCAACACCGCCTGGGTCGCCGCTACTGCGCTGCGCTTTGGATTGTGGCTATCCTGCTTATCGGATTTGTGCTCACCAACGATTTTCACCAGCAGGTCTTCCACTTTGACCGTACAAGCGACACCTGGAGCAACGATTACACGTACGGCTGGGGTTATTTCGCTGTCTTAGTGTGGACGGCCTTTAACTTTGTGGCCTTTTTTATCCTGGTGGGCCGGTCCTCGTCCTTTCGCATCCAGCGTTTCTCGGGCACGGCGGCGCTCGTACTGCTGGGTGGCGCATTCTTTGCCGTCTCGTATGCGTTGCGCGTGCCCTGGGCATGGAGGCTCAACTTTTCGCTCGTCTATTGCGTCCTGTGCGTGGTGGCGATGGAAATCTGTCTCGATTGCGGTGTCATTCCGTCGTATCACGACATCGCCGGCATCTTCGACACCTTGCCGCTCGACCTCAAAGTTCTAACGCGCGACCTGCAGGAAGTCTATGCCACGCCGGCGTCAAAGCCAATGCCGGTAGGCGTGCGCGAGGAGTTGCGGACCCAGGAACACGGGCACGCTCACGCCTTTGCCGTGGCGTCCGATCCCGATGTAATGTATCGCGCCTTTCCACTGCTGGGCGGATCGGCCCTGCTTGCCCAGGACGTCTCGGAGCTCAACGAGCTCAATCGCGAGCTGGCGCATCGTCGCATGGAGCTGCAGCGCCAAAACGAGCTGCTCGCCGCCGACTACGACCTTAAGACGCATCTGGCAGATCAAGAGGCCGAGACCTTGCTGGTCCAAGACGTGGACCAGGCGCTTGCCCGCGCGTTCGAAGAGATGTACGACCTGCTGAGCTCGCTGCCACCGTTGACCGACGAGGCGTCTTCACACGAGCGTTACCGCATGCTGCAGCGCGCCAAGATGCTCGTCGCCTATTGCAAGCGCAAAGGGTCGCTCACGTTGGCGCAGCACGGGGAGAGCGGTTTTGATCGCGACCGCATTCAACTCATTGCCAATGAGCTCGCAAGCGACCTGCGCACCATCGATGTCGATTGCGCTTCGATTATCGCCATACGGCGCCCGATGCACGCCAGTACGGTAAGCGCCCTGTACGACTGCGTGTATGACTTTGCGTTTTTTGCCTACACCACCGACCATCCGGCGCTTATGTATCACTTGGGCGACCATGACCGGTGCAGTGTCGAGCTGCGCGCCACGCTTTTTTCCAACGATGATGAAGATCTTTCGCAGACGCCCGCTGCGCAAGAGCTCGAAAGCGCTCTGCAAGGGCGCAACGTGGCATACCGCCTTGAGGGCGAGCCCGGCCAGCTGCGCATGATCGTCTTGATGCCGAGGGCGGGTGAGTGACGATGCAGATTTCGTTCATCCTTCCCCAAACCGTTGCGCTCGATGTTATCTTTGCCCTGGCTGCGTGTCTGCAGATGATCCACGTCCCGCTCATCGCATCGCGCCGCTCGTCCTATAACCGTAAGGTGATTTGCGCCTACGAGACGAGCCTTGTGCTTCACCTGATGATTTCGGCGCTCATCTTATTCGCGTCGTCTGGCTCGTATCTGGTGGCGCCGCTTGACGTTTGCGCCAGGGCAATGGGCGGAGTGCTGTGGCTCAATGCTGCGATCTTTGCCTATGGCGTGGTCCTTATGGTGCACTATCGTCGCCCTGTCATGCTGGCCGAGCTGCTGCTTGTTGGCGCCGTGACACCGCCGGTGGTTTTTGCCATGGGCTCGGTGTGGGCCGTTGTCCTTATCGCAGAGGGAGCGTTCTTCCTGTTCCGTTCCGTCGCGGCGCTCTTGATGGACGTCCGTAACCGCCAAGAGGATATCACCGCGTTCTCGACGATTGAAACCATCAACGTGATTCCCGTGGGCATCCTGTATCTGGACTCGAGGGGCCGTCCACTGCTCATGAACCGCTGCATGCGCAAAAACCTGGCGGAGCTTCATATGCCCACCGACCTAGGCGATATGAGCGGTACATGGAACGACCTGCGCAAGCTCAGCATGCAAATGCCCGAAGGCGGTAAGAACCGCGTGCGGATCAACCTGGACCGCTTTGGTGAGGCGCGTGCGGTGGTCGAGGTTTCTCCCGCCGAGATTCGCCTGTTTGTGTGCGATGACGTTATGGTCTCGGGCCGTTCGTTCGAGCGCATAATCGGTCTGGACGTGACAGAGTATGCGCATGCGCATGACCGCCTGGCGCAGGCCAACCACCTGCTTGAGCTTGCGGGCCAAGAGCTCCAGGCCCAGATCGAAGAAGTCAAAAAAGTTGCCGACAATGCGGCCTATCTGCGCATGCGCACCCGCGTTCACGATGTGATCGGCCAGCGCCCATCAATCCTTCATCGCTATTTGGAGGAGGGGCGCTTGGACGACGAGTCGCTCGAGCAGATCGACCCGCTGCTGCGCTCAATCGCTGCCGATCTGCGCAGCGGGGGCGACACCGAACCGGCAGAGCAACTGGGCGATATCGTCCATGCTTTTGGCCTGGTGAGCGTGCAGATCGATGTTGAGGGTGCGCTGCCTGAGGACGCGCGTGTCGCCGCTGCCTTTTTGCAGATTATCCGCGAGGCCTCGACCAACGCCACCAAGCATGCGCAGGCGCATCGGGTCCATGTGCGCTTGTGGCAGGAGAGGACGGATGCTGACGCCGTCGCGCACATGACGATTTCTAACGACGGGTCCCCGGCCCCCGTATCGTATCGCGAGGGAACGGGTATCCCAGGTATGAGGCTTGTCGCGCAAGATCTGGGTGGCAGCCTAGAGGTCCACGCCACCCCGCCCTTTACGCTTACGGTATCCATTCCGCTTAACGCTAGCGACACGTCCCAAAGGAGAAACTCATGATCCGCGTGTTAATTGTCGAAGATCAGGCCATCCTGCGCGAGAGCCTGGCGCGCTCCGTTGGCGACCAGCCCGATATGACCGTCGTTGCCGCGATCGCCGATGCCTCCGAGGCCTTGGGTGTCGCGCTCAAGGAGCGCCCGGACATGATACTGATGGACGTGTGCACCGAGCACGATTCAAACGGCATCGTGGCGGCGGCACGCATCAAGGAGCAGCTGCCCGAGTGTCGCATCATTATCATGACAGGCATGCCCGAGATCACCTTTGTCGATCAGGCCCGCGAGGCGGGCGTCGATAGCTTTGTGTACAAGAACGTCGGTATCGACGAGCTGTTCGCCGTGATGCGCTCCACGCTGGCGGGTTACTGCACGTTTCCCAAGCCGCCCGAGAGCATCTTCTCGGGCACGGCGGCCCTCGACGATGTCGAGCTGTCGATCTTGCGCCTTGCCTGCGAGGGTAAAAGCCGCCGCGAGATTGCGGCCGAGCTGTTTATGAGCGAGGGCACCATCAAGCGCCGCATCTCGGAGATCCTGAGCAAGACCGGCTACGACAACATCATGCGTCTGGCCGTACATGCGGTGACCGAGGGCAGCATCGTTCCCAACATGGAGCGCCCGTAATCGACGCGCTCACCCGTGTTCCGGCACCGCAAGGATAGGCCGCCCACCGTTTCGCATCTAAAAACGGCGGGCGGCCTGCTTGTATGGGCAGTGCTGTCGGCATAAAGCGACGGGGCCGCAGGATCATCTCCTGCGGCCCCGTCTGGTGTGCGCGGATGTGTCCGCCAATCCGCGGCTGATGTTACGTGCCGCTACGCGATGGTTGCGCTGTAGGAGGCGACGTCCTCGTAGGAATCGGTCAGGTAGGCGTCGATGCCGATGGTCGTGTTGACCAGGTCGTCAAGGCTGTCAAGCTCGCCGCTCGAGAACGTGAATTCCTCGGTGGCGTTGGTGCCGGGCATCAGGTGAGCCGAGAACCAGGGTTCCTTCATGGTGCCGTTGACGTTGGTCTTGCCGCTGGGGGCGTAGAAGGTCAGGTCCTTGTCGCTCTTGTTGGTGATGTTGACGACAAAACCGATGTCGTCCCACTCGTCCTTGAACTTCTCGGTGATGGTGATGGTGCACAGGTCGTCATCGGCAACGGTGACGGCGGGGGAGATTTCAATCTTCTGGACGTCGTCGTCTTCGACGGCCTCGTCGATCTCTTCTTCCTTCTCGGCCGCCTCGCGATCCTTCTTCACCGTGCCGGACAGGTCCTTATCGGACTTGGTAAAGACAAGATTGCCGTCATCCTCTTCGAGGATGAGCTTGCCGTCCTTGAGCTTCATGTCATGCGACTCGTCTTCGGCGGTGATGGTTACGGTGGTGGCGTCCTTTGCCTCCCATTTAAGGTCGACGACTTCAAGGAACAGGTCGAGGGCACCTGTACCGTCCTCATCGAGAATCAGGACGCAGTGCACACCCCAATCCTCGAGCATCTTCATGTACTCATCGGTCAGTTCTTCGCCCTCCAGGGTTCCACCCGAGAGTTCCCAGCTGCCGACGAAGTTGGCCTTGGGGTCTTTGCCGCCGCCGCTGCAGCCCGTCAGGGCAAAGGCGAGCGCAAGGACGCATGTCAGAAATGCGAGTACGGACTTTTTGAACGTTGTCTTCATGGTGTCCTCCTTTATCGAACGAAACCCATAGAAGCAAATGCGGGGGTGGCGGATCCCCCGCCAATTACCAGATAGAGGGGCTGGGGCCTGGGCGTTCCGCAGTTGCTGCAGAACTTGCCGCCGTTTTCGCTGCCGCAGTTGGGGCAGAACCACTTGGCCGGTGCCGGGGCGGGTGCGGGACTGCCGCACTCGGAGCAGAACTTGCCGGTGTTGGTGGCGCCGCAGCTGCAGGTCCATGTGCCGGCCGCGGGGGCAGCGGCAGGAGCCGGTGCGGGAGCGGGTGCCGGAGCCGGCTGCGGGGCGGCCTGCTGCTGTGCCTGGCCGGCGGCGAACAGCTGGCTGGCGTTCATGCCGCCCATGCCACCTGCCATGCCCATGCCCATAAAGCCTGCCATCGCGCCGTTGGGATTGGCGGCTGCCGCGCGCATTGCGTCGCTCTGGGCGCTGGCAATGTTGGCTGCCGCCATAGTGGGATCGCGCATGACGGCGGCTTTCTGCAGGTCCTTGATCATCTGCTCGTCCTCTTGCGAGGCAGCGATGGAGTTGACGCCAAAGCTCACGATCTCGACGCCGCGCAGGTCACGCCAGTCGGCAGAGAGGACCTCGTTGAGCGCGCGGGCGAGCTCGGTGGTGTGGCCGGGGATGGCGCTGTAGCGGATGCCCATTTCCGAGATCTTGGCAAAGGCGGGCTGCAGGGCGGTGAGCAGCTCGGACTTAAGCTGGCTGTCGATCTTGTCACGCGTGTAGCTATCGGTCACGTTGCCGCACACGTTGGTGTAGAACAGCAGCGGGTTGGTGATGCGGTACGAGTACTCGCCGTTGCAGCGCACGGAGATGTCAACGTCCAGGCCAATGTTGTTATCGACCACGCGGAAGGGCACGGGCGAGGCGGTGCCGTACTTGTTGCCGATGATCTCCTTGGTGTTGATGAAGTAGACGCGCTGGTCCTTGCCCGCGTCGCCGCCAAAGGTAAAGCGGCTGCCGATATTGGCGAAGGTCTCCTTGATGGAATCGCCCAGGTTGCCGCTAAAGACGCTCGGCTCGCTGCCGGTATCGAAGACGAACTCACCGGGCTCCAGTGCGACTTCGATGATCTTGCCGTTTTGCACCACGAGCATGCCCTGGCCGTCGTTGACGGCGATGACCGAGCCGTTGGAGATGACGTTGTCCTCGCCGCGCGTGTTGGAGCTGCGGCCACCGGTGCGTTTGCTGCCCTTGCAGGCCAAGACGTCAGCAGGCATCGATTCGCAATAGATAAATTCCTTCCACTGGTCGGCCATGACGCCGCCGGCAGCACCCAATCCAGCTTTCAAGAGTCCCATGGTGATCTTCCTTTCTCGTCAAAGGCCGGGTGGTATTGGTCGGATTGCTTAGTCGTCCTTGTCGTCTTTCATGACAACGGTGGTCTCGGTGTGGTTGAAGGTGTCGTGCTTCTCGGTCAGGTCGAGCTCGCCGCAGTACTCGTCGGCGTGGGTGGCCTCGTTGGCCGTCTTGAGCTGGCCTACCAGTAGCACGTCTCCGATAATCACGATGATCAGCGGCGCGACGATGTTGATGAGGATGCCCTCGATATCAAAGGCGAGGTAATCCGGATCGAAGGCGTTCTCACCCATAAAGAGAATCTGGGAGAGGATAAATCCGATCACAAAGAACAGCACCGAGGCAATAGCGAGCTTGGGCTTGGAGCAGGTGAGCTCGCCGACCAAGCGGCCGGTCTGGCCGTTCATGGCAAACAGGTAGCTCTTGCCGTTCCACGAGGTGGAGAGCATCCAGACGGGGAACAGGGCGTAGTCGCTGTCTTCCCAGGTGTAGTCGAGCTGCTTGCTTTCGACCGTGGCATCGTCGTATTCGTCGACGACAGTCTCGCGCAGGGCCGAGATCGTGCTTTCTTCCATACGGCGCTCGGCGCGCGCCTTGCAGGTCTCGCAGTCCTCGTCGTAACGGTTGGCGATGTAGCCGGGCATATATGCGACCGAGAACGGACGCAGCGCGTCGTAGTCAAACGGCTCGATGGCGTCCATGTGGCCGTCGGGCATCTTGGACGATCCGTCGACGGGCACGCGCTTAAACGAGATATTGCCCTTGCGATAGGCATCGTAGTGGTCGGTGGTCGTGACGGTGCGGTCGGATTCCTCGGTCACGGTCTCGTTGGTCGCGTCAAAGTACACTTCGCCGTCCACGCGGGCGCCGTAGAGCCAAAACGGCACGTAGACACCTTGGACCTCGTCGATGTGGTTGCCGGTGACAAAGCTCTTGGGCAGCAAGATCTTGCCCTTGTAGTGTTCCTTGAGTGCGGCCGTGACGTCGTCGCGCCCGAGCTTAAACGGAATCACCAGGTCGGGCGAGAAGTCGCCAGAGAGCTGGCCGGGCGCCACGGCGGAGTTGCCGCAGTACGGGCAGGTGGTGACGGCGACGGTGCCGTCGGACACGAGCTCGGCGCCGCACGACGAGCAGATGTAGCCGGCGTTTTGGGCGAGCTCCTGCACGGCATCGTCGGCAGCAGGTTTGGGAGCTGCGGCTGCGGCATCGGCTTTGGCATCTGCCTTGTCCTGGCGCTCGCGATAGAGGGCCTCGACTTCTTCGACTTCAAAGCGTGAGTCACAGTAGTCGCAGACAAGCTTTTGCTCGGCGCTGGCAAAATGCAGGGGACCACCGCAGGCAGGGCACTGATAGTTGACGCTCTCGAAGGCCATGATCGGTCCTTTCCGTGCCGGAGGCTATGCGCCGATGGCGCCGCCGCAGTATTCGCAGCGCCCACTGGCATCGGGAATGGTGGTGGCTCCGCAGAAGGGGCAGGTCACCGCGGTCTTGGGGGCCTTGGCGGCCACGACGCTGTCGCGCGTCTCCTGGCGCAGCTGCACCAGCGCGTCGCGGACCTCGGTTGCCTGGCGCTTGGCCTCGCGGTATTCGATGGAGCCGCGCTGATCGATGGTGGAGTCGTTCACGCGCAGGTTGATCTCGGTAAAGTACGGCGTGTTGACGTGAATGGTCAGATTAAAGTCGTAATCCAGGTCGTAGCGCGGCGGATTGTAGCTCTCGCGCTCGCCGTCCTTGGTCTCGCGATAGATTTCGGTGCGATGCTCGTCGATATCCATATCGCAGCCGAGTACCTGCGAGAACTCGATGATGTCGGGATTGGCGTCGCGCCAGCGGCTCTGCGAGGTGATGATCAGCAGGCCCGCGTCCTCATCGAGCATGATGTTGGTGCGCCCGGCAGAAAGCGTGCGCGTGGGGTTGAACGACGCCAAGCGCTCGGCATTGGCCTCGCGGTAGGCGATCTGCTCGCGGATATCGTCCGCGGTGCTGGAGCGATAGCCGTGAAAGTAGGGGGAGAGCTTGCCGGCGCACTCTTTGCACAGGTAGCCTTCATTGATTTTTGTCTTACCTAGAAGTCCCAGCTCGGTACCGCAAATCGCGCACTCTTTCTTCTCGAACATCTTGTCAAAGAAGCCCATGGCTGCCTCCCATCAACTGGTAGCGTGTGTCACTTTTGATGATGGGGGAGTGCGCAGCCTTTCACGATACCCAGACGGCTCAACGAGTCTCCACAACTGGGACACATGGCCCATTTTCATCTGCGGGTAGTCATCGGGGACGTTCTTAAACGACTGGTCGCGGGGGACACTCTTTGTCGAAGGCACTCATTGGGGACAGACTTAAATGAGTGGCAGTTGGGGACACTCCTTGCCGAGCTGCAAGCCGTGCGCGCCCCTTCTGGGCCTTGCGGCTCAAAATCGGTTTACGCCGTGGGCTGTTGGGGTCAAATTAGCGACATTTTGAGGATAGGTTCGATATTAGGACTGGTTCTCTAATAGAATGAGTTTGCAGGCCATTAAGCGACTGCGGGGGG
>CABPDL010000062.1:0-9124 GCA_902406375.1 uncultured Collinsella sp.
GGGGCTTGCCCGTATCGTAGGCAATGCGCCGAATGCTCGCCATCGAAATTTATCGATGGCCTATTTCAGACTGTAATGGGGTGGCGGATGAGGGCATGATTGCCTACCTGGGCCTCTAACTCCATCCCGCCCATCAATTGCGGTGAAATACGGACCGTTTTGGCTGTCAAAGGCCTTATCTACTCCGTATTCCACCGCAACTTTTTGTGGGTAGAGCAGAAGTTGGAGAAGCGCGTGCGGTTAGGTGCTGCGCGGTTGCTGATACGATAAGTACGTTAGTAACTGCCGCCGAGCGGCTCAAACGAAAGGAAGCCTGCATGGAGTCCTCCTCCTACCCGATGCTCTTTAGCCCGATCAAGGTCGGTACGACCGAGGTCAAGAACCGCGTCTTTATGCCGCCGGTGTCCACCAACCTGGCCGACCACGGCTATGTGACCGACGATCTGGTCGACCATTACCGCGCCCGTGCCAAGGGCGGCGTGGGCCTGATCATCACCGAGGTCGTAACGGTTGAGCCCACCTATACCTATCTGCCGGGCGACATGTGCTGCTACGACGACACGTTTATCCCCGGCTGGGAAAAGCTCGCCGCGGCCGTCCACGAGTATGGCTGCAAGATCATGCCGCAGCTCTTCCATCCCGCCTACATGGCCTTTAACATTCCGGGTACGCCGCGCCTGATCGCTCCGTCCTTTGTGGGGCCGTCCTATGCCCGCGAGGCGCCGCGCCCCATCACGGTCGACGAGATCCACGAGCTCACGCATCAGTTTGGCGACGCTGCCGTGCGCATGCAGAAGGCCGGCGTCGATGGCGTCGAGGTCCATGCGGCGCACGCCCACGGCATGCTCGGCGGCTTTTTGACCCCGCTCTACAACAAGCGTACCGACGAGTACGGCGGCTCGCTCGACGCCCGCATGCGCTTCTTGCTCGAGATCATCGCCGAGATTCGCGAGCGCTGCGGCAAGGACTTCATCATCGACGTCCGTATCTCGGGCGACGAGTACACCGATGGCGGCCTGACCCTCAACGACATGATCTACGTCTCGCGCCGCTTGGAGAAGGCCGGCGTCGACATGATCCACGTGTCGGGCGGCACTACCATCAAGCGCGGCTCCGCCATTCCCGCCGCCGGTACGCAGCAGGCCTCGCACGCCGCCTGCTCGCGCGAGATCAAAAAGCATGTGAATATTCCCGTTGCCACGGTCGGCCGCATCAACGAGGCATGGATTGCCGAGGAGCTGATCGAGGACGGTGCTGCCGACATCTGCATGATGGGCCGTGCCAATCTGTGCGATGCCGAGTTCTGCAACAAAGCGGCTGCCGGCAACGCCGACGAGATCCGTCCCTGCATCGGCTGCCTGCGCTGCCTGAACGGCATTATGTTCGGCAAGCGTATCTCCTGCACCGTCAACCCGGACGTGGAGCGCGACGAGGCCGGCTACGAGCCTGCCGCAGAGGCCAAGAACGTTCTGGTCGTGGGTGCTGGTCCTGCGGGTATGGAGGCAGCCTACATTGCCGCCAAGCGTGGCCACAACGTAGTGCTCGTGGATAAGCAGGACGAGCCGGGCGGCGAGATGCGCATTGCGGCCGTTCCGCCGGCAAAGCAGGAGCTCACGCGTGTGATCAAGTATCAGTACCGTCGCTTGGCCGAGGCAGGCGTCACGTGCGTCTTTGGCACCGAGCTCTCGGCCGAGGACATTCAGCGCGACTACGCGGGTTACGAGGTTGTCCTGGCTTATGGCGCTGAGCCCATCGCTCCGGCCTTTATGCAGGGCTTTAAGCAGGTTATGACGGCCGACGACCTGCTGGGCGGCAAGGCTTTCCCGGGCAAGAAGATTGTCATCGTGGGCGGCGGCACCGTCGGCTGCGAGACGGCCGATTACCTGGCCCCGTTGGTCAACGACCTGTCGCCGGCCAATCGCGATGTCACCGTTATCGAGATGACCAAGACGCTTGCCGCTAACGAGGGCGGCGCCGGTCGCGCGGTGCTCATCACGCGCATGCTCTCCAAGGGCGTTCACGTGCTGACCGAGGCCAAGGTGACCGAGATCACCGAGGACACCATCTCGTACGAAAAGGATGGCCAGATCCACACCATCGCCGATGCCGATACGCTGGTGCTTGCCATGGGCTATCGTCCCAATACCAAGCTTGCCGACGACCTTGCCGCTGCTGGTGTCTCCACCCACGTGCTGGGCGATGCCCAGAAGTGCGGCAACATCCGCGACGCCATCGGCGACGGCTACAAGGTGGCCTGCGAACTCTAGTCAGCCCCTTGGTGCACGAGGAGAGGCGTCTCTGCGCCATCCGATAGCAAAACAGCGGTGGTGTCCCGGGTTTCGGGATGCCGCCGCTTGCTCTTGCGGTGCTGGCGACGCGAGCGCGTCCTATTTCACCTCAACTGAGGGAATGGGGGATGCGATAGTATTACGTGGTATTCGACAAACCGTGAGCTTCATCCGAGGGCTTTAGCTTTATGGAACAACACCAGCATTATCAGAGCCTGCAAGATCAGGCATACAGCGCATTGCGCTCCAAGATCATCTATGCCGAGCTCAAGCCCGGCACGCGTCTTTCGGCGATTGGCCTGGAAAAAGAGACGGGAATCGGGCGAACGCCCATTCGCGAGTCCTTTGTGCGTCTGCGCGAGCAGGAGCTGGTGGAAACGCGTCCCAAGAGCGGCACCTACGTCTCTAAGATCAGCATGGAGCGCGCCGAGAACGCTTGTTTCTTGCGCGAGAAACTCGAGAGAAGTGTGCTCATTAAATGCTGCTCTGCCGCCACGCCCGAGCAAAAGCATCGGCTCGGGCAGATTCTTGCCGAGTCTGAGTCGCTCGACCATAGCGAAACGCGTCGCTTTTTCGATCTGGACAACCTGTTCCATGAGACGTGTTTTGTGATTGCCGGTCGTCACATGTTGTGGGATTGGATGAAGAGCATCAACACGCATTTTGAGCGATACAACTGGTTGCGTATGGTGTCGCAGGATTTGGATTGGGAGCCGATTCGTCGACAGCATCGCCGGATTCTCGAGGCCATTAAGAGGGGCGATACCGACGCGGCGAGCTATCTGGCAGAGATACACCTGCACCTGATGCCCGAAGAACAGGGCCCGGTTATCGCCTTGTATCCCGACTATTTCGAGCTGTCCAAAGACTCGTCTATCTAGCCCATCATCGCATCTGCTCGAGACGCAAAACGATGCTGCTCACCTACAGCGTTTTGCAACCGAAATTATTAAAAATGCCTAAAATGGCTCAGACTGCCGACAATGGGGAAACGGGGTGCGCTATGGCGCAGATGAGAATCAAGGACATTGCCGCCGAGGCGGGCGTGAGCCCGGCCACGGTCTCGCGCTATCTCAACAACCGCCCCGGGCAGATGACCGAGGAAACTCGCGCGCGCATCGCGGCGGTTATCGAGCGCACCGGCTATCGCCCACGTGCCGCCGCGCGCAATCTGCGCAGCTCGCGTACCAACCTCATCGGCGTGATCCTGGCCGACATCGCTAACCCGTTCTCCAGCGCCATGCTCGAAGGGCTTTCCGCCAGTGCCGCCGCGCGCGGCTGCTCGCTTATGACTGCCATTAGCGGCAACGACCCCGCCAAGGAGGCAGAGTCGCTCACCAGACTTATCGATGCCGGCGTGGACGGTCTGGTCGTCAACACCTGTGGCGGCAATGACGAGGCAATCGCCGCGGCCGCGGGGCGCCTGCCCGTCGTGCTGCTCGACCGCGATGTTGCCGACGGTGGCATCGATCTGGTGACCTCTAACAACCGCGAGCTGGTTGCCGGCCTGGTAGACGCCTTGGCCGCTGCTGGCAGCGAGCGCCTGTGCCTGCTCACCGAGGCAAGCGATGACAGCCCCGTGCGTCGCGAGCGCGCCGAGGCCTTTGCCGATGAGCTTTCGCGCCGCGGTCTTGCGGGCGAGGTCGTCACCCTGGCCGACGGTGGCGCCACGGGTGTCAGTCGCCTGGACGAGACCATCCGCGGCTATGCGGGTAAAAAGCTCGGCCTCATTGCCGTCAACGGTCTGGTCTTCCTGCGCCTGACCGAGGCGCTGGCACAGTTGGGACCTTCGTTGCCGGCGGGTCTCAAGATTGCGACGTTTGACGATTACCCCTGGAACCACGTGCTCTTTGGCGGTGTGACCACGGCCGCGCAGGACACCCTCACCATTGCCGAGCGCGTAGTCGAGCGTCTGTCCGAGCGTATCGACGTCGTTACCACTACGGTGGGCGATGCCGCAAAGCTCGCCCCCAAGCGTATCGAGATCCCCGGCCGCATCGAACACCGCGCTTCGACCTCGCGCTAGTTTGTGTGATAATATATAGACAATGTCATACAGGAGGTATCCATGGCTGCGTCTGTACTGAGTGTACGAGTGGACTCGTCAATTAAAGATTCATTTGCCGAGCTATGCGAAGAACTCGGCATGACTTCGTCTGTAGCGGTCAATATGTTTATGAGGCAGATGCTGCGCGAGCGCTCGCTGCCGTTTGTTCCTTCACTTGGTAAAAACTCTGCGAGCGAAAACGTCGCCGCAGACATTTTGGATATTGCTCAGATTGAGTCCGCCGTCCGCGAGGCGGCCAGCCCGATTCCCGCCATCAAAACCGTGATTCTTTTTGGTTCGTATGCCCGTGGCGAGGCGCGTGTCGATAGTGATATCGACTTGCGTCTCGAAGTCGATCGCGAGCAGGGCTTTGGTCTATTCGCGTTGTCGGCGTTTGGTGAGGCGGTGCGCAAAGAAACCGGCAGGCAGGTTGACCTCGTCTCGAGTGATGATCTTGATGAAGATCTTGCCGCGGTAATCAAGCGCGAAGGAGTGATCATTTATGATCGCGCGTAAGTCAGACGGCCTCCGCGCCCAAGAGGTCTTGGACGCCATCTCCGAAACGAACGAGCGCATCAAGGCCTTTGATATCACCGAGAACCAGTTTCTGCATGCGAATGACGTGCGGACGAGGGCGTTGGCGGACTCCCTTTTGATGTGTGCGCTTAGGGTGACGGAAGAAGCGGGCAAATTGTCGGAACGCTCGCAGCGGCTTCATCCCGAAATCGAATGGCGTGGAATTATCGGCATGAGAAATTATCTTGCGCATGATTACGGCAATGTCGACCGCTCGGTTGTTTGGGATGCAGTGACGATGGAGTTCCCTGCGCTGGAACGAGCCTGTAGGCAAATTGTCTCCGAATCCGAGCGATAGTTACTTGTCATACCCGCCTGCTCAAGCACGTTTTTTGAGCGCTTGATACGCTTTAACCCTGCAGAAACATTTTTCTGCGATAGTATCTGCGATATAGATCAGTCGAAACCCGCCCGAAAGAAAGGGGAGCGACATGAACCAGCAGAACATCGATTACGTACTCCGCTCCGTAGAGCAGCGTGATATCCGCTTTGTGCGTCTGTGGTTTGTCGACATTCTCGGCCGCCTCAAGAACTTTGCCATTAGCCCCGAGGACCTCGAGGTCGCTTTTGAGGAGGGTATTGGCTTTGACGGCTCCGCCATCGAGGGCTTTGCCACGCCCGAGGAAGCCGACATGCTGGCGTTCCCCGATGCTTCGACCTTCCAGATTTTGCCGTGGCGCCCGAGCCATAACGGCGTTGCACGCGTTTTCTGCGATGTGTGCACTCCCGATCGCAAACCGTTCGCCGGCGACCCGCGCGATGCCCTGCGCCGCATGTTCCGCAAGGCCGAGAAGGCCGGCTATCTGCTCAACGTGGGCGCCGAGCTGGAGTATTACTACTTCCCCGACGAGCACACCCCCGAGCCGCTCGACAACGTGGGCTACTTCGATCTTTCGGTGAGTGATGCTGCCCGCGACCTGCGTCGCAACACGGTCCTCACGCTCGAGAAGATGTCCGTGCCCGTGGAGTACACCTTCCACGCCGCCGGTCGCTCGCAGCATGGCATGAGCCTGCGTCACGCCGAGGCCCTGAGCATGTCCGACGCTATCACCACGGCCAAACTCATCATTAAGCAGCAGGCCTACGAGAGCGGTTGCCACGCCTCCTTTATGCCCAAGCCGTTGGCGGGCGAGGACGGCAGCGCCATGCTTTTGCATCAGTCGCTGTTCGACCACGACGGCAACAACGTCTTTTGGGGCGAGGACGACGAGAAGTACCACCTCTCCGAAATCGCCAAGCACTACATGGCCGGCATCTTGGCGCACGCGCGCGAGATCAGTGCCATCACCAACCCCACCGTCAACTCGTACAAGCGCATCACCACGGGCGGCGACTCCGTGCCGCAGTACGCCACGTGGGGCCTGCGCAACCGCGCAAGCATGGTTCGCATCCCGGTCTACAAGCCCGGCAAGCAGCTGTCCACGCGCATCGAGCTTCGTAGCCCCGATCCCATGGCCAACCCGTATCTGGTCAACGCCGTCACGCTGGCGGCTGGTCTGGACGGCATCGAGCGCAAGCTGGAGCTCCCGCCCGAGGCCACGGCCGAGACGCTCAAGCTCAACGACCGCCAGATGCTCGAGGCCGGTTATACGCCGCTGCCGCGCTCGCTTAAAGAGGCACTCGACGTCTTTGAGGACTCGCAGTTTATGAAGGATGCCCTCGGCGATCACATCCACAGCTTCTTCCTCAAAAAGAAGCGCGACGAGTGGCATAAGTTTGAGTCTACGATCACCGAGTGGGAGATCAAGCACTACCTGGCGAACTCCTAATCGCGCTGGCTTGTTCCAGTACGATTGAGCTCATTTCTTTGGAGGCCGATATGTCCGAAAAGAGTGCCCTGTTCATGGCGCGCACGACGCGCTTCCACGAGTTTGCCCGCAGCTTGACGACTACCCTGGGTGTCGAGGTGAGCCTGGCAACCCCTGATTCGCCAACTGCGGCGCACGACTTTGACCTGCTGATTCTCGATTCCGATGGCATCCGCAGCGACCGCATCGATCAGATTGCCAAGTGGCTTGACGACCGCGGCGGCGTTCCCATGCTGGTGATCGTCGACGACGAGGCACTCGGCACCCTGCGCCTGCCGAATCACGCGCATGCCGACTTTGTATGCCCCACGGCGACGCCCAACGAGCTCAAGGCTCGCGCGCAGCGCCTGATGGGCGAGGAGGAGACCGTCACCGCCGACGATGTGCTCAACATCGATAACCTCGAGATCAACCTGGCTACCTACCAGGTGACGCTCGATAACGAGCCCATCGACCTGACGCTGATGGAGTACTCGCTGCTGAGCTTTTTGGCGACGCACCCCAACCGCGCCTACAGCCGCGAGGTGCTGCTGCACCGCGTGTGGGGCTTTGAGTACTGCGGCGGCACGCGCACCGTCGACGTGCACATCCGACGCATCCGCTCCAAGGTGGGCCCGCAGATCGCGGCACACATCACCACCGTCCGCGGCGTGGGCTATCTGTTTAAGGACTAGATTTCCACCACAAAGGGGACAGACACCTTTGTGGTGGTTTTGACGCAGGTGCGGGCTCCTTTCGAGTTTGCAGCAGAACTTAAGCCTTCCTAAAAGATTGCGTTCTCGTACACGTACGCCCGCATATTGGGGTACAACTCAACGTGAACAATGATGGCCCGCCACATGTTTGGCGGGCCTTTGGTTATTTGACGAAAGGATCGCAGCTATGAGCGAGAACGATTCCCAGCGTCCCCAGGATGCGGGCAACGCCGGCGAGACCCAACAGCAGCCGCGTGTGCAGGTAGAGTCGACGCCTGCCGACAGCAACATTCCCTACGTGCAGGCCTACGACACGCAGACCGGAAAGCCGCTGGGCAGCCAGCAGGTTGTAAACAAGCACACAGTGGTCAAGACTAAGACCAAAAAGCTGCCGATCTTTATTACGGCGCTTGCCGGTTGTGCCTGCGGCGCCCTGCTGGTCATTGCGCTCATTATGAGCGGCACGCTCAACATTGGCGGCGGAAAGAATGCCGTGACGGCGGGTGCTTCGGGTTCATCGACGCAAAAGATTACGATTGATTCCGAGGACACCACGCTGGCCGAGGCCGTTTCTGCCAAGGCGTTGCCCTCCGTGGTTTCCATTACCGCCACTTCGAGCGGCAGCCAGAATGGCTCGCTTTCGCAGTCTGCCGACGAGTCGGACAGCTCGGGCAGCGTCGGCTCGGGCGTGGTGCTCGATACCGAGGGCCACATCCTCACCAACAACCACGTGGTCGATGGCTATGACCAGTACGTGGTGACCATGGACGACGGCACCACCTATGAGGCCGAGTTCGTGGGCAACGATGCTTCGAGCGACCTGGCCGTCATCAAGCTCAAGGACGCCGACGCCTCCAAGCTCACGCCGATCGAGATCGGTGACTCCTCCAAGCTCAACGTGGGCGAGTGGGTCATGGCGATCGGTTCGCCCTTCGGCAACGAGCAGTCTGTCTCCACGGGCATTGTGTCGGCGCTGTATCGCTCCACGGCCATGAGCTCTACCAACGGTAACACCATCTATGCCAACATGATCCAGACCGATGCCGCCATCAACCCGGGCAACTCCGGCGGCGCGCTCGTTAACGACAACGGCGAGCTGGTGGGCATCAACTCGCTCATCGAGAGCTACTCGGGCTCCAGCTCGGGCGTGGGCTTTGCCATTCCCGTTAACTACGCCAAGAACATTGCCGACCAGATTATTGACGGCAAGACGCCGGTTCATCCGTACCTGGGCGCCACGCTTTCGAGCGTCAACGCGCTCAATGCCCGCACCAACAAGCTGAGCACCGATAGCGGCGCGTACGTGGCGAGCGTCGTCGAGGACGGTCCCGCCGCCAAGGCCGGCATCCAGGAGGGCGATGTCATTACCAAGCTGGGCGACGACGAGATCACGAGCGCCGATGGCCTGATCATTGCGCTGCGCAGCCATGAGGTGGGCGAGAAGGTCGAGATCACGCTCATGCGCGGCAAGGAAGAGAAGAAGGTCACCGTCGAGCTGGGCTCCGATGAGAAGCTGCAGAACCAGCAGCAGGACGACAGCGCGACTGACACCGGCAACGGCGGTATTACCGACGAGCAGCTGCGTCAGTATCTGGAGGAGCTGCTTGGCCAGCAGGGCCAGGGTCAAGGCCAAGGCTATGGCCAGGGTTTCTAACGAGCCGTATTGCACATATCGAAGCCAGAGGGGCTGTCCCGCCAACGCGGGACAGC
>CABPDL010000063.1:0-8767 GCA_902406375.1 uncultured Collinsella sp.
GGCATCGCAACGCCAAAAGCCCGCCGGGGCAAGCTCGGCGGGTCGTACGTCAAATATATTGTCTGTCATGGTAGCGCATGGAGAGGACTCCGACTCAAGGGCAAACCCGGCCCCGCAAAAAACGCCAGACGAAGATGCGTTCCGCCCTACCCCGTCACGCGCACGCTGGGGCATAAATCCGCCAGCGGGCACTCATCGCACTTGGGTTTGCGGGCGTCGCAGATCTCGCGGCCAAAGGTGATCCACTGGTGGTTGACCGATCCCCAATACTCGTGCGGCAGAATCTTGAGCAGATCTTGCTCGGTCTTGAGCGGCTCTTTGGCATGCGTCTTGGGGCTCAGCATCAGGCGGTGCGCGATACGGTTGACGTGTGTATCGACCGCGATGCCCTCGACAATGCCAAACCCCACGTTGAGCACGATGTTCGCCGTCTTGCGCCCCACGCCCGGCAGCTTGACGAGCTCCTTCATGTCGGCCGGTACCTCGCCGCCGTAATCGGCAACGATCATCTGCGCGGTCTCCACAGCGTGCTTGGCCTTGCTCTTATAAAAGCCGAGTGACTTGATGGTCTCGGCCACATCGGCCACGCTTGCCCCGGCCATGGCCTCGGACGTGGGCCACTGGGCAAATAGTTGGGGCGTCACCTTATTGACCTGCGCGTCGGTCGTCTGAGCCGAGAGCAGTACCGAGATAAGTAGCCTAAAGGGATTCTCGTGGTCCAAAAAGCACTCGACCGGGCCATAGCGACGGTTAAGGCGCTCGCACACCTCAACGGCGCGCTCACGTTTGGCGGCATTGGTCTCGCGTGGCATAACGACTCCTCGGATCGGCAGAAACATAACTTCACAAAAACGATTGTCCCACGTACGGGGACCTTAAGCCTCCAAAAATGCGCCGGTCTGGCGGCTCCACAGGCTTGAGTACTCACCGCCCGCCTCGACGAGCTGCGCATGCGTGCCGTCCTCGACAATCTCGCCGTCCGCCAGCACCACGATGCGGTCGAGTGCCGCCACGGTGGACAGGCGGTGCGCCACCACAATGGAGGTGCGGCCGCGCATCAGGTTCTCGAGCGCTTCCTGCACCAGCGCCTCGGACTCACTGTCCAAGGCAGACGTTGCCTCGTCGAGCACCAGAATCGGCGCATCGGTGAGGATGGCGCGGGCAATGGCCACGCGCTGGCGTTGGCCGCCCGAAAGCTTAACGCCGCGCTCGCCCACCATGGTGTCAAAGCCGCGGGGCAGGCGGTCGATAAACTCAGTCGCATTAGCCAAGCGAGCCGCCTCGCGAATCTGCTCGTCGGTGGCGTCGGGGCGTCCGTAGGCGATATTCTCGCGAATGGAGCGGTGGAACAGCAGCGCCTCCTGCGGCACGTAGGCAACCTGCCGGCGCAGGCTCTGCTGCGTGCAGCGCGAGACGTCCTGGCCGTCCACGAGCACGCGGCCGCCCTGCACGTCGTCCAGGCGAAGCAACAGCTTGGTGAGTGTCGTCTTGCCCGAGCCCGATTTGCCCACCAGGCCCACGCGCTGGCCCGCCGCCACATGGAGCGTCAGGTCGTCGAACACGTTCTCGCCCGCCGCGGCGTCACGGTATGCAAAGCTCAAGTGCTCAAAATCAATCGCGCCCTCGCGCACCTTGAGCTCGGGGGCATTCGCGTCGTCTGCCACCAGGCGCGGCTCGTCCAGCACGCGCGTCATCTCGGCGGCGTCGCCCAGCGCGCGGTTGATGCGTTGCATCATGGAGCTCACGTAGTTCAGACGCATAGTGAGGTTGTACGTGTAGGTAAAGATCATGACGAGCGCGCCAGCCGAAATGCCAAACCACGCGTTGCCACCCGCGGCGAACACACTCACCACGGCCATGGTAATGACGATAAGGCCCGAGGTCGTAAAGTTGCGTTGCATCATGGCGTGCATCGATACCGTTTCGGCATCGCGCGCGGCACGGTCGGCGGTATCGAATAGGTCGCGCTCAAAGTCCTCGCGCCCGCAGGTCTTGACGGCCAGGATGTTCGTGACCGCGTCGGACAGCACACCCGACAGCTTGTTCTGCGCGGCGGACGTCGCGGCCGAAAGCGGCATGATGCGCCTGTACATAAGCCAGACAAACGCGATGTAGACGACCATGATGCTCACCAGGATCACGGTAAATGCAGGCACCACCGGAGCGAGCGCCGCCACCGTGCAGACAACCGAGGTGATAGTGGGGATGAGCGAATACACCGTCACGTCCACCAGGCCCGTATAGCCGCTCATAAAACGGCTCGTCTGGCTCACAAGCGATCCGCCAAATCGACTGGTGTGGAATGTCATGGATTGGTTGGAGAGCGTGTCGAAGCACAAGCGCGCCAGGTGATAGTTGCCCGCAATCTCGAGCTTGTAGACGGTGTAGTCCTGCAGCTTGGAGAGGATCTGGCCTACCAGGTTAACGAGCACGAGCGCCAGAATATAGGGGCTAAAGACCTCAAACACCTGGTCGCCTGCCACGGGGCCGGCCTGGACGCGGTCGACGATAAGCGCCATCACGTAGGTGTTGGCAAACGTAAGCAAAAAGATATAGCCCGCCGACGAGAATACCGAGAGAAAGACGATCAGCGGCTGTGTGCGCGTGACATCCCAAAAACGCTGCAACGTGCGGCGCACGGTGGAGCGTTTGAGCGGACTGGTGCTTTTCTGAGACATAGGCTTCCTTTCGCGTCTGATAGGGCGAAACGCCATTGTTGCACACTAAAGCGCGCTTCAGGCACGTACGACACGAAAAGCGCCCGCGCTCCGCGCTTGCGCAGACGCCCCGCCGTCAGGCACGGCTAGTCCTTGTCTTCTTGGTCTGCGGGCAGGCCCACGGATGTGAGCCCCAAGATCGCGTCGGCCTCGTCGGCATCCTCCAGGGCGTCGATGTCCTTGAGCTTGCGCTCCATAACGTTGGTGCGCGTGGTGATGATGCCCTCGACCGTCTTTCCCGCGGTCTCGATCTGCTGTTGGGCGCGACGCAGCGCCGCCTGATAGCGCGGCAGCTCGGCCTTGACGGCGGAAAGCACGCGCAGCACGTCGTCGGTGCGCTTTTGCAGCCTAAACGTCTGGTAGCTCATCTGCAGGCTGTTGAGGATGGCCGCCATGGTGCTGGGGCCGGCAACGTTGACGTGATAGTCGCGGCCCAGGATCTCGATAAGCCCGGGGCGACTGACGACCTCGGCATACAGGCCCTCAAACGGCACGAACAGAATGCCAAAGTTGGTCGTCGCGGGCACGCTCAGGTACTTCTCGCAGATGTCCTTTGCCTCGCGTTTGACCATCGCATCGAGCGTCTTGCGCGCAGCGGCGACGGCCTCCGCGTCGCCCGACTCCTGGGCGTCAAGCAGATGCTCGTACGCGTCGCCCGGGAATTTGGAGTCAATCGGCAGCAGCACGGGATCGCCCTCGTCTACCGGCAGCTTGACGGCAAACTCAACACGCTCCGAGGCGCCAGGCTTGGTGGCAACGTTTTCCAGATACTGGTCGGGCGTAAGGATGTCCGCCAGGATCGCGCCCAGCTGCACCTCGCCCAAAATGCCGCGCGCCTTCACATTGCCCAGCACGCGCTTAAGGTCGCCCACGCCGGTGGCGATAGACTGCATGTCGCCCAGGCCCTTGTACACGGCCTCGAGCTGGTCGCTCACCTGCTTAAACGATGCCGACAGTCGGTCGTTGAGTGTGCGAGAGAGCTTCTCGTCCACCGTCGCGCGCATTTGGTCGAGCTGCACGTTGTTGTCTTTGCGGATGGCGCCCAGCTGAGCATCGACCGTCTCGCGCACCTTGTCCAGGCGATGCTCGATGCCTTCGCGGTTGGCGCCAAGCTGTTGGGCCGTCTCGCGGCGCAGGTCATCCATACGGTCACCCGCCTGCGAGAACTCGCGCGCAATGGTCAGGTAGCGCTGCTGCTCTACGGCGGCGTCGGTGGTCTGCTGCTGCGCGATGGCATTGGCCGTGCGGCGGGTTTCGGCCAACGCGACGTTCAGGGTGTCGAGCGTGCTGTTGGCCTGCTCGAGCGCTGCCAGCGTTTCCGCGCTACTGTCGCCACGCTCCCGCAACTCGGCACGCAGGCTCTTGAGCTGGAGGGCGCAAGCCACAGCAACCCCCACCGCCACCAAGGCGATCACAACAAGCACAATATCAATAGCAGACATAAACTCCGCCCAACAAACCCAATCGAGCACCAATCAAAACCGCGATCAATCTTACCCTGTCAAACGCAGCTCATGTCCAATCGAGCGCAGACAAGTTACCTTTGCACTATGGGTGCTGGTCCGCTAGCTCTCCCAGCTGGCGCGGATGGTTGCTGCGGCATCCCCCAAGCGCTGACCGAGAGCTGCCAAGTGCTGAAGTACCTCATTGGGCGAGGCGCCGTTGAGAATGCACGTGAGGGCATATGAGGCCAAGAAGATTACCGCGAGCCCCAGCGGGATCAGCACGATCATCGCCAGCGTACGCAGGCGCTGGGCCCAGCGACGGTGACGCGCACGACGTTTATCGAACGCGAGCTCCTGCGCATATGAATCCTGCTGTACGGAATAGGCCTCTGGCGCCGATTCACACCCGGGCACAGCTGCAGGTACAGCAGCGGGCACGACATTTTGCGCAAAGGGCTGGGCTGCCGCCCCGTGCATTTGCATCTCCATGAGTCGTTGCTGCTGACGCAGCATGCGCTCAGCTTGTCGCTGCGGAGTCTCAAGAAACAGATCCATGCTGGCCTCCAAAATCGGAGCATTCGACGCTTACGACCAGCATCCCGCACCGCCATGACCGCGACAACGTAATCGCTGGCAATAGCCACAAAGTTTCTTTTGCTCAAAAGCTGTCGAAAAGCTCAACAACTCCCCTACCAGCACTTTCTCTGAGCTTTTTTCGCCAGCAATCTTTTGGCCTTCCACTCTTACGCCAACTGACCAAAATCTAACCAAAAGCTTGACGGAAATTGTGAAGACAGGGACCCCACATAAACAAACGTGCCGCCCCAAAAGGGCGGCACACAAACTTAATTATCAGCTTTTCTGCAGTGAGCACGCGACGACCCAACGCCGGAGCTCGGGGCGGGAGGCCGTGTTGCCTTCCCTCAACGCGACCCTGCGAAGCCGTGAGCGGGAAGGGAAGGCAACACGGCCTCCCGCCCCGAGCTCCGAAGACGGCGAAGACAGGCTACATGCCCGCGAGACCTCGAGCTGCGGTGGCACACATAAACGGCAGGACTAGGATCACGAGCGAACCCGCGATATCAACCAGCACGCCCATTGCACGGCGCTCAAACAACCAGCTCTCAAAGTGCGGAGCAACATTGCGCCAGACACGCCACAACAAGATGCCCATGCCGATGACGCCGGGAATATTGAGCAGCAAAATCTCGGAGCACAAGAGGCCGATCAAGTTGCCGGCGGCAAAGCCCGCATCGCCCTCGCAGTATTTGCGATAAATCATGTACAGCATGTACGCTACAAACGGCTGCAAGCACGCAGAGATAAACGTGACCACCATCGAGGGGTCCTGAGAAAAGACATCGGTGAGCTTATCCACGCTCGTGGCATCCTTAGAGGCCAGGAACAAGCCAATGACCACCACGGGCACCACGCCCAAGATGACCTCGACCAGAGTAAACAACTTGGCAGTCAAATCCTCACTAGCCGAATTCAAATGAGGCGCCCACTCAGGATGAGCATGCGCACCGGCTTTCTTCTTATCGGCACGCTCTGCCTTGCCGCCCTCAACAACCCGACGCTCAGGATCCTTACGAGTCCCAGCAGCAGCCACCCGAGCCCGAGATTTCTTACCCATAACCAACACCTCACAAGAGGAAACGAATAGCCAACGCTACCCAGTGTACCCCCTAAGCAACATCACCGCCCCAACTGGCCCCATACAAAAACGTGCCGCCCCAAAAGGGGCGGCACACAAACTTCTAATCAGCTTTTCAGTAGCGAGCACGTGACGACCCAACGCCGGGGCGCGGGGCGGGGAGATACCTTTCCCTCGCGCGACCCTGCGGAGCCGTGAGCGAGAGGGAAAGGTATTTCCCCGCCCTGCGCTCCGCAGCAGCCAGCGCCAAGCGCTAGTAGTTCACCACCTGCTCCTCAAAGTACGCCTTGGGGTGGTTACACACCGGGCACACCTCAGGCGCCTCGGCACCAACGTGCAGGTGCCCGCAGTTCAGGCACTTCCACACCTTTACGCCCTCACGCTCAAACACCTCGCCCGACTCGATGCGCTCGACGAGCTTGTTGTAGCGCTCCTCGTGGGCCTTCTCGACGGCGGCGACACCACGGAACTTTGCGGCAATCTCGGCAAAGCCCTCTTCCTCGGCGGTCTTGGCAAACTCGTCGTACATCGTGGTCCACTCGTAGTTCTCACCCGCGGCGGCATCGCGCAGATTGTCCAGGGTATCGGGGACGGCGCCATCGTGCAGATACTTAAACCACAGTTTGGCGTGCTCGGACTCGTTGCCAGCCGTCTCGGCAAAGATGTTCGAGATCTGAACGTAGCCGTCCTTCTTTGCCTTGGAGGCATAGTAGCGATACTTGGTGTGTGCCTGGGACTCACCGGCAAAAGCGGTCTCGAGGTTCTTCTTGGTTTGGGAATTCTCAAAATCCATAGGTGTACTTCCCTTCAACGCATGCCGCCCGTAGGCTTCGAGCGGCCTCGTCTTTAGGATGCCCTCATGTCGGAAATCTAAACCTTACAATCCTGTTCTTCAGATTTCCACGGGCTAAATGCTCAGCCAGCGATCGCCCTCGGCTCGGCAAAAGCCCTCACGCTCCAGGTCGGCCAGAATGCCCGCGACAAGCTCGCGCTCGACCGGCCCGCGCCCAGCCGCCGCTTCCATATCGTTAACGCCCACCACGGCATCAGCAAGCGTAATCCCCGCCGGTTGGCCATCGCGCGCTGCCAGCAACATGCGCACGATATGCGCGCGCTTTTGGCGACGTGAGCCCTCAAACTTTGATTGACGGCTATAGCCCGCCGAGCGCCTGGACGGATTGGGCAACGTCTTTTTTAGATATGCGCCGTAATCCAGCAACGCGTAATACCACGCGCGCGGCGTGTCGGCATCATCGAGCGGCACGGCAAAGGGAGCGATCTCGTCGGTCGCCGCACCGGGGGCCGCCGGACAGGCCGCCTGAATCAGCGGCACCAGCTCGCGGTCGGGAACAGCCGGTACATCGGGAAAGAAGTGATGCAGAAAGACCGTGCGCACGTTGGTCTCCAGATACACGCCTGGAAGGTCAAACGCAAACGACCGGATACCTTGCGCCGTTGCCGGGCCAATACCAGGCAGAGCGACCAAGTCACGCGTCTCACGCGGAAACTCACCGTCCCAGTCCTCCACAACGCGCTGAGCGGCCTTGTGGAGCGCCAGAGCGCGTCGGTTGTAGCCCATGCCCTGCCAAGCGTCCAAAACATCGGAAGGCGCGGCTTGGGCAAGCGCCTGCACGGTCGGAAAGCGATCGAGCCACGCCGGCATACGCGTCTCCACGCGTGGCACCTGTGTTTGCTGCAACATGACCTCGGAAAGCCAAATGATGTACGGATCGCGCGTGCGGCGCCACGGAAGGTCGCGATAACGCAGGACCCCTTCCGAACGAATCATCGAACGAAAGGGGTCCTGAATCATATCTATGCTCCTTATGCGGCGCTATTCCTCCCGGCAAGCGAACGCGCAGGTGGCGTACTCGGGAAACGCGTCGCGGTCGGCGAATTTGGAATCGACGGCCGGGAACTGGCGGTGAGCGACGATGTCGCCGAGCGAAACGGAATCGAGGTAGTCGCGCATCAACGCTTGAGCTCCGGCCCACAGGGGATGATAGCAGCACGTGCCCATGCGTGCACAGTCGCCATCGGGTGCGGTGCAATCATTCATAACCATAGGGCCCTGAACGGCCTCGACGACCTGACGAATGGTGACGTCGTCCGGACTGACCTTGAGACGCATGCCACCGTGGACGCCACGCAGGCTCTCCACAATACCGGCCTGGACCAAACCGTGCTGAATCGAGCGGGCAAACGAATACGGAACATTGACCTCTTCGGCAGCGGTGCGAACAGAAAGCAAACGCTCCGGATCCTCGGCAAGCATCGCCAACATACGAAGGGCGTAATCAGTCTTCCTCGATATGTCCATTTTTTCCCCTTTCAAGGAATACGAACAGCTCGAACGAGCTCCGGGGCCGAGCTTGTGTCGAGACGCTAAATGACCGCTAGGACATCCAAATGGTAAATCGGATATCCACTGAGTGCCGCGCTTGGAGCGAAATGCATCAGATGCGGCCTACAGTGCAATTTAGTATAGCCTAACCCCCTGTCTCGTTGAACAGGTGTTGCGCAACAAAGCTGTTGTTCAGACAAATATACTTATTAGATTTTACTTGCGTTCCCGAAGGCGCGGGGATTCTGGGCGAAGATGCGCCAGGGCGATCGTTCTATCGAAACAAAGTGCATCAAACGCAAAAAGCCACGTCCGAAGACGTGGCTTTAATTGCGTTGGCGGGAAGTACGGGGCTCGAACCCGCGACCTCCGACGTGACAGGCCGGCGCTCTAACCAAACTGAGCTAACTCCCCAGGCAGACGTTCGCGTTTGTTTCCGCTCGCGTGCGCTGCGGGGATTAGTATACACAGAAGTCTGTCCGGCGCGCAACAACTTTTTTGAAAAAATTTTTGGGGCCATCCGGGAGGGTCTCCGGGGCTGGGGGCGGGGGTTAAGTTTGCTGCTCTACAGTCCTGCGCAAGACGGAAAGCACATTAAGTGCTT
>CABPDL010000064.1:0-8758 GCA_902406375.1 uncultured Collinsella sp.
CGATCGGCCTCGGCGGCCTCTTCCATAAAGTGCGTAATCATCACGATGGTCATGCCGCGATCATGCAACGCACGGCAAGCCTTCATGAGGCCCTTGCGTCCACGCGGATCGAGCATCGAGGAAGCCTCGTCCAATATGAGCACGCGCGGTTCCGTGGCGAGCACGCCGGCAAGCGCCACGCGCTGCTTTTGGCCGCCCGAAAGCGCGTGGGTCTCGTGGCGCTCAAAGCCCACCAGGCCCACGCCCTTCAGTGCCTCGCGTACGCGCTGCGCAATTTGCGCCGATGGCACGCCAAGGTTTTCAGGACCAAACGCAACGTCATCTTCGACAAGCGTTGCTACCAGCTGATCATCGGGATTCTGGAATACCATGCCCGCGGTCGAACGAATGTCGTAGACCAGCTCGGGGTCGGACGCATCCATGCCGTTGACGCGTACCGTGCCCGCATCGGGCTGCAACAGTGCATTCAGATGCTTGGTAAACGTCGACTTGCCCGACCCATTGCCACCGAGGATGCAGAAAAACTCGCCATCCTCGATGTTCAGATCGACGCCGTCGAGTGCCGGTGCGGCACCGTCATAGCTAAAGGAAACGCCCCGACACTCAATCATGCGCGGCCTTTGACCTGGTCCTTTTTAGGCGTGATGAGGTTGGAGACCGCTTTGTACACTGCAAGCGTCAACACCGAGTTAAGCACGGTCTTGATAAGGTTGAACGGCAGCACGGCAGGAATCATGAGCGGGGCGATCACATCGACCGAGCCATACCAGAACCATACGCCAATGGTAAGGTTTGCGACCATAGACAACGCCGTAGCAGCAATAACGCCGAGCACCAGGCCAATCACGGCACCCTTATAGGTATGCATCTTCTGGTAGACGATAGCCGCGGGCAGAATGTAGCCCAGCGTGGCAACCAGGTTCATAAGCGCGCCGACCCAGTCACCCGTGGTGAGTGCATGGATAACGATCGCCATGGCGGCAACGGCGGTACCGTCACCGGGGCCATATGCAAACCCACACACCATCGCCGGCACCAGCGACGGATCATAGGTCAAAAACGGCGCCGAAGGAAGGATGGGCAACTGCACGTACATAAACAGGGCACCCAAGGCGCACATCAACGCCATGGTAACGAGCTGTTTGGTGCTCCACCTATTCGAGTTCTCAAAATGGATATGCTGCGACTGTTCAGACATAAGATCACCTGCCTCTTTCATCCGGACTCTAACCGTTGGTACTGGGATCTCACCAGTTCAGCCGGCATGCGAACCAACGCACGCACGGGTCGCGGACTCATCGGCTCGACGCAGGTCCTCGCCTGCGCCACGGCACCCCTTTGGCACCGCCCGATTTACCGCCAGTGGGGAATTTCACCCCGCCCTGAAACAGCAATTGCAAGTGTAGCACGGGCAGGTATTCGTGCAAGTATGCCAAGAGTAATTTGTGGCGGGGATCAGTTGCCGCAACAGCCACGTTTCCCACCCATCCCAAAGTAACGCGCCTTTCGCGCAAAGCGCGAAACAGCGAAGGGGACACGTACCCTTATCAACCACGTCCTTCTCCGCCCGCCGACCTCAAGGCCGTAAACGCAGGGAATCCGGGGGCGTGACGGGGGCTTCTCTCCGGAACATTCCGCAGGACGCAAAGAGGCTCCGCAGCGCGAAGCGCGATGCGGAGCCTCTTTGCATGTCCGAGGACGTTCCGGAGAGAAGCCCCCGTCACGCCCCCGGATTCCCGGTGGGAGTTCTAGACCTTGTCGGCCTTAGTACATACCGCCGCCCTGCTGACCAGCGGTGGCAGCAGCGATAGCGTCCTCAAGCTGAGTATTCTTGGGCACATCGGAGACGGTAGCCTCGGTGATGAGGATCAGGCTGGCGACGGAAGCAGCGTTCTGCAGGGTGACGCGGCTGACCTTGACGGGGTCGAGGACGCCCATCTCGATCATGTCGCCCCACTCGCCGTTGGCAGAGTTGAGACCCTGGCCGGCGGGCAGCTCGGCAACCTTGTCGACCACGACAGCGCCCTCAAAGCCAGCGTTCTTGGCGATGGTGGCGACCGGAGCGGTCAGAGCCTTCTTGACGATATCGACGCCGATCTTCTCCTCGGGGTCGTCAATCTCGACAGCGTCGAGCGCAGGAACAGCGTCCATGAAGGCGACGCCGCCGCCAGCGACAATGCCCTCCTCGACAGCAGCGCGGGTAGCCTGCAGGGCGTCCTCGACGCGATGCTTGATCTCCTTGAGCTCGGACTCGGTAGCAGCGCCGACCTTGATGACGGCAACGCCACCGGAGAGCTTGGCCAGGCGCTCCTGGAGCTTCTCGCGGTCGAAGTCAGAGGTGGTGTTCTCCATCTCGCCCTTGATCTGAGCGATGCGGGCGTCGATGGCCTCCTTGGAACCAGCGCCGCCAACGACGACGGTGTTGTCCTTGGAGATGGTGACGGACTTAGCGGTACCGAGCATATCGGCGGTGATGTCAGCGACCTTCACGCCCAGCTCGTCCAGAGCGGCCTGGCCACCGGTAAGGACGGCGATGTCCTCGAGGATGCGCTTGCGGCGATCGCCGTAGCCCGGAGCCTTGACGGCGCAGACGTTGAGAGCGCCACGGATCTTGTTGAGGACGAGGGTGGGCAGGGCCTCGCCGTCGATGTCCTCAGCGATGATGAGCAGGCCACGGCCGGCGCGCTGGACAGCCTCGAGAACAGGCATGATGTCCTGAACGCTGGAGATCTTCTGGTCGGTGATGAGGATGTACGGATCCTTCATCACGGCCTCCATGCGGTCGTTATCCGTGACGAAGTAAGCGGAGACATAGCCCTTGTCGAACTGCATGCCCTCGACGGTGTCGATGGTGATGTCGAACGTCTGGGAATCCTCGACGGTGATGACGCCGTCCTTGCCCACGACCTCCATGGCCTCGGCGATCTTCTCGCCGACCTCGGGGTCACCGGCGGAGATGGTACCGACGGAAGCAATCTGCTCCTTGGTCTCGACCGGCTTGGCCTGCTTCTTCATCTCGGCGACGGCGGCGTTGACGGCCTTGTCGATGCCGCGACGGATGGCCAGCGGGTTGGCGCCAGCGGCGACGTTGCGCAGACCGTCGTTGACGATGGCCTGAGCGAGCAGGGTTGCGGTGGTGGTGCCGTCACCCACGGTGTCGTTGGTCTTGGTGGCGACCTCCTTCACCAGCTGGGCGCCCATGTTCTCGATGTTGTCCTCGAGCTCGATCTCCTTAGCGACGGAAACGCCGTCGTTGGTGATGGTCGGGGCACCGAACGTGCGCTGCAGCGCAACGTAGCGGCCCTTGGGGCCCATGGTGACGGTAACGGCGTCGGCCAGGGTGTTGACGCCCTTGGCGAGCTTAGCGCGGGCATCGGTGTTGAACGTAATGTTCTTTGCCATAGTGGGTAATCCTCCAAAAGAAATGTGACTCGCGTCGCCGCTTCCGAGTCCTATGCGACGAGCGCGTTCAAAGACGAATCAGAGATTCTGACGAGACTAGGCCTCGACGACAGCGTAGATGTCATCGGCGCGCATGAGCAGATACTTCTCGCCGTCGACCTTAACCTCGTTGCCACCGAACTTACCGTAGATGACAACGTCACCGACCTTGACGTCCATGGGAATGCGCTCACCCTTGTCGTTGACCTTGCCGGCACCAACGGCAACAATGGTGCCGCGCTGCGGCTTCTCCTGAGCGTTGCTGGCGATATACAGACCAGAAGCGGTCTTCTGCTCGGCCTCGTCGGGCTTGACCAGAACACGATCTGCAAGCGGCTTCAAAGACGACATGCTTGTCTCCTCCTTTTTGGGCCGCGCGGTTATACCACGCGAATTAACCCTTTTTGTTTGCGTACGCGTTGAATGGTACCCACGAATGGCGGGTTATACAACACGGAGTCAAAAAATCTTATTTTTTGGCACTTAGATTTTCTGAATGCCGGGGGATAACTTAGCGGTGGCTCCCGGGGCGGACCGGAGGGCATGAAGTTTACTGCTCTACAGTCCTGCGCAAGACGGAAAGCACATTAAGTGCTTTCCTTTGCGTGCGGAACTCGCGACAAACTTCATGCCCTCCGGTCCGCCCTGGGAGCCAGGTTGACTAACTAGGGCCCGGCATTCAGAAAAGTCAGTGCAGCAAAATGGCGATGCGGATGGAATGCACAAGATAGGGGGCACGTTGTTGGGACGCGCTCTTTTAAGTTGCGGTGGAATAGTTCCTGTTTGGGCTTGAAGGCCGATTTTAGGGACTATTTCACCGCAACTGAGGGGTGGGATGTGGGGTTAGCGCTCGTAAATCAAGTTGCCTGCCAGGTAGGTGGCTTGGACTTTGGTGGCTTGAAGTTCTTGGGGGTCGATGGTGAGCGGGTTTTGGTCCAGGACTACCAGGTCGGCATACTTGCCGGGCTCCAAGCTGCCGAGGTTTTGCTCGTCGCCCGCTGCATAGGCGCTGCCCAGGGTGTAGTTGCGCAAGGCTGTTGCCGCATCGATGCGCTCGCTCGGCAACCAGCCGCCCTCGGGCCAGTGGCTTTTGGGGTCTTGGCGCGTGATAGCCGTGTAGAGCACGTTCATGCTGGTAACGGCTGTGATGGGGCTATCGGTGCCGAAGGCTTGGCGGATGCCGCGCTGCTTATAGGTCGCAAACGGCCACATGATGCGGCTGCGCTCCAAGCCCAGATCGCGCTCCGGACCACCCGGGTCGAGCGTGATATGGCAGGGCTGGCTCGAAGCAACCACGTTGAGCTTGCGCAGGCGGTCGATGTCCTCGGGCAGAAGGTTCTCCAGGTGCTCGAGCGTGTTATGGCCGTGCTGGGGCAGGCCGTACAGATCGGCCGCCTCCTCGAAGATATCCAGCGCGGCATGAATCGCACCGTCACCAATGACGTGGATGCGCACGGTGTGACCGCGCTCCGCGGCCGCCAGAACCAGTTTGCGCATGCGCTCAGCCGGGACCGTCAGACGGCCCTGGTCGCCCGGGAAGCGCGGATTGGTATAGGGCTCAGTGAGATATGCCGTGTGTTCACTCGACACGCCGTCGAAGAACTGCTTAAAACCCGGCGCCGAAAGCAGCGCGTTGTTCGCGTAACGTACCTGCAGCTCTTCCAGACGCGACTGGTCATCCAGCAGCGTGGGAAACAGATGGGCACGAATGCCCAGCCTACCGGCCGTCTGCAATTTGTCGTAGACATCGTCGCGGATAAAATCGCAGCCCGGCATGGGCATGAGCGACATATCGCAGATCGAAGTAATACCCTGCTCGGCCATGCGCCTCATTTGATCGGCGTAAGCGCTTGCGATGCGACCTTCGCCCAGCCACTCAAGGCAGCGCGGCAGCAGCTGCATGGCAGCCGCTTCGTGCGCAATGCCCGTGAGCTCGCCGCTTGCGTCCTTGTCGTAACTGCCGCCCGCTGGCGGCTCGCTGTCGCGCGTGACGCCGAGCGCCTCGAGTGCGCGGCTGTTGAGCCAAAGCGTGTGCCCGTCGCCCGAATACATAACGCAGGGACGATCGGGGAATGCCGCATCGAGCGACGCCTTGGTAGGATGCTCGGGCGGGTCCCAACGGTAGTCGCGCCAGCCCTGCGTCACAACCCAGGCGTCGTCGGGCAGGTCCTGGGAAAACTCGAGCGCGTGCTGCACCAGTGCCGCCTCGGACGTGCCCATATCCATGAGCATGTACGGCGAGGAACCGACCGAGGTATGGAAGAAGTGCAGATGAGCGTCATGGAAACCGGGGCAGACAAACTGCTCGCCGTAGTCGAGAACCGGCGTGGCGGCGGGAGCGGCGGCGATCACGTCATCGGGCTTGCCGACTGCGACGATACGGTCACCTGCGATGGCAATCGCCAGCTCACGAGCAGTATCGATGCCGTCTTGCGCGGTAAAGACGTTCTTGGAGCGGATAATCCGATCGATATGTTGCATGGGCATCCCCATCTCTGGCAGGAAATTCAACACCCCCGAGTGTACTCCCCCGTCTCGGTTACAAAATGCCAAGCGGCAAACGGCAGCTTTGCCAGCCCTAGCGGCAGGTGGCATACTGGAGAGAGCCTGTACGATTTTGCGATCAACCCAGCAAGGAGCAAATCGATCATGACGAAGACCAAGGCACAGCAGATTATGGCGGCGACCGAGGCTCGCGCGGCAGACGACGTCACCGCGGCCATCCGAGATATCGCCGCCGAGTTTGAGCCCTATATCATCAAGCAGCGCCGGCACTTCCATAAGCATCCGGAGCTGAGCCTCGCCGAAGAGCGCACAACCTCCGACATCGCCAACCAGCTCGACGCCATGAATATCCCCTATGAGCGCCCCCTTAAGACGGGCCTGGTGGCGACCCTCCGCGGCACCGCACCCGACGCCTACCGCGAGGACGGCACGCCGCGCCGCCGCATCCTGCTGCGCGCGGATATTGACGCCCTGCCCGTCACCGAGCAGACCGGCGAGGAATTCGCCAGCGTCAACGAGGGCTGCATGCACGCCTGCGGCCACGACTGCCACATCGCCATGATGCTCGGCACGCTGCAGATCCTGCGCCATATGACCGACGACATCCACGGCGAGGTCCGCATCGTCTTCCAGCCCAGTGAGGAAAACGGCCAGGGCGCCAAACTCATGATCGGCACGGGCGTGCTCGACGGCGTCGATGGCGCTTACGCCGCGCACATCTGGAGCGAGGTCGACGCCGGCACCGTAAGCTGCGAGCCCGGCCCGCGCATGGCCAATACCGACTGGTTCCGCATCGATGTCCGCGGCACCTCGTGCCACGGCGCCATGCCCCAGCGCGGCCACGACGCCGTCATGGTTGCCGCCGAGATCGTCAATGCCCTGCAGACCATCGTCTCGCGCGAAATCAGCCCCTACGAGCCGGCCGTCATCACCGTCGGCGAGCTGCATGGCGGCACCGCGCGCAACGTTATCGCCGGCACGGCCTACCTCGCCGGCACGGTGCGCACCTACGGCGATTCGACCCACGAGGAAATGCCGGAGCTTATGCGCCGCATCGTGGAGCATACTGCGGCCGCCTTGGGCGCCGAGGCAGAGCTCACCGACTACACCATCGCCAACTACAAGGTCGAAAACGACGCGGGCTCGAGCGAGCGCTGCCGTCAGGCTGTAATTAAGTGTCTGGGCCCCGCCGGCCAAGGCCATTATCGTGGCACGCTTTCGGGCGAGGATTTTTCGGAGTACCTGCGCCGCGTACCGGGCGTGCTCGCCTTTGTAGGTACGCGCAACCCCAAGATTGGCGCCACGTACGCCCAACATTCCTGCTTTTACAAGATCGACGAGAGCGTGCTGGCCAAGGGCTCCATGGTAGCCGCCCAGTATGCCATCGACTTTTTGGCCGAGCCCACGCAAGAGGAGCTCGACGGCCCCACGATCGCCGCGGTTGCCGAGACCAACCCCGACTTGGCGGCCAAGCTGCGCTCTGCCAAGGCCACGGCTGCCGAAGCCCGCGACGCCATGCACGATGCTCGCACCGCCCGCCATGCTGCAATCAAGGGCATCCACGATGCGCGGGCTGCCGCTCGCCACGAGGAAAAGCGCGACGAGTAGCCGTCACGCCCATCCATAACAGCCTGGCTAAAGCAAAGCGGGGGCGGACGTTATCTCAACGTTCGCCCCCGCTTATGTGTCGACCGTTTTTCTAGCGCGTCCTCCGTCACGCCAGGTAAGAGCGAAGGATGGTGAGCCAGCGTGGGGGTTCGAGGTGGATGATATCGTCGGGAACTCCGGCGGGCGCATAGCCGCCAAAGAGCAGACCGGCATCTGCCGGATTGATGAGGCGCACGATCCATACGACGACGACCAGCACGCACAACACGGTGACCGCAATGTCGATACCACGCTTTAGCTTGCTCGATGCCACCTCCTCGCGCACGAACGCGAGCACAAACGCAATCGGCACCACCCAAAACAGCGGATGGTAGGCAAAGGCAGCCGCATAATCGAGGCGCAGCGCCGCCAGCCACGCCCTCGTCATGCCGCATCCCGGACAAGGAATGCCCGTCATCAATCGAAAAATGCAGCCAATGTCGAGCAGGTAGAGCGCGAGCCAGGCGACAAAGAGCGCGCCGGTGCAAAAAAGGGCGCGGCGAAGGAGCTCTGCCGTGCCCCTATGTCCCTGGGAGCTGTTCACGCCGCCCTTATTGTTAGGCACGAGCGCCAAGGCGAGTGTTGTAAGCCGTTGCCATGGCATTGGTATTATTGATGACGATGTTCATAGCGAAGATGGGACCAAGGCCGCACAGGAGCGCGCCGAAGATCTGCCACAGAAGAACGGTGGTGCCGTTTTCCTGGAACACCAGGCCGTAGCGAGGAGCGTTGGCCTGCAGGCGGTTGCCAATCTTGTAATACCAGTAGTACGCGTAGAAGCCGCAGGTCACAAACGATAGAAGGATGAATTCCGCCAGACCCGGCGTGTAATCGCCGTCATCCTGACACAACGTGTTGACGTCGCGTGCCAAGCAATACAGGAAGTAGAACGAATAGATACCGCAGGTCACAAGAGAGAGCAGCAGCCAGCCGATCAGGCTGCGGTCAGCCTTAATGGGGTCATAGCCCATCGGAGCGGATGCGGACTGTTGGGCGTATTGACCGGTGTACTGCTGCTGAGGCTGGGGCGCGGGCTGAATAGCCTGGGCCGGAGCGGGCTGGGGCTGCGGGGCCGCAGCGGCAGAAGCGGCACCAACGGCGGATCCGCAAACAGGGCAGAATTTGGCATCATCCGAAATGGGAGAACCACAAGTGGGACAGAACA
>CABPDL010000065.1:0-8752 GCA_902406375.1 uncultured Collinsella sp.
ATCGTGGCGACGGGGGAGAAGACCGTCATCTACGTCAACTCGCGCGACCAGTCCGTGGCGCTTGCCAAGACGTTGCGCAAACGCGTGCCCGACTGCGCGACCCATATTGCGTTCTATAACGCCGGGCTTGCGCGCTCCGATCGCCGCCGTGTCGAGGAAGCGTTTCGCGACGGAAGCCTCAGTTGCATCGTTTCGACCTCTGCCTTCGGTGAGGGCGTCAACCTGCCCGATATCCGTCATGTCGTGCTCTACCACATGCCGTTTGGTGCGATTGAGTTTAACCAGATGAGTGGCCGTGCCGGCCGCGATGGACAGCCCGCTGTGATTCACCTGCTCTATTCGTCGCGTGACGCTCGTATTAATGAGCGCCTGCTCGATTGTTACGCGCCCGAGCGCGATGAGCTTGTCACTCTCTATCGAGCGCTGCAGACCATGTGGCGCTCCAACCGTGGCAAGACGGGGGACGATTCATTCTGCGCGAGCGATATCGACATTGCGCAGATGTGTCTTGCCATCGATGCCCGCACGCCGGTCGACGAGCGCTCGGTGGAAAGCGGCCTGGGAATCTTCGAAGAACTCGGTTTCTGCCGCGTTTCGGGGTTTGACGATACGCGTCGCATCGCGATGGCGGAAAACCCCGGTCGCGTGCAATTAAGCAGGTCAATTCGCTATTTGGAGGGCTTGCGCTCGCGCATGGAGTTCACGGCTTTTCGGAGCTGGGCACTCGATTCGTGCGCTTCTGATATGCTAGCCAAAGTTAACCGCCCGATCGTACCGCGGGCCTAGGGGAAGGGGACCTCGATGGACGCCGCAGCCCGTACCGCCCATGATTCCACCCTCCAGCCGTTTTCGGAGATGGAGCACTATAAACATGCCGATGAGCTGCCGCCCGAGATTATGGCGGACAGCTACGACAAGCTGGAGCGTCTGTGCCTCAAATATATGAACGAGGACGACTTCTCCAATGTGGAGCAGGCCTACTGCTTTGCTGCCGAGAAGCACTGCAACCAAAAGCGGCGCTCGGGTGAGATGTACATTAACCATCCCGTCGAGGTAGCTATCATTCTGGCTGACCTCAAGATGGACTGCGATGTGGTGTGCGCCGCGTTGCTGCACGATACCGTCGAGGACACCGAGACCTCGCTTGCCGATGTTTCGGGTCTGTTTGGCGAAACCGTGGCAGGGCTCGTCGACGGCGTGACCAAGCTCACCAACATTGAAGTCGACAGCATGGACGAGAAGCAGGCGCTTACGCTGCGCAAGATGTTCCTCGCCATGTCCAAGGACATCCGCGTCATCATCGTCAAGCTCGCCGACCGCCTGCATAACATGCGCACGCTTGCCGCTCTGCGCGAGGACCGCCGCCTGTTTAAGGCACGCGAGACCATGGACGTGTACGCGCCTTTGGCCGACCGCCTGGGCATGAGTTCAATCAAGTGGGAGCTCGAGGACCTGTCCTTTTTCTACTTGGAGCCCGATGCCTACCAGCGCATCGCGCGCATGGTATCCGAGTCGCGCGAGGTTCGCGAGCGTTATCTGGCCGAGACCATCAAGACGCTCACCGATGAGCTCAATCGCATTGGTCTTGAGGGCTTTCAGATCAACGGTCGTTCCAAGCACTATTGGTCCATCTATCAAAAGATGAAGCGCAAGGGCAAGGAGTTCTCCGAGATTTACGACCTGGTGGCGCTGCGCGTCATCACTCATTCGGTGCGCGATTGCTATTCCACGCTTGGTGCCGTGCATACCCTGTGGCATCCCATGCCCGGTCGTTTTAAAGACTATATCGCCATGCCCAAGGTCAATAACTACCAATCGCTTCACACGACGGTTATCGGCCCCACGGCCCGTCCGCTCGAGATTCAGATTCGAACCTACGAAATGCACGAGCAGGCCGAGTATGGCATCGCTGCCCACTGGCTGTATAAGAAGTCGGGCGGATCGTCTGCCTCCAAGACTAACGATGCGCAGCGTCTGGACGACCAGATCAACTGGCTCAAGCACTCACTCGACTGGGCGGCGTCTGACGAGATCACCGATGCCAAGGAATACCTGCATTCGCTGAAGGTCGACTTGTTCGACCAGGAAATTTTTGTCTTTACGCCCAAGGGCGAGGTCATGGCGCTTCGTGCCGGCTCTACACCGCTCGACTTTGCCTACGCCGTTCATACCGAGGTCGGTAACCACTGTGTCGGCGCCAAAATCAACGGTGCGGTGGCGCCGCTCACGCACGAGATCAAGACGGGTGACCGTGTCGAGATTCTGACTAACAAGAGCTCTAAGCCGTCGCGCGATTGGCTCAAGATCGTCAAGACACCTTCGGCCAAGTCAAAGATTCGCCGTTATTTCACCGCCGCGACCAAGGATGACGACGCTGCCGCCGGCCGCGATATACTGGCCAAGGACCTGCGTAAGCGCGGGTATGGCATCTCTACGCCACGATCCACGCGTGCGCTCAACGCCGTGGCGGAGCAGTTTAACTTCAAGCAGCTCGAGGACCTTTTTGCAGCCGTTGGCGCGGGCAAGGTCGCCCCGCGCGCTGTGGGCAATAAGGTCGAGCAAATCTTGGACCCCAAGCCCGAGGAACAGCTCACCAAGGCCGAGGCTATCGCCGAGGTCGTAAAGCAGCCCGCTCGCGGCTCCAACCGCAAGCCGCAAAAGCGCGGTAAGAGCGCCAGTAACGGCATTATCGTCAAGGGCGAGAGCAACAGCGGCCTGCTGGTCCGTCTGGCTCATTGCTGCAACCCCGTGACGGGCGACGACATCGTCGGCTTCATCACGCGCGGTCGTGGCGTTTCGGTGCATCGCGCCAACTGCCCCAACGTCAAGGGCCTTATGGAACATCCCGAGCGCATGATTGACGTAGAGTGGGATGGTGCTGCCGATACGCTTTTCCAGGTCGAGATTGTGGTCGAGTGCCTGGACCGCATGGGCCTGCTCAAGGACGTCACCATCGCCATTGGCGATGCAGGCGGCAATATTCTTTCCGCCGCCACGTCGACCAACCGCGAGGGTATTGCAACCTTGCGCTTTATGGTCGAGATCTCGGACGCGAGTGGTCTGGATCCGCTGCTGGCTTCTATCAGCAGCGTCGACTCGGTCTACGACGCGCGCCGCCTGATGCCCGGCGAGGGTGGAGCCCAGCTTAAGCGCCGCGTTTAGTCGCGACGAACGTGTCACATTATCGATATTCGCTACACTCGAGGCATCGTTTGATGCCTCGAGTTCTATAGAGAGGAGAGGGACATGAGTGCTGTGTCCTTGGATTTAACTCCCAAGGGATCGGTCGAGATTGAGACGCTCGTAAACGGTCCCATTCAGACCAATAGCTATGCTGTTATTTCAGACAATGAGTGCGTGATTATCGACCCCGCATGGGAAGGCGAGCGTTTGGTGGAGCATATTCGAGCCGAACATGCCGGTGTACGCGTGCTTGGCGCCGTATGCACTCATGGCCATGCCGATCATGTTGGTGGTGTTGCCGGCGTGCGAACCACCGTTGGCGAGGGCTGCCAGTATGAGCTGTGTGCCAAGGATGTGGCGGTGCCGCATGCGAACATCGAGGAACAGCGAGCTATGTGGGGCATTGAGACGCCTGACCCCGGGGAGCCGACGCGCCTGCTCGCCGAAGGCGATGCTATCGAGGTGGGCGATATCTGCCTGCAGGTGATCGAGACGCCAGGGCATACGCCGGGCGGGATCGTCTTGTTTGCTGCCACCGAGCAGGGGAACATTGCCTTTGTGGGCGACACACTATTCCCGGGCAGCCACGGCCGCACCGATCTTTCTGGAGGAGACGAGGCGGCGATTCTGCGCTCGCTCTCCAAGCTCGCCCGGCTTCTCCCGCCCGATACCGTTTGCCTAACCGGCCATGGCGATTCGACCACCATGGCACGCGAGCTCATGCAGAACCCTTTCATGCAGGTGTAGCTTTATAGTCAGCTCCTGAAGCACGAGAAGCGTCCAAACGTCAAGCTATTTTTCCCCAACGGGTCGATTCCGTAGGGCAAACGGTCAAAAAAAGTCTGTTTGGACGATATTCGTGAACAAACGAACGTTTATGCTCGGGTACGCCGTGGTAAAATCTCAGGCGTTATCGGAGCAACCTTACAGGAGGTTTCTTTTATGCTCGTCAACGCAGCAGACATGCTCAAGAAGGCCGAGGCCGGCAAGTACGCTCTCGGTGCCTTCAACACCAACAACCTCGAGTGGACCCTGGCTATTCTCCAGGCCGCCGAGGAGGCCAAGTCTCCGCTGATCCTTCAGTGCACCGCTGGTGCCGCTAAGTGGATGGGCGGTTTCAAGGTCTGCGCCGACATGGTCAAGGCTGCCGTCGAGGCCACGGGCGTTACCGTTCCCGTCGCCCTTCACCTCGATCACGGTTCTTACGAGGACTGCTTCAAGTGCATCGAGGCCGGCTTCACGTCCATCATGTATGACGGCTCTCACGAGGAGACCTTCCAGCTTAACCTCGACCGCACCAAGGAGCTCGTTGAGCTTGCCCACTCCAAGGGCATGTCCATCGAGGCCGAGGTCGGCGGCATCGGCGGCACCGAGGACGGCGTGACCTCCAACGGCGAGCTCGCTGACCCTGCTGAGTGCAAGCAGATTGCTGACCTGGGCGTCGACTTCCTCGCCTGCGGCATCGGCAACATCCACGGCGTGTATCCCGCCGACTGGGCTGGCCTTTCCTTCGAGCGTCTGGGCGAGATCAAGGCTCAGACCGGCGACCTGCCCCTCGTTCTGCACGGTGGTACCGGCATCCCCGAGGATCAGATCAAGAAGGCCATCTCCCTGGGCATCTCCAAGATCAACGTCAACACCGACCTGCAGCTCGTCTTCGCCAAGGGCGTCCGCGAGTACATCGAGGCTGGCAAGGATCAGCAGGGCAAGGGCTTTGATCCCCGCAAGCTCCTCAAGCCTGGTCGCGACAACATCGTTGCCCGCACCAAGGAGCTCATGGAGGAGTTTGGCTCCGTCAACAAGGCGTAAGCGTCGCTAAACTTCCCGCCGGAAGCCCCGTCCCCCTACACTGTTTCCTTTGCGCTCACCTGGCTTCGCCAGAAGTCGCGCCAAGGAAACAGTTCCGGGGGACGGGGCTTCCTTCGTTTAACGCCGCAGGGTTACTGGGCTGAATTCATTTTTAATAGGTACCGTTTATCGGTGTTGAGGGTTCCTTTATTGGGGCTTTCTTTTTTATCTCGCTACAATGGGCTTCAAGAGTTCTAATGACTTGGAGTTTGGTATGGCTGTTATTGATGTGCTGCCTTCGGATGGGAAGGTTATTGACGAGGGTCCTGTTGGTTGCTCTGTTGATGTTTGCTGCGATGACTTTCGTCATCTCGATATTGAACTGCCGCCCGAGATTCTTCGTCTCAAGGATGCCGGCTATTTGACGCGGGCTGTTGCTGCCTGCGATCGCCTTTTGGAGCAGAATCCTGAGCCTTCCCTGGCAGCCTGCGTTCGTGCCGAGCGGTATCGCATGCTCGAGACGCCGCTTCATTTTTCGGTGTCGCGTGATCTGGCTATTGCGATGATTCGCGAGGAGTGGCCTGAGTTTACCGAAGAGCAGTTTGATGACCTGATTAATCGTAAGCGAATTGACTGGCGCTTTATCGATGGTGAGCTGTTTGTTCTCGATAACTTCCTCGATTCGCTTCGCGTGTACCCCAGGGAGGTTCCGGGTCTGCGTCCCGATTCTACGGACGGAATTGCGCTTCGCAACCAGATGCTCAAGGAGATGGAGTCGCAAAACGGGTTGAGTCGCCTCATCACGCTTAAGGCGTCCGTGTCTGTCCCTGGGGCTCTGGAGGGAGAGACTGTTCGCGCGTGGCTGCCCGTTGCCGCCGCCTGTCGCCAACAGTCTCATGTCGAGGTTCTCGATATGACGTCGGAGGGCACTGTTGCCTCTGAGAACGTTTCGGCTCGTACTGTCTCCTGGACATCTTCGACTGAACATTCATTTTCGGTGACCTATCGTTATCACATCGATGCCGCCTATTGCGATATCTATGGTGGCGCGCTCCCATCGCATCCCTGTATGGACGCGCCCCTGCCCGAGGACACCTCCGAGGACCGTCCGCACATTGCGTTTACGCCGTATCTGCGACAGGTGACGGAGCGTGTTATTGACGGGCTCGAGGATTCGCTCGATCGCGCTCGCGCCATCTATGATTATCTGACGCAACATATCGACTATCGCTATCAGCCACCATATCTGCTTTTGGGCTCCATCGCCGATGACTGTGCACACTCGCTCCGCGGCGATTGCGGCGTTATGGCGCTCACGTTTATCACCATGTGCCGTATCGCGGGCGTGCCTGCTCGTTGGCAGAGCGGCCTGTATGTTGCTCCCGATTCGGTGGGACCGCACGACTGGGCCGAGTTCTTCACACCCCAGACCGGTTGGCTTAACGCCGATGTTTCGTTTGGTTCCTCAGCGCGCAGAATGGGGGAGGAGTGGCGTCGTCGTCACTACTTTGGCAATCTCGACCCGTGGCGTATGGTGGCTAACAATCGATTCCAGGCTGAGTTTGTGCCTGCTTTCGATGGCATGCGCGAGGATCCCTATGACAACCAGATGGGCGAAGCCTCGGTTAACGGACGCGGGTGCCGCCAGCGCGAGATGCTTCGTTCGGTCGAACTCATCGAAATGCTCGAAGTTCCATTTTCGGACTAATCAACAGAAAGCTGTGATAAACTAACTCACGCATTACGTGCCCGAGTGGCGGAATTGGCAGACGCAGTGGACTCAAAATCCACCGTTGGCAACAACGTGCGAGTTCGAGTCTCGCCTCGGGCACCATACATGCAAGTGAGCGTTCAAGGTGGTCAAGGCCCCTTTTTCGTGCCGAACTCGCGTGAGCGCGCGGAGCGTTAAGCAAACAGGCCTGTGGCCTGTTTGTAGCGGAGCGTGGCGAGGGCGCCATGCGCCTGAAGCCCGGGGCTTCGCGAAGCGAAGGCCCTTCGAGTCTCGCCTCGGGCACCATACATGCAAGTGAGCGTTCAAGGGGGTCAAGGCCTCCCCCCCCCCTTTTTCGTGTACGTAATGTGATAACGCGCTGCGCGTGTTATTATCCACAAGGCGTTGTTCCCGCAATGCCCTAAAGAGGAACCCGAGGGTTCCCACCTTTTGGCGCCAATGAGCAGCTGACTGGTCATACAACCTAGATTCCCTTCCTCACACCGAGGATGTCTATGTGTACGACCTGGTTGCAAAGAAGCGCCGGGTTATTTTTTTATGAATGGAGGTAGGGAAAATAGCTAAGTCTGATGACACCCGCATCAACGACGAGATCACTGCATCTTCGTGCCGTTTGATTGGCGTCGATGGCTCTCAGCTCGGCCTGTTCGCCATCCGCGATGCCCAGCGCGTCGCTGACGATCAGGGTCTCGACCTGGTCGAGATCGCTCCCAACGCGGAGCCGCCGGTCTGCAAGGTCATGGACTACGGTAAGTTCAAGTACCAGCAGGCCATGAAGGCCAAGGCCGCTCGTAAGAACCAGTCCAAGGTCGAGGTCAAGGAAATGAAGTTCCGACCCAAGATCGACGTTGGCGATTACGAGACCAAGAAGGGCCACGTTCTGCGTTTCCTCAAGAAGGGCGCACGCGTTAAGATCACCATCATGTTCCGCGGCCGTGAGATGGCTCACCCGGAGCAGGGTCTTAACGTTCTCGAGCGTCTCGCCGAGGATCTCAAGCCTTACGCTACGGTCGAGTCCAAGCCTAAGATGGAAGGCCGTAACATGCTTATGCTGCTCGCCCCGATTAAGGGCGCCTTCGATGAGGATAAAGCGGCAAGCGATACCAAGTAACTAGTGTTCTGTAACCGATTAAGGAGTATTTCATGCCTAAGATGAAGTCCCACAGCGGCACCAAGAAGCGTTTCCGCAAGACTGGTACCGGCAAGCTTATGCGCGCCAAGGCTTTCAAGAGCCACATCCTGAGCAAGAAGTCCACCAAGCGTAAGCGTGGCTTCCGTCAGGAGACCGAGATCGCCGCTGCCGACCGCAAGGTCATCAAGTCGCGTCTCGCCTAAGTTCGCGTTCCCGTTTTTCGTTTTACCGTCTAGGAGTTGATAGAACATGGCACGTATTAAGCGCGCTGTTGCCGCCAAGAAGAAGCGCCGTACCGTTATGCACCGTGCGAAGGGTTACTACGGTGCCGCTTCGCGTACTTACAAGCATGCTAAAGAGCAGGTCCAGCACTCCCTGCAGTATCAGTATCGTGATCGCCGCAACAAGAAGCGCGAGATCCGTTCTCTCTGGATCACCCGTATCAACGCTGCTGCTCGCCTGAACGACATCTCTTACTCTCAGTTCATGCACGGCCTGAAGGTTGCCGGCATCGAGCTCGACCGCAAGGTCCTGGCTCAGATGGCTTACGAGGACATCGAGTCCTTCAACGAGCTGGCTACCATCGCCAAGAAGGCTCTCGAGGCCTAATAGATTCTCTTGAATCGCTAGGGGAGTGTCGCGTTGTGCGCGGCGCTCCCTCTTTTTATCTGAAGCGCGGTTTACATTGCTAAAAGCGCGGGTAGATAGACACTTACAGGTGACCGATCTCTATATATTCCTAAACCAAAGGGTCATCATCTGATACGCGCGGAAGATCCGCACCAGTCTTTCTATTAGCTATAGAAAGCGATATGTTGTGTAGGACTTGTGAAGAGTGGAATTGACGACCCACAGGGCTTCGCGGTCTGGCAATATATCTCCTTGCCGCGCGGCCCGGTCGGACCGGATCAGCCGCC
>CABPDL010000066.1:0-8349 GCA_902406375.1 uncultured Collinsella sp.
GGCCGTGGCGGCCCGCGCTGCATGAGCATGCCCTTCTGGCGCGAGGACCTCTAAGTCTTTCCGTTTCCGGTGCGGTCTCCCTACAACCGCACCGGTTTCGCCCGTCAAACGGGCACCACTAGTATTTGCGTAATTCATTTCTTCGAAAGGATTCGAACCATGGGTGTTAACCTCTCCGGCCGTAGCTTCCTCAAGCTCCTCGACCTCACCACCGAGGAGATCGAGTACCTGCTCAAGCTCTCCAAGAACTTCAAGGACATGAAGCGCGCTGGCGTTCCGCACCGCTATCTCGAGGGCAAGAACATCGTCCTGCTCTTCCAGAAGACTTCCACCCGTACCCGCTGCGCCTTCGAGGTCGGCGGCATGGATTTGGGCATGGGCGTCACCTACCTCGATCCGGGTTCGTCGCAGATGGGCAAGAAGGAGTCCATCGAGGATACCGCCCGTGTTCTCGGCCGCATGTATGATGGCATCGAGTTCCGTGGCTTTGCCCAGGACGACGTCGAGGAGCTCGCTGCTAAGTCCGGCGTGCCCGTGTGGAACGGCCTGACCACTGAGTGGCATCCCACCCAGATGCTCGCCGACATCCTGACCGTCCAGGAGAACTTCAACTACGACATCAAGGGCAAGACCCTCGTCTTCATGGGTGACTGCAAGAACAACGTTGCTCGCTCTCTCATGGTCGTTTGCTCCAAGCTCGGCATGAACTTCGTGGCCTGCGGCCCCGAGGAGTGCATGCCCGCTGACGACGTCATCGAGGCCTGCAAGCCCATCGCCGAGGCCAACGGCTGCACCATCAAGCTGACCACCGACGTCAAGGACGGCGTCACCGGTGCCGACGTTATCTACACCGACGTGTGGGTCTCCATGGGCGAGCCTGACGAGGTCTGGGCCGAGCGCATCGCTCAGCTCACCCCGTATCGTGTCACCTCCGAGGTCATGGCTATGGCCAACCCGGGTGCCATCTTCCTGCACTGCCTGCCCAGCTTCCACGACACCAACACCACCATTGGCGCCGAGAAGTGCGAGCAGTTCGGCATCACCGAGCAGGAGGTCACCGACGAGGTCTTCGAGAGCCCCGCTTCCAAGGTCTTCGACGAGGCCGAGAACCGCATGCACACCATCAAGGCTGTCATGTACGCCACGCTCAAGTAAGAGCATCTAGCATCTCGCTCGGGGTGCATTCCTGCGCACCCCGAGCGCTTTTGTCTGGTAAAAATCTCGCACCGAGCGACATGCACGGCACGGAAGAGCCGCTTCGGGCGAGATCAGTAAATGATTTATGAAGGGGGGATGAGAACTATGACTGAGACCGCTAAGAAAAAGCGCGGTATGCCTTCATCGTTCACCATTCTTCTTGCTCTGCTGGCAATCGTCGCGGTTGTTACCGTTATCGTCTCCGGTACGTCCGGTGGCGCGGTTACCGCTGCCCGCCTGAGCGATTTCTGCACCGCCCCGGTCAAGGGCTTCGCTGACGCTCTGCCCGTCTGCCTCTTCGTTATGATCCTCGGTGGCTTCCTCGGCATGATGACCGAGACCGGCGCCCTGGACAACGGCATTGCCGTTCTGGTACAGAAGCTTAAGGGCAATGAGATCATGCTCATTCCCGTGCTGATGCTCATCTTCTCCCTCGGTGGTACCACCTATGGTATGTGCGAGGAGACCGTTCCCTTCTACGCCCTGCTCGCCGCCACCATGATGGCTGCTGGCTTCGACCCCATGGTCGGCGCTGCTACCGTCCTGCTCGGCGCTGGCTGCGGCTGCCTCGGCTCCACGGTTAACCCGTTTGCCGTCGGTGCTGCCGTTGACGCTCTGACTGGCGTTGGCATTGAGGTCAACCAGTCCATCATCATCGGCCTCGGTGCCGTCCTGTGGATTGTTACCACTGTTATGTCCATCTTCTTCGTTATGAGCTATGCCAAGAAGGTCAAGGCTGACAAGGGTTCCACCATCCTTTCGATGCAGGAGCTCAAGGACGCCGAAGAGGCTCACGGTAAGGCTGCTTCCGAGGTTAACAAGGAGGTCAAGCTCACCGGTCGTCAGAAGGGTGTTCTGATCGCCTTTGCCTTCACCTTCGTCGTCATGATCGTTGGCTTCATCCCGCTGGCCGACCTCAATGAGGGCGTCGCCAACTTCTTCGATGCTGGCGCTGTCTATGACGCCGACGGTAACGCCATCGTTCAGGGCTGGTCTGCCCTGATCACCGGCCTGCCCATTGGCCAGTGGTACTTCGACGAGGCTTCCACCTGGTTCTTCCTCATGGCTGTCCTGATCGGTATCATCGGCGGCCTCTCCGAGAAGCAGATCGTCAACACCTTCATCACCGGCGCTGCCGACATGATGTCCGTTGTCCTCGTCATCGCTCTTGCCCGTGGTATCTCCGTCCTCATGGCTAGCACCGGCCTCGACGTCTACGTCCTCGACGCTGCCGCCAATGCTCTGTCCGGCCTGTCCGGCGTGATCTTCGCCCCCATGAGCTTCTTGGTCTACTTCGGCCTGTCCTTCCTGATCCCCTCGACCTCCGGCATGGCCACCGTCTCCATGCCCATCATGGGACCGCTGGCTGTCAAGCTCGGCTTCTCGCCCGAGGTCATGGTCATGATCTTCTCCGCCGCCATCGGTGTCGTGAACCTGTTCACCCCGACCTCCGGCGCCATCATGGGCGGTCTTGCCCTGGCCAAGATCGAGTGGACGACCTGGCTCAAGTTTGCGCTTAAGCTCATCGTCGCTCTCTCCGTCGTCTGCGCCGTCATTCTGACCGTCGCTTGCGTGATGCTCTAAGTACCCCTTGGGTACCCCACGGAAACCATGACGATCCTATAACGGATCACCTGGTCATCGTCTGTCCGGTGGGGTAACCCCACCGGTAGACTCCTACCTTTAGCCTCCTCCCGTTCCGTGCGCGGGGGGAGGCGCACTTATGTTGCGCGGTTCTACGAACCGCGCAACTAGTCGACGCTGCGCGCCGTCCAGAACGACAATTTGTCATTCAAAAGGCAAGGCATGACCAAAAGGTCTATGCCTTGCCTTTTTCATGCCAACTTGTACGTTCTGGACGGCGCTCGCTGTCCGTCCTCTGCCTGCGGCGCTTTCCATTGTTGGTGCAGGGGCGCTTTGCCTACTCTGGCGGGCTTTCGCTGGCTTATGCTTAACCTGCGACGTTTTCATTGTTGGTGCTGAGTGCCTTGTTTCCCGTTCCAAATGAGCCACCCCGGGTCCCCGGCGGTTGCGGTGGGCGTGTTGGGTTGGTGCCTGTTGATGGTTTGGGTATCGGGGAGGGAGGGCTCCGTTATAATCGCCTAGAACATTAAATGGAAACGGGACGGGAGCCATACATGCGCCAGGGTTTCGACAACGCGAAGTATATCGAGCTGCAGGCCGCTCATATTAAGGAGCGCATCTCGCAGTTTGGTGGCAAGCTCTATTTGGAGTTTGGCGGTAAGCTGTTCGATGACTATCATGCGAGCCGAGTGCTGCCGGGTTTTGAACCGGACAGCAAGTTCCGCATGCTCAAGAGCATTGCCGATGACGTTGAGGTCATCATCGCGATCAACGCGAACCACATCGAGAAAAACAAGGCTCGTGGTGACCTTGGCATTACCTATGACGAGGATGTGCTGCGCCTGGTTGACCTGTTCCGCGGCAACGGTTTTGCTGTCGCGGCCGTGGTTATCACCCAGTACGCCGGCCAGCCCGCCGCCGATGTGTTCCGCAATCGCCTGAACGCGCTCGGCATTCCCGCCAAGCTGCACTATCCCATCGAGGGCTATCCACACGACGTCGACCTGATCGTGTCTGACGACGGCTATGGCAAGAACGAGTTTGTCGAGACCACCCGTCCGCTCGTCGTCGTGACTGCGCCCGGCCCTGGCTCGGGCAAGCTCGCCACCTGCCTGTCTCAGCTCTATCACGAGCACAAACACGGCACCGCTGCCGGCTACGCCAAGTTCGAGACGTTCCCGGTCTGGAATCTGCCCCTCACGCATCCGGTCAACATCGCCTATGAGGCCGCCACGGCCGACCTCGACGATGCCAATATCATCGACTCCTTCCACTTGGAGGCCTACAACAAGACCACGGTCAACTACAACCGCGACGTCGAGGCCTTCCCGGTGGTCCGTGCTCTGATGGAAAAGATCCTGGGCAAGAGCCCCTACCAGAGCCCCACGGACATGGGCGTCAATATGGTCGGCTTTGCCATCACCGATGACGATGCCTGCCGCGACGCTTCCAAGATGGAGATCGTTCGCCGCTACTTTACCGCGGTCGAAAATGTGCGCCGTACCGGCGTGGGCGATGAGCAAGTCGACCGTCTCAAGATTATTATGAAGAAAGCCGGCATCGATAAGAACTACTCACCGGCACGCTCGGCGGCCCTCACCAGGGAACAGCTGACGGGTGGTCCCGTGGGTGCCATGGTCATGCCCGATGGCTCCGTGGTGACCGGTAAGACCTCCACGCGCCTGGGCGCCGCAAGTTCGCTCATTATGAACGCCCTCAAGCATGTCTCGGGCGTCGACCTTGAGCTCGAGGTCATTAGCGATGAGGCGATCGAGCCCATCAGCAAGCTCAAGACGCATTTCCTGGGTAGCAAAAACCCGCGCCTCCACACCGACGAGACGCTTATGGCGCTGTCGATCACCTCGGCCACGAGTGAGACGGCCGCTCGCGTCCTTTCGGGCCTGGAGCAGTTGCGCGGTTGCGATGCCTTCTTTAGCGTGATCATCTCGCCGACGGACGAGACGGTACTGCGCAAACTGGGTATCAACGTGTGCTGCGAGCCCAAGTTTGAGCGCCGCGGTTTCTTCCATCGCTAAGTTTGAAGCACCGCGGTAATTGCATTGCATTTTGGCCGTATCGGGTTAGCGCCCGGTACGGCTTTTTGATCAATAAAGCGTCTATTTCGGCGAAAAATAGCTGTTTACCTGCCTAGAAACAATTTGAGCGGTATACAATAACCGTAACTGTTTCATCCTTAGCGGGATGCCGCATGATGGATATTACCTGCCATCGTGAGGTGTGTCGGTCGCGCACGGCGCGTTAGATGCTCGTGCTCGGTTTGAGGAGGCTGCTATGGCGGGCAAGGGTCGTGCGAGTGTCAACGATATGAAGCGTGTCGAGGTGCTGGTGTTGATGGAGATCGACCAGCAAACCGAAGACAATGGCGGGCCGTATGGTTTCTCGCGCAAAACGCTTGCCGAGCGCGTGGGGGTTTCGCCGTATCGTGCCCGCGCCGCAATCGATCGCTTGGATTCCGAAGGTATGATTGATGTCGTCTCGCGTTATAGCGACGACGGCGGTCAGCTTGCAAATGGCATTTGCCTCACCGAACGTGGTGAGTGGTATCTTGAGGGCGTCCGTACCGGCATGCTCGTTCAAGAAATGCTTGAGGACGAGGTTGCTGATCGATAGCAGCATGTAACCCTTGCCATAGCGACGCCGCCTGGGAAACCGGGCGGCGTTTTGTTTCAAGATCGAGAAATGCAATCGCACGCGAGAAAAATTGCGGACGGTCCGCGGCGCGAGTATTACAATGAAGACCCGTAAGATGTGGATAAACAACTTCTACGGGAAGCGCAGGTAACTCAATATGACCAAGCATGTGTTCGTAACCGGTGGCGTGGTTTCGTCCCTGGGCAAGGGTATCACCGCGGCCTCGCTGGGCCGTCTGCTCAAGTCGCGTGGCTACAAAGTAACGATGCAGAAGGCCGACCCGTATCTGAACGTCGACCCCGGTACCATGAGCCCGTTCCAGCATGGTGAGGTCTTTGTAACCGAGGATGGTTACGAGTCCGACCTGGACCTGGGTCATTACGAGCGCTTTATTGATGAGAACCTGACCCGCGATTCCAACTTTACGACCGGTGCCATCTACAAAAGCCTAATCGCCCGCGAGCGTCGCGGCGACTTTTTGGGCGGTACCGTGCAGGTGATTCCTCACGTCACCAATGCCATTAAGGATAAGTTCCGCCGCATCGAGGAGCAGACCGGCTCCGATGTAGTCATCACCGAGCTGGGCGGCACGATCGGCGACATCGAGTCCCAACCGTTTGTCGAGGCCATTCGTCAGTACCGCAAGGAGGCCGGCCCCGAGAACGTCTGCTACATCCACGTGTCGCTCGTTCCCTATATCGCCGCCGCCCACGAGGTCAAGACCAAGCCCACGCAGCATTCCGTCAAGGAGCTCCGCAGCTTTGGCATCCAGCCCGATATTATCGTGTTGCGCTCCGACCACCATATCGATGACGCTATCCGCGGAAAGATCGCAAGCTTCTGCGACGTCGACACCGATTGCGTCTTTACCAACGAGGACTGCGCGAGTATTTACGATGTTCCGCAGCTGCTTGCCGAGCAGGACTTTGACCTGCGCATTTGCGAGCGTCTGGGTCTGGACCCGCGTGAGCGTGACATGAGCGAGTGGAACGAGTTCCTGCGCAAACAGAATCACGCCAACCATCACGCCGACAAGGTGAAGATCGCCGTCGTTGGCAAGTACACGCAGCTGCCCGATGCGTACCTGTCGGTTATCGAGGCCCTGCACCATGCGGGCGTCTTCTACGATCGCCATGTGGACGTCCAGCTGGTCGACGGCGAGAGCCTCGACGAGCAGAATGTCTCCGAAGTTCTGGGCGACGCCTCGGGCATCCTGGTCCCCGGCGGCTTTGGCAAGCGCGCCCTGGAGGGCAAGATCCTCGCGGCCGAGTTTGCCCGCGAGCACAAGATTCCGTATCTGGGCATTTGCCTGGGTATGCAGGTGGCCGTGTGCGAGTTCGCCCGCAACGTCGTCGGCCTTGCCGGCGCCAGCTCCTCCGAGTTCGACCCGGACGGTCCGTTTAGCGTCATCGATCTGATGAGCTCGCAGGAGGATGTCACCGAGAAGGGCGGCACCATGCGTCTGGGCGCCTATCCGTGCAAGCTCGCCGCCGATACCCTCGCTCGCGAGGCATATGGCGAGGATCTCGTCTACGAGCGTCACCGTCACCGCTTTGAGTTTAACAACGCCTTCCGCGACCAGCTTGAGGACGCCGGTTTGGTTATCTCGGGTCTGTCGCCCGACGAGCGCCTGGTCGAGATGGTCGAGCTGCCGCGCGACGTGCATCCTTGGTATGTGGCAACCCAGGCCCACCCCGAGTTCAAGAGCCGTCCGACCAACCCGCAGCCGCTGTTCCGAGAGTTCGTGCGTGCCTCGATCGGTCAGCACGAGGGTGTCGATCGCCTGCAGGTGACGCCCATGAACCTCGCTACGGACTAAGGGTGCCGGCGAACAAAGAACATACCGAAGCTACTCCCTCGTCGCTCGCCGTGGCGGCGGGGGAGTATCTCGATTACCTCGCGGTCGAGCGGGGTTTGGCGCGCAACACGATTGCGGCCTATCGTCGTGACCTGACGATGTACTGCGCGTATCTGGAGCGGGCGGGCATCATGTCTTTTGATGAGGTGACTCGTCAGGTCGTGGAGGGCTTTGTCGCCGACCGTCGCGATGGGGGCTATTCCGATGCCTCGGTGGAGCGTGCGCTTGCGGCCGTGAAGGGCCTGCATGCCTTTTTGGTGCGCGATGGGATTGTGGCCCAAAATCCAACGGCGGCGTTGCGCCTGCCTAAAAAGGCTGAGCGTTTGCCGGAGTATCTATCGGTGGAGGATGTCTCGGCGCTGCTCGATCAAGACTTCCCCGAGGGCGAGATGGGCTTGCGCGACCATGCCATCTTGGAAGTGCTCTACGGATGCGGCTTGCGTGTGAGCGAGTTGGTGGGGCTCGATGTGGGCGATATCCATATCGACGATGGCTTTGTGCTCGTTCGCGGTAAGGGCTCAAAGGAACGCCTGTCCCCGTTGGTGGGAAGCGCGGCGCGAGCTCTGACGCGCTATATAACTAAGGGGCGTTCTCGCTTGGCGGCCCATGCCCACGGAACCGAGACCTCGGCGGTCTTTTTAAATAAGAACGGCCGCCGTCTGTCGCGCCAGGGCATCCATGCCATCTGTGAGCGCTACGGGCGCCAGGTGGGGCTGGTGGGACTCCATCCCCATACGCTGCGTCACTCCTTTGCCACCCATATGCTTGCGGGCGGTGCAGACCTCCGTGTGCTACAGGAGATCTTGGGACATGCCGATATATCGACCACGCAGGTCTACACGCATGTCGATCGTACGCAACTGACCGAGGTCTATCTGGCGGCGCACCCGCTGGCACATCGTTAACACATCGCTGGCCTGCATATCTATAGGTATTTGGGGACGGGCCCCAGATTGCCGCGGCGTGCTTTTGCGCGCGCATGGGCAATCTGGGGCCCGTCCCATTTTTTGCCACTTGTCGTCGCGGTGGTGGGCCGCATGTGCCTTGGGTGGGGGAGT
>CABPDL010000067.1:0-7279 GCA_902406375.1 uncultured Collinsella sp.
GCTTCTGATATTGGCGATGACCAGCTGGTTTATAGGTGTTAAGGCATCGGTCATCTCTGGAGCGCCACTTTACTCCAAAAGCATGAGCTATTTGTTTCCCGTCGGTAAAAGGCAGGTTTTGTTCGCCAAGCGTTCTTATATATAGAGAAGTTCGGGTTCGAACCCGTGTCGCGGCAACAAAAAAGCGGCCGGCATCCGCCAGTCGCTTTTTTAGTCTATGGTGGGCCGTCAGGGGTTCAGCCTGCTCCGCAGGCGGCCGCTGCGGCGCTTCGCGCCTTGCGCGCTGCGCTGGCAAACGCTCACGCGTTTACTCAGCTCCGCGCCCTTTCGGGTTCGAACCCATGTCGCGGCAACAAAAAAGCGGCCGGCATCCGCCAGTCGCTTTTCTATTCTATGGTGGGCCGTCAGGGGTTCGAACCCTGGACCTTGGGATTAAAAGTCCCCTGCTCTGCCAGCTGAGCTAACGGCCCGCGGGTGGCATTGTACCACGGTCTGGGGCTATTCCCAACTCCATTGGCCGTTCTGGAAAATCACAACTTCACGTCCATCAGGCGTAATGCCCGTAATATCGATATCGTCCGTGCCGATCATAAAATCGACGTGCGTGCTCGAGACGTTAACGCCATGCTCCAGGAGCTCCTCCTTGGACATGTCATACCCACCCTCGATGCATTCGGGGAAACCGACACCCAGCGCGAGATGGCAGCTAGCGTTCTCATCATAGAGCGTGTCATAGAATAGAACGCCACTTTCACGGATCGGCGTGTTCTTGGAGATAAGCGCGACCTCACCCAGATGAGCGGCACCTTCATCGGTGTCAATAATGCTCGCAAGCGTCGCCTTACCCACGCGGGCATCGTAGTCCACTACGCGGCCCGCCTCGAACTTAATCCAAAAATCGTCAACCTTGTTACCGTGGTGAATGAGCGGCATAGCCGAATACACGATACCGTCGGCACGCATACGATCAGGCGAGGTGAAGACTTCCTCGGTGGGAATGTTGGGGAAGAAGGGGTGCCCATCGGGCGTCTTGCCCTTGCCGCCGGCCCACTCGTGACCTTTCGTCATGCCAATCGTCAGATCGGTTCCATTTGCCGAGGTGTAATGCAGGTAGTCGAAACGATTGTCGTTCAGGAAACGCAGGTTCTTTTCGAATGCGGCGTCATGGAGTTCCCAGTCGCTCTCCGGGTCCTGGCCATCGGCGCGAGCGGTATGCAGAATCGCATTCCACAGCTTATAGATTGCAACCTCATCGGCGTCTCCCGGGAACACCTCGCGCGCCCAGGCAACGACCGGCGCGCCGGCGATGCACCACGGGTTGATGTTGTAGTCCAGTCCGCGGCGGAAGACCTTGCACTGCGTGTTCCTTGCCTTAGAAGCTGCAGCAGGCTTAGCGGGATCGATGCCCTTAAGAGCGGCAGGGTCCGCACCCTCGATAAAGATAAAGCAGGCACCATCCTGGGCCAGTGAATCAAGCTGCAGGCGCTTCCACTCGGGCGTCTGCTCAAAATAGCTTTTCTCGACATGCTCGTACGTGAGCCTCGTCACGGCGTCATCGGCCCAAATAACCGTCACGTGACCGGCACCGGAGGCATAGGCCTCCGCGACCACCACGCGCGCAAACGGCGCGCACTCGACCGGAGACTGAACGACAACCTCCTGACCGGGCTTGACGTTTACGCCCTTGCGGACAACCAGGCGCGCATAGTTTTTAATCTTGGGCTCTAGGGCCTTCATGCCCTCCAGAGCCTCTTCGACCGTCAGGGCAGCTCGAATCATGTGCCACTCCATCTATCTATAGAACAGTAAAAAGGCGCGCCGCAAAAACGACGCGCCTTATATCTTAGCGATAAGTATGCATGCAAACGCTACTTCTTCTTGGAGTCCTTCTTGTCCTCCTCGGCAGCCGAGCGCTCGATAAGGGCGTTGAGCTTGTTCTCGGACATGCCCTCGGCCTGCGTGCGGTACATGTTGCGCAGGGGACGAATACGAACGAAGTCGTAGATGAAGTCACCCAAAATGACGACGTAGGACAAAACAATGCCGACCATCTGGACAGGGCTGGACACCATGCCAGCGGGAGCGAAGTACAGCGAAGCCCAAATGGCCACGACGAGCACCATGCCGATAGTGAGCACGGCCCACCAGATGCGGCGGCGCTTGGTGTAGTCCTCATCCTGCTTGAGAAGGATATTCGACACCGTGTAGATGCGATCCTCCTTGGCGCGCTGCTTAGCCTTGCGGGCGCGCTTCTCCTCTTTAGAGAGGCCCTCGAGGTTCTCGCCCTTCTCGAGCTCTTTGCGGCGTGCCTTAGACGAAGCCGGCACGACGCGGACAGAGCTCGCTGCCTGACGGGCGGGCTTGGCGGATGCAGCGGACTTGCGCGCAACCCCGGTAACCTCGTGGGATTGCGTGCGCTTGTTCGTGGCGCTACGGGTACTCACTTATGCGTTCTCCTTCATGCTTGTGAACTGGGAGCCCGTGATGATCTGGAAGGCCTCGCGATAGCGCTCGGACGTGCCATCGATGACCTCGGCGGGCAGATGCGGGGTCTCCCCCGTCATATCCCAGTTGGCTTTGAGCCAATTGCGGACGAATTGCTTGTCGTAGCTGGGCTGAATCTTGCCCTCCTCGTAGCTGGCGGCAGGCCAGAAACGGCTGGAGTCGGGCGTGAGGCACTCGTCGATCAGCGTAACCTTGCCATCGATGACACCGAACTCGAACTTGGTGTCGGCAATGATGATGCCACGGGTCGCTGCATACTCGGCGGCAGCCTTGTAGATCTTGAGGGAAAGGTCGCGAATCTGCGTGGCGATGTCCTCGCCCACGATCTCGCAGCAACGCTCGAACGAGATGTTCTCGTCGTGGTCACCGATCTCGGCCTTCGTGGACGGCGTGAACAGCGGCTCGGGAAGCTTGGAAGCCTCGGTCAGGCCCTCAGGCAGCTGGATGCCGCAGACGGTGCCGTTCTCGTCGTAGGTCTTCTTGCCCGAACCGGTCAGATAGCCGCGGACGATGCACTCGATAGGAATCGTCTGGGCCTTCTTAACCAGCATGGCGCGGCCGGCGAGGTAGTCACGATACTCAGCAAACTCCTCGGGGAAATCCGCCGGGTCGATGGAAACGAGGTGGTTGGGAACGATGCCGGCAAACTTATCGAACCAGAATGCCGAGATGCGGTTGAGCACCTCTCCCTTAAACGGAATCTCGTCGGGAAGAATGAAGTCGAACGCAGAAATGCGGTCGGTGGCGACCATCAGCAGGTTTTCACCGGCATCGTAGATATCACGAACCTTGCCACGGGAATCCGGACGACGCTCCATCGTTGTCACGTGAGTCACTCCTTACCAAAATACGACAGTAATGCGGGTTCTTTCCCGCACGTTTTCGCAAACTCGGAGCGGCAGGGACGAAACCCCTCCTTCACCGAATAGCGAAAAGCTAGTGCTCCATTGTAGTAGATGCCGCGTCCGCCGTGTGCTCGCGAGGCAGATGAATCGTAAAAGTCGTACCCTTTCCAAGCTCCGACTCCACGGATATGTAGCCGTGATGGCGCTCGACGATCTGTTTAGTCACGGCGAGGCCCACGCCCAGACCGCCCGCCTCACGGGCACGGCTGGCATCGGCGCGCCAAAAACGGCCGAAGATGCGCGACAAGTCATCCTTGGCAATACCGATGCCGGTATCAGAAACGGCAATGCTGACGTGTTTGCGGTCACTGAGCACCGACACCACGACCCAACCGCCCTCGGGGGTGTAGCGCATGGCGTTGCTCATGAGATTGATGACGCATTGTGTGATCATGTCGGGATCGGCTTCGACGACATCGTCGTGACCTTGGGTCTCGTCAGCAAAGCGCAAGCGCAGATCGCGGTCGACAAACAGGCGCTCCTGGGCATTGACGATGGAACGCACGAAAGGAACCATGTCCACCGGCTCAAGATTGAGCGGAGCCGTGCTGTTTTCCATGCGCGACAGGTCGAGCATCTGCTGCACCAGACGAGCCAGGCGACGCGTCTCGGAAGCAACAGTCTCCAAGTGCTCATCGTCGGTAGGATATACGCCATCCTGCATGGCCTCGACCGTTGCGAGCATGGCCATAAGCGGAGTACGAAGTTCGTGAGCCACGTCCGAGGTCAAACGTTTCTCGTGTTTCATATCCTTCTCGAGCGAAGTGGCCATCTCATCGAACGTCTCGCCCAGTTGATCGATCTCGTCATCGCCGCGCAAGCCCGTACGAGCAGACAGATCGCCATCGCGAATTTGCTTGGCCGTGCTGGTAATACGGTGAATCGGCTTGGTGAGCATGCGCGACACGAGTGATCCGATAACGACCGAAATGCAAACTGCAACAACCGCAGCAAGGGCCATGGCGTTAAAGGTCTTCTCCCTAAACGCAGAATCTGCCTTGGTGAGCAAGGCATCGGAGCCGATGGCCCACAGCTTTACTTGTCCGACATGCTCGCCGGAAGACGTTATGATTTCGACGTTGGCAACGCTATCGGAGCCGGTGGGAGCCGACGAGACCGGACTATGCGATGCTTTTTTCCCGCTCGAGCTGCTCGACGGCGATTCGTTCTCGCGCACATCGGCGGTCGCGCTTGCCGAAGGCCATGAGTCGTCATAAACGACAACGCCTTTCTTGTTGACGACCTGCATACCCAAATCGTCGGACACCAAACTCGATGTCGCGACCGTACGTAGCTCGCCCGCAGTCCAATTGCCGTTTTCCTCATACGACGTCGCAAGCTTTTCGGCAGCGGAATTTGCGATTTCGACGATATTGGAGCGCGTGTAATCCGAAAAGACCGTGCCCCACACAACAGAGACCACGCCCACCAGCACCAATACCGTCATGAGCGATGTCAGAGCAAAAGCAAGTGCCATGCGCGAGGGATAGCTCATCGTTGGCCGTGAATCGGAGCGAGGCGTGTTCCAACTAGCCTTGGAACCCGCCTCGCTCTCCTGCTTGTGCTTTTGTCCGATTTCAAAGCGCGCAGGTGTCATATGTGATTTCCCTATTTCTCGTCCGACTTATCGGTCTTGGCCGGAGCCTCGAAGCGATAGCCGACACCGTGGACGGTGTAGAGCCACTTGGGCTTCTTGGGATCATCGCCCAGCTTGGCGCGAAGGTTCTTCACGTGGCTATCGATGGTGCGCTCATAGCCCTCAAAGTCGTAGCCGAGCACCTTCTCGACCAGCTCCATGCGGTTGTAGACGCGACCGGGGTGACGGGCAAGCGTGGTGAGCAGCTTAAACTCGGAAGCCGTCAGGTCGACTTCCTTGCCCTCGACCAAAATCTTGTGGCCCGAGATATCGATGACCAGATCGCCGAAGTCGAGTACCTCGACGGCTGGCTCGTCGGCCTGATGGGCACGGCGGAACAGAGCGCGAACGCGCGCGACAAGCTCGCGCGGCGAGAACGGCTTAATCAGATAGTCGTCGGCGCCGAGCTCAAGACCGATAATACGGTCCTCGATCTCGCCCTTGGCAGTCAGCATGATGATGGGGACATCCGAGGTATCGCGAATGGTGCGGCAAACGCGCTCGCCGGGGATCTTGGGGAGCATAAGGTCGAGCACGACCAGGTCAAACTGATGCTTCTCGAACTCCTCGATCGCGGACTGGCCGTCGCCGACACCCACAACCCAGTAGCCTTCGCGCTCGAGATAGGCAGCGACGGCGTCACGGATTGCCTTCTCATCCTCGACCAGCAGAATCTTTTTTGCATCTGAAGCCATAACACGGCCCCCCTGTCTCAATCAGCTAAGAACAAGCCCATTTTAACGCACCTGAGCCCGCCGGATGCCACTATGACGCGGCAGCTCGGCGGGCGGTACTCACAATTACAACGCGTTTATTCCCCTGTTGGCGCCTTTTTAACCCCTCTAAGCTTAAAGAGAGAATAGGCGTGCGGTGACCGTCTCGGGTATACCCTGGCTGTTGCGCACCGTGGCGTACGTAAGGAATGAGTCCGATTTTCCCGCCGTAGCTGGATAATCGCCATATTCCAAAGCGCGGTCGGGCGACAGTAGCGAGCCGTAGGTCTTAGCCGAAGTGTCAATCAAAAAATGCGACGCCTGGACTTTAACCAGGTATTTATTTTTCCTTCCCGCAACGCACGCGAGCGGCTCACGCGAAAGGAAGAGGTACGGCCCGCCCTCGTTACCGATATAGGTGCCCATATTGCCCAGGCTACCCACACCGTTATACGTCGCCTCAATGGAGAACACGAAGGTGTCGCCCATATACACGGCCTCGAAAGGCGAAACCGACGAAGGAAGCACCAGCTGAGCTCGCTTCGTATTGTTGCCGTCAGTCAGGTCGATCGCCGTCATACCGTAATAGACGCCCTCATCATTGTGCACGCGGGGCGAGATGGTCAGGATGCCGTCGCTCACACGCGGGGCGGATGCGAAGCGGCCCGTCGACTTCCAAATAGTCTCAGGCTTGGACTCGCTAGGCGACTGACGGTAGCAGTACGAATCGTTACTCGTCTTGCTGCCGCCGGACGAGGGCATCTTATACCAGATGACCGACGACCCATACGCTGTGAAGAGCGGCGGATCGTAATTTTCGCCACCGCGATCGAGCTCGACAGCGTTGCCGGTAAGGGAGGAGCCTGCAAGGTTTTGCGCATAGAGCTTCCAAGACGCATTGGCAAAGTTCATCTCGACCCACGCGAACACGCCATCACCCGCGCGAACGTCGTAAAACGCATAACCGGTTCCCTCAACGGGATCCTCGATAAGTGTGGTAAGCGAGCCATCGCCCAGGTTGAGCACACCAAGCGTATTGGCATGCAGGGCAGAAGCAGGCGCCATCATCGCGGCAGCGTAGTCGCCATCGCAGTAGTACAGCAGCGTGCCCAGCGGCAGCGTCCACGACGCCGCCGGCTCAAGATCGATATCAACAGCTTCGTACTCATCAGTGATCGAGACAATCTTCGAATCGTCCTTGATAACTTGCGGCTCGCCGGCGGCATCGTCGCTGGTGCCCGTTTTTTTCGAGCAACCGGCAAGCACCGTGGCAGCGCCCGCGGCAGCACCGCCGAGCACAAAGCCGCGGCGCGATATTCCGTTCTTGATGTGGTCGGCGATACCCATTAGGCGATCTCGGCGCGAGCGGCCTCGATAGCGCGCGTAAGCTGATCAGCGCAAGAGGTCTTCTTCATGCCGCAGGTATTGCCGGCAAGAACCTCGATCACACGGTCGGCAGGAGTGCCCTCGACCAGTTTGGAGATGGCCTTGAGGTTGCCATCGCAGCCGCCGGTAAACTC
>CABPDL010000068.1:0-7007 GCA_902406375.1 uncultured Collinsella sp.
GTGGTTTAAAGCTGGGCGCTGCGCGGCCAGCAGACTAAAGTCTTGAAAACAAAAAGGCGCCCCCGCATAAGCGAAGGCGCCCAATGCGCGCGCTTTGGGCGATAAAGCCCTTACGCCTGCTGATAATGCAGGTGCTTCTCATCGATATCGGCCAGGTCACGGTCGAGATAGCGGCGTGCGAGCCAGTTTGCCATGGGGAGGTTCTGGTCCAGATAGTTACCGCACTCCTCGGGAGCGGCACCGGGGACATCGCCCTCAAAGCCGGCGACAAACTCGAACAGCTCACGCACGAGCGGCAGGATCTCCTCGCTCGTCACCTCGCCAAACACGACGAGGTAAAAGCCCGTGCGGCAGCCCATGGGACCAAAGTAGACAATGCGGCTCGACCACTCGGCATGGTTGCGAAGGAACGTCGCGCCCAGGTGCTCGATGGTGTGGCACTCGGCCGTGTTCATGACCGGCTCCTTGTTGGGCGTGGTCAGGCGCAGGTCAAACGTGGTGACGGCGGCGCCGGTCGCCGGATCGCGGTCGATGCGGCTCACGTACACGCCGGGCTCAAGCAGCAGATGGTCAACGGAAAAACTCGCGATACGCTCCATGGCAGATCCTCTCGATAGTCAATTTAGGACGGGGCTCTTTTAGCTGGTTGGAATGGTCGCACCAATCATACCAGTCAAAAAAGCCCCGTCCCAAATGAGCTGCCAAGGACGGGGATCAATGAGTTTTTAATCCCCGTCCCAGAAAAATCCTTGGGCGCCGCGCAGCCGCCTAGGCAGTGTAGGCGATAGTCGCGTCGACAGCATGGCGCCAGCCGGCGATCTTTTTGGCTCGCTCGTCGGCGGGCATCGACGGCTCCACGATGCCGCGGGCGCCGTAGACGTCGACGACATCGCGCGTGTACATGTCCAGCGCAATGCCGCAGGCCCAGGCCGCACCCAGGCCGCTCATCTCGTCGTTGCTCGCAATGCGGATGGGCGAGCCGACCAGGTCGCTCTCAAACTGCATCAGGTACGCGTCGCGCGTGGGACCGCCGTCAACACGAAGCTCGGCCAGTGCCGCGCCCGAATCCTCGACCATCGCATCGATCACGTCGAAGATCTGATAGGCGATCGACTCGTCGGCGGCCTTTACGAACTCCGCACGGCCCGTGGTGCGCGTCATGCCAAAGACGCAGCCCTCGGCATCGCTCGCCCAGTGCGGCGCGCCCAGGCCAGTGAACGCCGGCACAAAGTAGACGCGGCTCGCCGGATTGGCGGCGTAGCACAGGTCGGTGACTTCCTCGGGATTGTTGATGAGCTCCAGGTCGTCGCGCAGCCACGTCTTGACGGCGCCGGCGTAGCTCACGTTGCCCTCGAGCACATACTCGGTCACACCGTCCATACGCCACGCAAGCGAGCTCGAAAGCCCGTGCGAGCTGGCGACGAACTCGTCGCCGACGTTCATCATGACCGAGCTGCCGGTGCCATAGGTCGCCTTTGCCATGCCGCGGCTATGGCAGCCCTGGGCAAACAAGGCGGCATGGCTGTCGCCGAGCACGCCGTGAATGGGCACGGGCGCCGGCAAAAAGCCGCCCAGGTTCGTCATGCCGAACAGGCCATCGGAATCGGTCACCTGCGGCAGGCAAGCCGAATCGACGCCAAAGGCCTCGCACACCGGCTCGCTCCAGCAGCCACGGCGCAGGTCAAAGAGCTGCGTGCGGCTGGCATTGGACCAGTCGCAGCGAAACTCCGCGCCGCCCGTGAGCGTCCAGACCACCCAGGCATCGATGGTGCCCAGGCACAGCTCGCCCGCCGCAGCGGCCTCGGCAGCCGCGGGAACGTTCGCGAGGATCCAGGCCATCTTGCCCGCCGGGTAGTAGGGCGAGAGCACCAGACCCGTCGTGTCGCGCACCAGCTCGGCCACGCCTTCGCGCGCAGCAAGCTCGTCGCACAGCTCGCGGGCGCGGGCGCACTGCCACACCACGGCGTCGCACAGCGGCTCGCCCGTCGTGCGCTTCCAGGCAACGGTAGTCTCGCGCTGGTTGGAGATGCCAATGCCGGCGATATCTGCCGGATCGACCCCGGTCTCCTCCACCACGGCACGCGCCACGGCCAGCACGTTGGCGGCAATCTCGGTCGGATCATGGCTCACCCAGCCGGCCTCGTTGACAATCTGGCGATGCGAGCGGTCGGCACGATGAATCAGGTGGCCGCCCTCGTCCACCAGCAGCGCCTTCGTGCCCTGGGTGGACTGATCGATTCCGATGATGTATTTGCTCATGTACTCTCCTGTCTCCCCCGTCGATTCAAAAACTAAAATCCGACGGACAAGGAGCGAGCGACCGTCAAGTGCCGCAGATTGCCGTGAAAGAGGAGCACCGCGTACTTTGTGTACGCAAGCGACGGTTTGAACGGCAAGGTGCGGTGCTTGGCGGCCGCGCAGCGTCTGTTTCTACTAGTTGCCGAGGAACTCGGTAACCGTCTTGGCAATGCCTTCGCCGGTAAGGCCGTAGTGCGCAAAGACCTCGGGGCTCGTGCCGGTGATGACCGGCGCATCGGGCAGGGAGAGGCACTTGACCGGACACGGGCAATGCTCGCCCACGACCTGCGCGACCATGGAACCCAGGCCGCCGAAGGGGCTGTGCTCCTCGACGGTCACGACGGCGCGCGTGGCACCGGCGGCCTCGATCACAGCCTCAGCATCGAGCGGCTTGACGCAATACATGTCGAGTACCGTTGCCGAGATGCCCTGCTCGGCCAGCAGATCGGCGGCGTCCACGGCATGGCGGACCATCTCGCCGGTGGCGACAATCGTCACATCGGCGCCGCGACGCACCCAAGTGGCGCGATCCATCTGGAACGGGCACTCGTCCTCGGTGTACACGTCCTCCACCGGGTTGCGGCCCACGCGGATGTAGGCCGGCTTGTTGTCGGCGACCAGGGCACGCACGAGCTCGGCGGTCTGGAATCGATCGCTCGGCAGATACACGCGCATGTTGGGAATCGCGCTCATGGCGGCGATATCCTGCGCGGAGTGATGGCTCATGCCTAAGGCGCCGTAGGACACGCCGCCCGAGATGCCGATGAGCTTGACGTTGGTGTTGGAGTACGAAACGTCGACCTTGCACTGCTCATACGAGCGCGTGGTCACAAAGGACGCCGGCGAGGCGGCCCAGGCCTTCTTGCCGCACGAGGCCATGCCGGCGGCGATGCTCACCAGGTCCTGCTCGGCAATGCCGACCTCAACGGACTGCTGGGGATACTGGTCAAAGAACGGCGTGAGCGATGCAGAGCCGCGGGAGTCGGAGCACAGGACGACGATGTCTTTATCGGTTGCGGCGGCCTCGAGCAGCGTGTCGCAGATAGCCTTGCGGTTGGCGATCTTGTTAGCCATTGATGGCCTCCTTATGGGCAGCGAAATCGGCGATGATCTGGGCATATTCCTCATCGTTGGGCAGGTGATGATGCCAGGCGGCCTTGTCCTCCATAACCGGCGAGCCGTAGCCCTTCACTGTGTTGAGGATGATGGCCGTGGGCTTACCCTTGGTCTCGGCGGCCAGCGTCAGCGCGGCGTCGATGGCCTGGACGTCGTTGCCCGGAATGGACAGCACGTTCCAACCGAAGGCGGCCCAGCGCTCCTCCTGCGAATCCTGCTTCATGACGTCCTCGGTGCTGCCGCTGATCTGCAGGCGGTTGCGGTCCACGAGCGCGCACAGGTTATCGAGCTGGTAGTTGCCGCCGCTCATGGCGCCCTCCCAGACCGAGCCCTCGGCAAGCTCGCCGTCGCCCATGATGGTGTAGACGCGGTAGTCGCGGCCATCCATCTTGCCGGCAAGCGCCATCCCGACGGCCACGGGCAGGCCATGACCCAGCGAGCCCGAGTTCATCTCGATGCCCTTGAGCTTGTTGTTGGGGTGGCCGATGTAGGGGCTGCCGAACTTAGAGAAGCGGGCCTTGACGTCATCGAGGTCATGATAGCCCTCGTGGCAGAGCACCGCGTAGTAGGCCTCCATGGCATGGCCCTTGGAAAGCACGAAGCGGTCGCGGTTGGGATCGTCGACGGTCTCGGGCGAAATGTTGAGGTGGTTGGCGTAGAGGGTCATGAGGGCGTCGATCACCGACATGTCGCCGCCGATGTGACCGCCTGCGCCAGCCATGATGATATCGACGCAATCGCGGCGAAGGTCCCAACGCAGGGATTCAAGCTCTTCGATAGTTGCCATTTCTACTCTCCTCGCAGGTAAGCTTTGACGTCTTCTTCGATGGGGTCGTACAGGTCGGGGACAATGCCGATGTACTTGCACGCCTCGTAGAGCACCGGCACCACGTTGGCGTGAATGGCGACGCAGTGGTGGATGTAGGGACCCTCGACGATCTTGACCTCGAGGCGCTTGAGGTTGTCGACCTCGACCCACAGGTAGGTGCCCATGCCGGCCGGGCCGTCGATGCCGCGGGCGTTACCCAGCAGCAGCGAGTACTCGCCGTTGTCGCCGTCAAAGCGGGCAAGGGTGAGGTCGCCGTGCTTGGCCTCGGCCGTCAGCGCGCCGGGGTGATCGAAAGCCAGCGGGTAAGTGAGCTTGGGCTTGACGGCCGCGCAGCTGCAGGGCCAGGGGCCGCAGTGCTGCAGCAGCTCGCCGTTCTCGTTATCGGGATGACGCACGGTCCAGTCGGCGAACATGCCGCGGTGACGGCCCAGGTCGGCGGCCTCGACCATCAGCGCGGTGATAGCGCCATGGATGTCGGTCTCGCAGACGATGGGGATGCCCATCTCGTTGAGGATTGCGTTGGCGGCGCAGGGCATAATGCCCAACTCGTCCTGCAGGGCGTTCCAGCACTGGATGGCGCCGGCGTTGCAGCCGTACTTCTCGACCAAGCGCTTCATGGCAATGGCAAGACCGGCCACAGCGGGGACCTTATCCTCGGGGATGCAGATCTCAAAGCTGTCGGCAATGTGGGCGAGCATGGCTGCCATGGCCTGCTCGTCGGCCTGGGCGTCGCGCACGGCCTGGACAAGCTCGGTCATGGGGATGGGCGAAAGCTGAATGTTGAACTTCTCGAGCAGCTCGCCCTCGTTGCACATGGTGGACCAGAAATCGAACGGACGGGTGGCCATCTGCAGGATGCGGGTGTGCTTGAAGGTCTTGACCACGTTGCACACGGCGAGGAAGTCCCAGACGCCGCGCTCGAACTCGGGATCGGTCAGGCGGCAGTTGGTCATATAGGTGAAGGGGACCTGGAAGCGACGCAGGACCTTGCCGGTGGCGAACAGGCCGCACTGGCTGTCACGCAGGCGGGTGCCGTCAGGCTCGGGGCGCTCATCGCGCGGGCCCCACAGCAGCACGGGCAAGCCGAGCTCGCGGGCAAGGCGAGCGCAAACGTACTCGGTGCCAAAGTTGGCGTGGCAGAGCATGATGCCGTCGACGCCCTCGGCGCGGAACTTCTCGACGATAGGCGCGATATGGCTGTCGTCGAACAGCAGGCCCTCGTCGTTGATGTCGTCGATATCCACAATCTCGACGCCGATCTCGCGCAGGCGATCAGCCGTAAGGCCGCGATACTTGATCGCGTCCGGCGCGCTAAAGATGCTACGGCGCGTGGGCACAAAACCGAGCTTGATCTTATCCATGTACGTCCTCCCCTAGTCACATGTTCAGTAAACAGACGCATGTTTCGTTTTGTTCTGTTTACTAAATGTTTTACTCTTCTGTTTAGAAGTTTAGCGCGAAATACCCGTAGACGGTAGAGAAATCAGCCTAAACGATATGTAAACAATCTGAACATACAAGGGAAACAAAAAGAGGACCCCGAAGGACCCTCTTTTGAATAGCGCTATGTTTACTGCCCTAGCGAGCTTTGGCACGCTGCAGGCGATGCCGTCTCCGCCTAGATTTCGCGCACGCTCTGGCGCTCGACAAAATAGGTCGACACAGCCGTTTTGCAGGTATAGCTCTTGGGATTGCGGATGTTGCCCACCAGGCGGCGCACCGCGATCTCACCCACCTCGTGCTTGGGAACATGCACCGTGGTGAGCGGCGGGTTGGAAAAAGCGCCCAGAGATAGGTCGTCAAAGCCGATGATCGAGACATCCTCGGGCACGCGAATGCCGTGCTCGTTGAACGCGCGCATGGCACCCACGGCGAGCACGTCGTTCTCGGCAAAGAAAGCCGTCGGCAGGTCGTCGTGCGAGGCATTGTCGAGCCACGCGCCCATGTCGCGATAAGCGCCCTCGAGCGTGGTGCCCAGCGTGACGCGCCATGCCGGATTGGCCTCGAGGTCCGCATCCTCAAGCGCTTGGCGATAGCCGCGCTCGCGGTCCTTAAAGTTGCGGATACGAAGGTCGCCCGCCAGATAGCCGATTTGCTTGTGACCTTTCTCGATAAGGTAGTCCACGGCACGCAGCACCGAATCGGTATTGGCAATGACCACGGCATCAAAGTACTGGCGGTCGCTCCAGCCATCGAGCACAATCAGGTGGGCGGCGGCGTTAGCGAACAGGGCGTAGTCCTCCTCGCCCAACTCCGTACCCATTAGTACAATAGCGGCGGCCGGATCGGCAATCAGGCCCTCGACCTGCGGACGCACGGCGTCTAGGTCGCTAAAGTCGAGCGAGACAAAGCTCGTGCTCATGCCGTGGCGACGCGCCTGGCGCTCCACGCCCTCGATGACCGCGGGGTGGAAGGTGCTCTCGTCCAGGATGGCGCCCGTCTTGCGCGCGAGCACAAACTGGATGCTCTCGAGCTGCGTCGACTGCTGATAGCCGAGCGACTGCGCGCACTCCAGGATGACTTTGGCGGTCTCCTCGCTCACGCTGCGCTTGCGGTTGAGCGCGTTGGACACGGTTGCGGGCGAAAAACCGGTGATGCGGCTGATCTCGCGAACACTTGCTTTGGCCATTGTTCCCCCTAGCAACGGTCGTGGCGGAGCATCGTGGCCTGACCGCCCCGTGACTCGACAACTAAACGACCGCAAATTCAATCTAAACAGAATAGTAAATGTTTAATAGCTAGTTTAGCCTGTTGTCAAGCGAAG
>CABPDL010000069.1:0-5869 GCA_902406375.1 uncultured Collinsella sp.
GTCTTTTGCGCGATATGACGCTCCAGGTCGGCAACGTCTACATCCTCAACCAGCCCATGGCACTACCGCTCTCCATCGCCACAGCCGCCATCATCTATATCTTCCCGGCAATCGTCGATAAGCCCGAAAAACTCATTCCCCTGCTCGACATCATCTCGGTCGGCATCTATGCAGCAACCGGCGCGGACAAGGCGTTGGTGTACGGATTTGCGCCCGCCGTATGTATCATGATGGGCTTCTTTACCGCCGTGGGCGGCGGCATGCTGCGCGACGGCTTTATGGGCGTGGTCCCGGGCATTTTCCAACGCACCAACTTCTATGCCATCGCGGCCATCGCCGGATCGGCAAGCTATGTAGCCCTCGTCATGAGCGGCCTCATGAGCAATGTTGCCGCGCTGGTCGTATGCGTTGTGGTGACCATGGGGCTGCGTTGGCTATCACTGCGCTTTGACATTAAAAGCCCTACCGAGGAAGACATCGCGCGCTTTTTGCACCGTAAAAAGTAGGTAGCACAGCACAACCCCTCGAAATGCAACCGAGAGATTCTTTTAGAGCGCCCGCGCGTTGGGTACCCTGTTAGATACCTGTCGAGTATCTAACGAAGGATCCACTATGCCTTGCAACCAAGTACCGTCGATCCGGCGCCACAAAGCGCAGGCCCGCATCACCATCCTATTCGCGCTGATTGCGCTCGCGCTCACCGCACTTCCCACGGTGTCGTTCGCCGGCACCGACACCGCGGGAAACGTGCTCGCAACCGAAGTTGACTCAACTCCGTCCGGTATCGAAGGCGACCTGTACTGGGCCGGCCAAAGTCTCAACCTAGACGACGCCTCCATCGGCCGCGATATTATCGCGGCGGGTGAGAACCTGTCGATTCGCGATTGCACCGTAGGCGGCGCCGTTCGTCTGGCGGCACGCACCATCGATATCGCCAAAACCGCAATCGATGGCAGCGTCACGGTGGCCGGCCAGCACGTCGTGCTCAACACCGGCAGCACCGCCAACTGTTTTTACGCGGCAGGCGAAACGGTCGCCCTGCGCGGCTCCGCCAAATCGGCGGCGCTTGCCGGCGACACCGTAACCATCGACGGCACCGTCGATGGCGATGTTGAGGTCTGGGCCGACAAGCTCATCCTGGGTAAAAACGCCCGCATCACCGGCACGGTGAACGCCCACGTCTCACAGGACCCCGAGCGGGCCGAGGGCGCCCAGGTCGGAGCTCTCAAGATCGACCGGACCGAGAACGAGAACACCTCTACGGCCAACGACATTATCGGCGGCATCGTTGCCGCGGCGCTTTCCACCTGCTTTGTCGCCATCCTGCTTGAGCTTGTCTTTCCACGCGCAACCGCCAGCGCTGCCGGCATGCTCCATCAGCGTCCCATGCCGCTGTGGGTAAGTGGTCTTCTGGGCACGGTTGCCGTCGCTCCCGCCGTGCTGCTGCTCATCATCTCGATTGCAGGCCTGTCGCTCGCCGCCGCCCTCATGTGCGGCGTCATCGGCATCGCTTTGGTCTCGGCGGCATTTACGGGCACCGCGGTCGCGCGCATGGTCGGACACAACCAAAACCGCTACGCCATGGCCGCCGTGGGCGGTATCGTCGCGGGCGCACTCACGGCACTTCCTCTTATGGGCAACTTTGTCAGCGGTGTAGTCTTCGTCTTCACGCTCGGCTACGCCATCCAGATCATCTGGCGCAACGCCCACCTCAAGCCGCAGCAGCCGGCTAACACGCCAGGACTCCCCACCGCCTAGCCGCCAACCACCACAAAAGGGCCAGGCACCTTTGTGGTGGCGCAAAGCAACCTGATCCCATTGCACCAAAAAGGGCGCCGACCATTGCGGTCGACGCCCTTTCTTATTGGCAGTTATAAGCCCCAGCGCTTATTTGTTGACCTGGCCGGCGCGGACGGCTGCCTTCTTACGGTCGGTGGCGTTGAGCAGACGCTTGCGCAGGCGGATGTTCTTGGGAGTAATCTCCACCAGCTCGTCGTCGGCGATGTACTCCAGCGCCTCCTCCAGAGAGAAGGTGCGAGGCGGCACCAGCTGCACGGAGATGTCGGAGGTCGAGGAACGCTGGTTACCCAGGTTCTTGGTGCGGGCGATGTTGACGACCATGTCGCCGGCCTTGCTGCGCTCGCCCACGATCATGCCCTCGTAGCACTCGGTACCCGGCTCAACAAACAGCTGACCGCGCTCCTGCAGCGTGCCCAGGGCGTAGGCAACGGCCTTCTCGGTGGTCATGGAGATCATGGCGCCGTTCTGGCGGTTGCCGATCTCGCCGGCGTAGGGACCGTACTCCAGGAAGGTGTGGTAGAACACGCCCTCGCCGTGGGTGACGTTCATGATGCGGTTCTTAAGGCCCATGATGCCACGCGTCGGGATCTTAAACTCAAGGTGCGTCACGATGCCCGAGGTATCCATGCTCGTCATGATGCCACCGGAGGTGCCGAAGACCTCAACGACCTTGCCCGAGTACTCGTCCGGGCACTCGACGACGGCCTGCTCGACAGGCTCCATCTTGTTGCCGTTCTCGTCCTTCTTAAACAGAACGCGGGGACGGCCGACCTGGAACTCAAAGCCCTCGCGACGCATGGACTCCATCAGAACGGACAGGTGCAGGATGCCGCGACCCGAGACCTCGACGCCGCTCTTGTCCTCGAGCTCCTCGATCTTCATGGTCACGTTGTTCTCGGCCTCGTTGAACAGGCGCTCCTTGAGCTGACGGGCGCCCACGATGTCGCCATCGCGGCCGACGAGCGGAGAGGTCGAAGCCTCAAAGACGATAGACAGGGTCGGCGGGTCGATCTCGATGGGCTCGAGCTCGACGGGGTTCTCGGGGTCGGTGTAGACATCGCCGATATCGGTGCGGTCAATACCGACAACGGCGGCGATGTCGCCGGCGCCGACTTCCTGGCACTCGGTACGGCCCAGGTAGTCGAAGGTAAAGAGCTGTTTGACGGTAGCGGTGGCGCTGGAGCCGTCGTTCTTGACAACCAGGATCTGGTCGCCCTGGTGAATGGCACCAGAGTACACGCGGCCGATACCGATGCGGCCGACAAAGTTAGAGTGGTCGATGGTCACGCACTGCATGGCCAGCGGAGCGGTCTCGTCAACCTCGGGTGCGGGCATGTCGTCGATGATCATGTCGAGCAGCGGGTACATGTCCATGTTGCCGTCCTCGGGATCATGACGGGCAAAGCCGTTGACGCCGCTGGCGTAGATGACATGCTCCATGGCAAACTCAAGCTGGTCGTCGGTAGCACCCAGGTCGGCCATAAGGTCCAGGCAGTCGTTGTAGGCCTTCTCGGGGTTGGCACCCGGACGGTCGATCTTGTTGATGACGATCATGATCTTAAGGCCGGTGTCGATAGCGTGACGCAGCACGAAGCGGGTCTGGGGCATGGGACCCTCAAAAGCGTCGACCAGCAGCAGGGCGCCGTCGGCCATACGCAGCACGCGCTCGACCTCGCCGCCGAAGTCGGCGTGGCCCGGGGTGTCGATGACGTTGATCTTGACGTCCTTGTACTCGATAGAGATGTTCTTGGCGAGAATCGTGATGCCGCGCTCGCGCTCCTGGTCGTTAGAGTCCAGGACGCGGTCCTCGACCTGCTGGTTGGCACGGAAGGCGTCCGTGGCACGCAGGAGCTTGTCGACCATCGTCGTCTTGCCGTGGTCGACGTGGGCGATGATGGCGATGTTCCTCAGATTGTCTACGCGCATGTAGTTCCCCTATCTTCTATCCATATACAAACGGCACGCGTATGCGGCCCGCCCAGCGATACAACGCTCAGCGGGAATATTGAGCCTTTTACCGAAAACTCGTTTATTTTAGCGATTTTAGATGAGAGGGGTTTCCTCACCTGCAGGTTCAGGGTCGCTCCACATAAAACCATCGCCGGCGCCCATGCCCTCATACAGCACATATGCCGAAAAACCGCTCTCGAGCGTAGTCTCAAAGAAGCTCACGAGCAGAGCGTCGTGGTAGCCTCCGTCAATCTCGACGCAGCCGGTATAGCCAATGGCATAGCGGGCGATACGGCCCAGACCCTCGTCCTTAAGACCCATCTTATGCTCGGAGATAAAGTTGGTGGCCGCCTCGAGGCACGCCTCTTCGCCATCTTCGTCGAGTGCGGCCAGATAACGGTTGGAAGCGGCGTCCTCAATTGCCACAACCACGCCCGGGTTCTCGCCCGCGGCCAGGTCGTCCAAGAACGCACCAATCAGGTCACACACCATGGCGTCGAGCTCGGCGGAGACGTTAGCGGCGTCCTGCATATCCTGTGCCATCTTTAGACCTTCCCATCGAGTCCGGCGTCGTTACAGTTCTTGTGCCTCGGCAGCAATCTTGGCGGCAGCGTCGCGGGCGCGCATCATATCCATCGCGCGCTTGTCGAGTACCTTGATCTGGTTGGTCAGCATTACCGCATCGACCACACCCCAGATCACGAGGCCCGTAGAGATCGAAAACCCAAGCGCACCAACTGTACCACGAAGGCGCGAGCAGATAGCCGCGACAAGGGCGGAGACGACAACCATCTTGATAAACGAGCCGCGGCGCTCGCGAAGCGTGCGGGCCTGCGTCACATAGGCAATGCGTGCCGCCTCAGAAGCCTCCGAGCGCATCTGGGCCTCGCGCGCAATGGCCGCCGCCTCAGCCGACATACCGCCGGCCATCAGCGAACACTCCGCAACTCTGCCGCCCCGCATTTAGAAGTCATCGGGGGAGAGCGTATGGACGAACTCGTCGAACTTCTCGAACTCCTGCTCGTCGTCGACATCCTCGGCGTGGGTAGAAACAGTGCCCAAGCGATTCATGATGTCGTCCTCCACAAACATGGGAGCATTGCTGCGCACGGCAAGGGCAATGGCGTCACTGGGGCGGGCGTCGATCTTGCGCTCCTCGCCATCGACCAGTACGACGATCGTCGCGTAGAACACCGGCGGCTCGGCGCGAACGATCTCGATGCGCTCGAGTTTGGCACCCAGGGCGTCAACGGTATCGAGCAGCAGGTCATGGGTAATCGGGCGCTCGGCGCGGCCGCTATCGATGCCGCGGCTGATGGCAGCAGCTTCAAACGAACCAGTCTGAATGGAAAGGGAACGCAGCGGCGCGGGCGAGTCCGATTTGCTGCTGCGCTCACGAAGCACGATAAGCGATGGCACGGGACCGGCGGCCATGACGATGGTCTCTATGTCGACACGAACCATGGAACACCTCCGGTACGTAGCGGTTAACACGCGGCAGCCCGCCGCATTGAATAGCTATACTACCCAAACTTTCGCACAGCACACAAAATCAAAGTAGTCTTTTTGGGACGGGGCTCTTTTGACTACTCCAGCAGGTAAGAAAAAAGCCCCGAGGAAACCCTCGAGGCTCTTCACAGTTTTGATGGTGGACCTGACAAGATTCGAACTTGTGACCTCCCGGTTATCAGCCGGACGCTCTAACCAACTGAGCTACAGGTCCATCATGGTGGAGGTTAGGGGGATCGAACCCCTGACCTCAGGCTTGCAAAGCCCGCGCTCTCCCAGCTGAGCTAAACCCCCACGGAGACAGTAATAAACACCCCAGCGGCGACTCGGCTCTCGCTGGGGTGTTTATTGCGAAAGAAAGTGGTGGACCTGACAAGATTCGAACTTGTGACCTCCCGGTTATCAGCCGGACGCTCTAACCAACTGAGCTACAGGTCCATCGCGCAAGGGATATATTAGACGAGTCGTTACGCGCGCGTCAACAACTTTTTTGAAAATCTTTGGGGCGTGTCTGGCGGGCGGGCGAGATGGGTTAGGTTTGCTGCTCGGGCAGTCCTGCGCAAGACGAAGGCCACATTAAGTGGCCTTCTTTGCGTGCGGAACTCGCGAT
>CABPDL010000070.1:0-5588 GCA_902406375.1 uncultured Collinsella sp.
ATTTGACGTACGACCCGCCGAGCTTGCCCCGGCGGGCTTTTGGCGTTGCGATGCCGGAGGAACAGCATGCTCATTCACCGTATAGCCGCGCAGCTCTACACTGCCGAGGCGCTGCAGACCGTCGAGGCCGGGCTCGATGCCGGCGAGGACGTGACGCTGGCCGTGTCGCAGTCGGGCCGCACGCTCATGGCGGCCGCCCAGTTTGCGCGCCGTCCGCGCCCGACGGTCTACATCGTGAGCGGCGAGGATGCGGCCGATCGCGCTGCGCGCAGCCTTGCCGCCTATGTGGGGCTGGCGCGCGTGTGCCGCTTTCCCGAGCGCAAGGACTATCCGTGGCGCGAGCAGGTGCCCGACGATGCCGTGGTGGCGCAGCGCTGCGAGGCCCTGGGACGCATCGTGCGCGGCGACAACTGCATCATGGTCGCCTCGGCCCGCGCGTTGCTGCGTTGCGTGCCGCCAGTCGAGAGCCGCTACTGGGAGTCGACAACCTTTGCGGTGGGCGAGGAGATTCCCTTCGATGAGGTGCCGCAGCGCCTGGTGGGCATGGGCTATACCAATGCCGGTGCCGCCGACGCGCCCGGCCTGTTCCGCGTGCACGGTGATACCGTCGAGGTGTTCCCCGCGCAGGAGAAGGCACCCGTGCGCATTGAGTTCTTTGGCGACGAGATTGATCGCATCCGCCGCATGGTGAGTTCCACGGGGCAGACCATCGGCAACGAAGACAGCATCGAGATCTTCCCGTGCCGCGAGTTGGCGCTTACCGACGAGGCCGTCCACAACATGCATGTGGCGCTCTATCGCGCCAGCCAGGACGACAGCAAGCTGGCGGCCCTGCTCGAGATGGTTGATGCGCGCATCGTCACGCCCGAGCTCGACCGCTTTTTACCGGTGATGTACGGTCAGACCGTGAGCCCGCTGTCGCACGTGAGCGGCAACGCACTCGTGGTGCTGTCCGAGCCGCGCTCGCTGTTCGACGATTGTCTGCGTGCCTACGAGGATATCGAGGCGCGTGCCGGCGAGGCGGGGATTGACCGACTGGATGGCCTGTATGTACGTGCCCAGCAGCTCGATTTTGGTGCTCAGCAGCGCCTGAACTATGTGAGCCTGATTCGCGCTGGCGGTGCGGTGACGGCCGAGCTCAAGATTGAGCAGCCGGCCATCGCGGGCTCGGACAACCGTTTTATGACGCGCATTCAGGAAGTCGTGGGCAAACGCTATGCCTGCGTGTTTGCCATCCCCGACCGCGGTGCGCGCGAGTCGATGGAACTCACCTTTGGCGACGAGGGCATTACCTTTGAGGAATCGCTGACCGCGGCGCCCGAAAATGCCGGCGTTATCGGCGACCGCGTACGCGTGGCGGAAGCGGATTCCGCCGACCGTGCTGTCCGCCAGGAGGCCCATGCTGCAATTCGCGAGCGCCGCGCCGACGCACTCAACGCCCGCTCGCTCGAGGCGGGTGCGGCCCAGGCTGCCGCCGGTGCTGCCGTGCCCACCATCTCGCGCGGACGCGTGACCTTTGTGGATGCCGCCCTGCCGCAGGGCGTGGTGGTGCCCGATGCCAACCTGGCCGTATTCTCGATTGCCGACCTCAACGCCCGCATGGACGCCAACCGCGCCCGCAGCCGCCGCAAGGTCGACATTACGCAGATCACCTTCCCCTTTAAGCCGGGCGACTACGTGGTGCACGCAACGCATGGTATCGCGCTCTTTAGCGAGATCGCGCGCCAGGAAGTGGGCGGCAAGGAGCGCGACTACTTTTTGCTGGAATATGCCGATGGCGACAAGCTCTACGTGCCGTTGGAACAGGTTGACCGCATCACGCGATACGTTGGCCCCGACGGCGACAAGCCGCGCCTGACCAGGCTCAACACCGCAGACTGGACGCGCGCCACCAACAAGGCGCGCAAGAACGCTAAAAAGCTGGCGTTTGACCTGGTCGACCTGTATACGCGCCGCTCGTCGATTACCGGTATCGCCTGTCCGCCCGACACGCCCGAGCAGATCGAGATGGAGCAGAGCTTCCCTTACGATGAGACGCGCGACCAGCTGGAGGCCATTGCCGACATTAAGGCCGACATGGAGGCGCCCAAGCCCATGGACCGCCTGCTGTGCGGCGATGTGGGCTTTGGCAAGACCGAGGTCGCCCTGCGTGCGGCGTTTAAGTGCGTGGACTCCGGCCGTCAAGTCATGGTGCTCTGCCCCACGACCATTCTGGCCCAGCAGCACTACGAGACATTTTTTGAGCGCTTTGCCCCGTTTGGCCTTGAGGTCGAGGTGCTCAGCCGCTTCCGTACGCCGGCGCAGCAAAAGCGCGCGCTCAAGGCGTTTGCCGAGGGCACGATCGACGTGCTCATCGGTACGCACCGCCTGCTTTCGGCCGATGTGAACCCCAAGAACCTGGGCCTGGTGATCATCGACGAGGAGCAGCGCTTTGGCGTGCAGCACAAGGAGCAGCTCAAGAACCTGCGCGAGCAGATTGACGTGCTCACGCTTTCGGCAACGCCCATCCCGCGTACCATGCAGATGGCCACGAGCGGCGTGCGCGACATGAGCCTGATCACCACGCCGCCGACCGGGCGCCGTCCCGTGATCGTGCACGTGGGAGAGTACGACCCCGACGTGGTGAGCGCGGCGATTCGCCTGGAGGTGGGTCGCGGCGGCCAGGTGTACTACGTGTCCAACCGCGTCAAGACCATCGACGACGCCGTGGCGCGCGTGCACGAGGCCGCGCCCGAGGCACGCGTGGGCGTGGCGCACGGCAAGATGAGCCCGCGCGAGGTCGAGGACGTGATGATTGAGTTCGCGACCAAAAAGATCGATGTGCTCATCGCCACGACCATCGTGGAGAGCGGTATCGACAACGCGTGCGCCAACACGCTCATCATCGAGGATTCGCAGCGCCTGGGCCTGGCGCAGCTCTACCAGCTCAAGGGCCGTGTGGGCCGCTCTGCCACGCAGGCCTACGCGTACTTTATGTTCCCGGGCGAGCTGCCGCTTACCGAGGAGGCCACGGCGCGCCTGACCGCACTGTCCGAGTTCCAGGACCTAGGCAGCGGCATGCGCATCGCCATGCGCGACCTGGAGATCCGCGGCGCCGGCTCGCTCATGGGCGCCGAGCAGCACGGCAACCTGTCGAGTGTGGGCTTTGACCTGTTTACGCAGATGCTGGGCCAGGCAGTGGCCGAGGCGCGCGGCGATGACGACGCCGGCGTGGAGGCGGCGAGCGTGGGCATTAACCTGCCGGCCGATTATTTCTTGTCCGAGGAGTACCTGCCGGCGGTGGACCAGCGCGTGCTCGTGTACCGCAAGCTCGCGGCGGCCGAGGACCTGGAGAGTATCGACGAGGTACAGGAGGAGACCGAGGCCGCGCATGGCGAGCTGCCGCTGGCGGGACTCAACCTGTTCAACCGCGCGCGCATCCGCATTCGTGGCGAGCGCCTGGGGCTCGAGAGCGTCACGCTCAGCGGTGGTCGCATTACCTTCTTGGGCGTCGACGTGCCCAAGAAGGTGGCCTATGAGCTTAAGACTCGCTATGGCGCGGTGAACTTCCCCAAGAGCCGCAAGCTGTCGGTGCCCTACAAGGCGGGCGCCGGCGCGGGCAGCGGCCTGGGTCGCGGTCTCGACGCCAACGACGGCACCGGCCCCGTGGCCGCGGCACTCATGCTGCTGCAGCAGCTTGGTGCGTCCGACGATGACTAATTGGGTCGACGCTGCAAACGCCCCATTTGGGCGCTCTGGTTTCATCGAAAGGAAAGCATGTTCGGGTACATCTACAAGAAAGACGCCGCTGCTATAGCGGTTATCCTTGCCCTTTGTCTGGGCGTGGGCAGCTTCTTTGATTATCAGATCTCGAGCGCACTGTTCAACATCGGCAGCATGTACGGCCGCTTTATCGAGGCCGCCGGCGAGCTGCCGTTTGAGCTGACGGCGAGCATCGCGGGCGTTATGCTCGTGCGCGCGGTGCGTCCCGATTCCAGGGGGAGCAAATGGCTCGCCGTGCTCGGCATCCTCGTCAATGTTGGCTTGGCCGGCTACGAGATTATTTCGTCCCTGCGGGTTGGCGGCAAACTCGTCGCGGTTCAGTTGGTGTTGACGTTTGTGCTGGTTATCGCTGCCAACTTTGTCGTCTATCGCCTTACGCGCGACACCGACTCCGACGAGCTCACGCGCTGGGCGCTGATGGTGCTTGCCGTGTGGGTCGCTCAGGCCATCATCCTCAACGTCATTGTCAAGTCGTTGTGGTCACGCCCGCGCATGCGCGTGATCGAGGTCACGCCGGGGCTCAATTTTCAGCCGTGGTGGGTGATCGGTAACCCCGACAAGTGGGCCTATATCGCCGCCGGCGTGATCAAGGACGGCTTCAAGTCGTTTGCGAGCGGACACACGGCGCATGCGGCGATCGGCCTTATGCTCGCCGGGCTTCCCGCGGCGGCCTTTAAGGAAAAGCCGTCGCGACGCCGCGTGGTCTTTTGGGTCGCGGCGGCCGTCGCGGCGCTCGTCGCCTTTGGCCGTATCGTGATCGGTGCACACTTTTTGACTGACGTGAGTTGCGGCTTTGCCCTGGTGTTGGCACTTGAGTGCCTTGCCGCACGCATTGCCTATCCTCACGGCGTACAATAGCCCCACCTGAATCATCTGGACGATACCTGGTAAGAGAGGATTGCCATGCTCGCGTTCAACAACGACTATTCCCACGGTGCACATCCGGCGGTGCTGCAGGCGCTTGTCGACACCAATATGGAGCCGCAGCCCGGCTACGGTACCGATGCACACACCGAGCGTGCCAAGCAGCTGATCCGCGAGGCCTGCCAGGCGCCCGATGCCGACGTGTTTTTTCTGGTAGGCGGCACACAGGCCAACGCGACGGTGATTGACATGCTGCTCGCGCCCTACGAGGGCGTCGTTGCCGCCGAGACCGGCCACGTCGCCTGCCACGAGGCGGGCGCCATCGAGTTTGGCGGCCACAAGGTGCTCACCATCCCCGGCTACGAGGGCAAGATGCGCGCCGAGGACCTCGAGAACTATATCCAGGTATTCTACGAAAACGAGAGCTACGAGCACACGGTGTTTCCGGGCGCCGTGTACGTGAGCCTATCGACCGAGTACGGCACGCTGTACTCCAAGGCCGAGCTCGCGGCGATTCATGCGGTGTGCCAGAAGCGCGAGATTCCGCTGTTTGTGGATGGAGCCCGCCTGGCCTATGCGCTGGCGGCCGATGAGTGCGACATTACCCTGCCCGAGCTGGCGCAGCTGTGCGACGTGTTCTACATCGGCGGCACCAAGTGCGGCGCTCTGTGCGGCGAGGCCGTGGTGTTTTGCGGCATGCACGCCCCGGCGCATCCCATTCCGCGCATTAAGCAGCATGGCGCACTGCTCGCCAAGGGCCGCCTGACGGGCGTGCAGTTCGAGGCTCTTTTTACCGATGGCCTGTATTTTGAGATCGGCCGTCAGGCGATTGAGACGGCCCAGGCGCTTCGTCGCGTGCTGCACGAGCGTGGCTACCAGTTCTTCTTGGAGACGCCGACGAATCAGCAGTTTGTGATTCTGCCCAACGAGGACATGGCGCGCATTCGCGAGCATGCCTCGAT
>CABPDL010000071.1:0-5469 GCA_902406375.1 uncultured Collinsella sp.
CGGCCTCCCCCTTTTTTCGTTTGATAGAGAGCTGTAATACAAGAACTCGCCTTCGTTTAGCTTGTCTTACTGTTTGGCTGTATTTTGAGTCCTTCTTTTGTATTTGCGCGATAATAACTCCCATTGGCGTTAGGGAGGACTTGATGTTTACCGTTTTTGTCTTGGGCAATATTGCTTCGGGTAAGTCGACCGCCTGTCGCTATCTTGAGTCTCGCGGCGCCATGCTCATTGATTTGGATGATCTCGCAAAATCGTTATATGTTCCGGGTTCTGATCTCGTTGGCGCACTCGCTGAGGAATTTGGCTGGGACATTCTTGACGAGGAGGGCGGCGTTCGTCGCAGCGTTTTAGCCTCTCGAGCTTTTGTTTCTCCTGATTCCGTCGCTCGGCTCAACGGTATTGTCCATCCGGTCCTTATCGATCAGTTGTCGCTGAGGATTCTTGATCCGGTTTGCTGCACGGTTTCGTCCCCCCGTTATCCCTTTGCGGTTGTCGAGGTTTCTGCCCCGACTGGTTTTGAGGATGCTTTTGGCCTGGCTGATGAAATTCTGGTTATCAGCGCTCCTTTAGCAGTTCGTCGCGAGCGTGCCATTCATCGTGGTATGGGGTCCTCTGATTTTGATGCTCGCTCTGCATGCCAACCTGATGAGGCTTCGCTTTGCAATCTCGCTACGACGGTAATCGATAATGCGGCAGGCGATAATTCGCTCTATGAACAACTGGACGCATGGCTTGCGCGCCATGGCTTCGGGGATGTAGCGGATAAGGAGGATGCCGATGCCTAAGACACGTTTCTTTGCGTGGTATCGCGTGGCGCCACTTGCCGTTGTGTTCGTCTTCGGCCTTATTTCGCTCGTCTACTCGTATGCTCCTGCCGCCTTCTTTAAGCCTTTGTATCCGATTGACTACGAGGCGTATGTAAAGCAATCGAGCATTTCGCACAATCTTGATCCGTATCTGGTGTGTGCTGTTATAAAGTCTGAATCGAATTGGGATCCCGAGGCTGAGTCGACTCAAGGCGCTCGGGGATTGATGCAGCTGATGCCTGAGACTGCCCAGGATATGATTGCCTTGGGTCTTGTCGATGGTAGTGAGTATTCAGCCGACAACCTTAACGATCCCGCTACGAACATCGAGTTTGGCTGTGCGTATTTTTCGTATCTTCTAACGTATTTTAACGGGTCGACGGACAGCGCTATTGCTGCATATAACGCCGGCATGGGTAATGTGGACGGTTGGGCGCAGCAGGACACATCGCTTCACAACGCGATCACCTTTCCCGAGACGCAGGCTTATCTGATTCGCGTCAATAATGCCTGGGTTCGCTATAAGACTCTCTATCCTGATCGGTTCGTATAGGACTAAGCCCACCGCCTGCATATACTGCAGATGTATGAGTTAGGAGTATCCATGGCGGAATTTGAAGTAGAACGCGTTGGCGGTGAACTTAAGCGCTTTGGCGTTGAGGGCGCTGAGGTGCCGTTTGAAGTCGTTTCTCCCTATGAGCCTGCCGGTTCCCAGCCCAAGGCCATTGAGTCGCTTGTGCAGGGTGTGAGGGACGGAGACCGCTATCAGGTTTTGCTGGGTGTGACTGGTTCGGGCAAGACCTTCACGATGGCAAAGACTATTGAGGCCCTGGGAAAGCCGACGCTGGTCATGGCTCCGAATAAAACGCTCGCCGCTCAGCTTGCAAGCGAGCTCAAAGAGTTCTTTCCCAATAATGCTGTGGTCTACTTCGTCTCGTATTACGACTACTATCAGCCCGAGGCGTATGTGCCGCAAAGCGATACATATATCGAGAAAGACTCCTCGATTAACGAAGAGGTCGAGATGCTGCGCCATCAGGCGACCGCGTCACTGCTCTCTCGACGCGATGTAATCGTTGTCGCATCGGTCTCGTGTATCTATGGCATTGGCTCTCCTGAGGACTATGCGGGTCTGGCTCCAAACGTCGACAAGAAGGTGCCGCTCGAGCGCGATGACTTTATCCATGCACTTATCGACATTCAATATGACCGCAATGACTATGACCTGGCACGCGGCACGTTCCGCGTGCGCGGCGATGTTGTCGACGTGTATCCGCCTTATGCCGAGCATCCGTTGCGGTTTGAGTTCTTTGGCGACGAGGTCGAGCTGATTGCCGAGATCGATGAGGTCACCGGTGAGATGCTTCGTGAGTACGAGGCCATCCCCGTATGGCCGGCATCGCACTACGTGACCGAGAAGCCGAAGGTCAAGGCGGCTCTGAAATCGATCAGCGAAGAGTGCGAGAAGCGCGTGGCGGAGCTCAAGGCGACCGACAAGTTGCTCGAGGCGCAGCGTCTGCAGCAGCGCACCGATTATGATCTTGAGATGCTCGAGACGATGGGCTTTTGCAACGGCATCGAGAACTACTCGCGTCATCTGGACGGTCGCAAGCCGGGTGAGCCGCCGTTTACCCTAATCGATTACTTTCCCAAGGATATGCTCTGCATCATCGACGAGAGTCATGTGACGGTGCCGCAGATCCGCGGCATGCACGAAGGCGACCGCTCGCGTAAGGTGACGCTGGTGGAGCATGGTTTTCGTCTGCCTTCGGCACTCGATAACCGCCCGCTTCGTTTTGATGAGTTTGAGGCGAGGATTCCCCAGTTCATCTACGTTTCGGCCACGCCGGGCGACTATGAGCTGCGGGTTAGCCAGAACGACGTTGAGCAGATTATTCGTCCGACCGGTCTGCTCGACCCCAAGATCGACGTTCGTCCGGTTCGTGGGCAGATTGACGATCTTGAGGACGAGATTCGCGAGCGCGTGGCGCGCAAGGAGCGCGTGCTGGTGACCACGCTCACCAAGCGCATGGCCGAGGACCTGACCGACCATCTGCTTGATGCCGGCATTAAGGTCAATTACATGCACTCCGATACGGCGACGATGGACCGTGTCGAGATCCTGCGAACGCTGCGCGAGGGAAAGATCGATGTTCTCGTTGGCATCAACCTGCTCCGCGAGGGTCTAGACCTTCCTGAGGTCTCGCTGGTGGCAATTCTCGACGCTGACAAGGAAGGCTTCTTGCGCAATCGCCGTTCGTTGATTCAGACGATTGGCCGTGCGGCCCGTAATGCCGACGGCGAGGTCATCATGTATGCAGACGTTGTGACCGATTCGATGAAAGAAGCCATCGAGGAGACGCAGCGCCGTCGCGAGATTCAGATGGCATATAACGAAGAGCATGGCATTGTTCCCAAGACGGTCCGCAAGGCCATTAACGACATTTCGAGCTTTATTGCCGAGGCCGAAAAGACTGTGGGCTCGAAGGGACGCTCGAGAGGCGATTCGCTGGGTCACGGTGCGTTCTATACGCCTGACGAAAACGGCGAGGGCGCCGCGCCGGAGACGGTGGCGCCCGAGCAGACACTTGCGGAGCAGTTGGAAGAACTGCCGCATGACGAGCTTGTGCGGATCGTCGAAACCATGGAAGAGGATATGCGCAACGCTTCTGCCGCCATGGACTTTGAGGAGGCGGCGCGCCTGCGCGATGCTGTCGTTCAGATTCGGGCGATGCTCGAGGGTGCGTCTGAGGACGAGACGATCGAGCGCTTACGTTCGCAGGCCCGCAAGGGTTCCACGTTCGCATCGGGCAGAAAACGCCAGGGTGCACGGTTTAAGAAATAGCGAACAGGCCCCGAGTTCCCTGTGGAGCTCGGGGCCTGTGTCTTTTGCGTGCTGGAATTCGTGCGCTAGAGGTCTGCGATCAGGGCTTCGGCGCAACGGATGCCATCGGTAGCGGCGCTCATGATTCCTCCGGCATATCCGGCTCCCTCGCCGCAAGGGTAGAGCCCCGGGGTCGATACAGCATGGCATTGCCGGTCTCGAGTAACGGTGACCGGAGAGCTCGAGCGTGTTTCAACACCGGTGAGGACGGCATCGGGATGGTCGTAGCCACGCAGTTTTTTGCCGAGCAAGGGAATTCCCAGACGAAGCGACTCGATGATATGTTGCGGCAATGACTCATCGATTGCTGTCCAAGTCACGCCGAGCGGATAGGTGGGCTTTACCTTGCCGCATGTCGTGCTGGCGCGTTCTGCAAGGAAATCGCCGACGAGCTGTGCCGGTGCGTTCCAGTTGGAGCCGCCAAGGCGATAGGCAGCCCGCTCGCAAATGCGCTGGAGTTCTACGCCTGCAAGAGGATCATCGCTGGGGAGATCATCGGGCGTGACGTTAACGAGGAGAGCGGCGTTTGCGTTGCGGCCGGCGCGGGCGTTGAGACTGGCGCCGTTGACGCACAGATGGCCGGGCTCTGAAGAGGCGGCGACAACCTGTCCGCCGGGACACATGCAGAATGAGAACACACTGCGGCCGTTGGGAAGATGGGCAACGAGCTTATAGGGGGCTGCTCCGAGCGCGGGATGACCCGCTGCGGGGCCATATTGCGCCCGATCGATATCACGCTGCGGGTGTTCGATGCGAACGCCCATGGCAAACGTCTTTTGAGCGAGGGCGACATGATGGGTTTTGAGAACCTCGAATACGTCGCGGGCAGAATGACCGCAAGCAAGGATGAGATGCTTTGTGTTGATTGACTCGCTTGTCGCGTCGTGGGACGACTGGATGTCGATACCGACAATGGTGCCAGACGCGTCGATGCGAATGTCGACGAGCTTCGTTCGATAACGGACGACACCTCCGAGCTGCTCGATGCGCTGGGATATAGCGGTGACAACTGTGGGAAGGATGTCGGAGCCAATGTGCGGCTTGGCATCCCACAGAATATCGCGGGGCGCACCCGCCTCGACGAAGGTTTCGAGGATAAGGCGATGGGCGGGATTTTTTGTTCCCGTATTGAGCTTGCCGTCCGAGAAGGTCCCCGCGCCGCCCAGACCAAACTGGATATTACTCTCGGGGTCGAGGATGCGCTCCTTTAGAAAGAGGTCGATCGCATGCGAGCGGCGAAATGCCGGGTCGCCGCGCTCGATGAGCAAGGGCTTAAGACCTGCTTCGGCGAGCGTAAGCGCAGCGAAAAGGCCGGCGCATCCGGCGCCGACAACGACAGGGCGTTCTTGAGGTGCGTCGGAGACGGGGGTGGGGAATGAAGACCCATCGTCTTCTATCGCGCGTACGCGCGAGCGGTCACGCTCGGCAACGCTGTCGACCGCTTCTCGCTCGAGGTGGGGACTAGTCAGCTCAACACGAAAGCTTAGGATAAAATGGACGTCTCGTTTTTTGCGGGCGTCGATTGACTTGCGGTGGAGCTCGATGGACTTGATCTCGGAGTCCTTGCAACGTAGGACGCGCTTGGCGACTCGCTTGCCAACAATGAGGCAGGCATTTTCATCGCCGGCTTCATCGAGCGACGCGTTGACTTGGGTGATTTCGATCATCGAGGTCTCCTTAGAGGCAAGAAAGAGGCCGTCCGGTATCCCAGACGGCCCGAATGCGTTTTTGATTATAGACTGCGCGGCTACAGGCTGCTTGCAGCGCGAATGCCCGAGA
>CABPDL010000072.1:0-4967 GCA_902406375.1 uncultured Collinsella sp.
GAATTGGTCTTTGACGGTTGTTTGGATGTGGCGGATGAGCTCGTCGACGTCGGCGGCGGTGGCGTGATCGGCGTTGACGATGAAGCCGCAGTGCTTTTCGCTCACCTGCGCGCCGCCGATGGCGTGTCCTCGCAGGCCGGCGTCCATGATGAGCTTGCCGGCAAAGTAGCCCTCGGGGCGCTTGAAGGTGGAGCCGGCACTCGGCATGTCGAGCGGCTGCTTGTCCTCGCGGCGCTGGCGGTAGTCGTCCATGTCGGCCTTGATCATCGCGGCGTTGCCCGGGGCGAGATTGAAAGTGGCCGAAAGCACGACGAAACCGTCGTCGGCAATGCGGCTCTTGCGATAGCCCAGGTTGAGCTCATCGACATCGAACTCAATAATGCTGCCGCTACCGCGGGTGCCGTCGTCGAGCATGCGGGCGGGCTTGTAGACGCGCACGGACTCCAGCACATCGGCCATGCAAGCGCCGTATGCTCCGGCGTTCATGTAGCAGGCACCGCCGACCGATCCGGGAATGCCCGAGATGGGCTCCATGCCGGTGAGGCCGGCCTCGGCTGCTGCCGCGGCGACATCGGAAAGCAGGGCGCCGGCTGCCGCCGTGACGTGCGTGCCGTCGACCGTAATGTCGGAGAGGCCCTCGCCCAGCGCCACGACGACGCCGCGGATGCCCTTGTCTCCGACGAGCAGGTCCGAGCCGTTGCCCACGATGGTGAGCGGCAGATCACAGCGATAGCAGGTGTCAAGCGTGGCGACGAGGCCCTGCTCGGTATCGGGCGTGACAAAGACATCGGCCGGGCCACCGATCTTAAACGTGGTGTGCTCGCGCATGGGCTCGCTCATCAACACGTTGTCCTCGCCGGCAACGCCAGCGAGCGCGCACAGCAGGTCCTCGTTAAAAAAGTCGTTCTCGTGCATACGAATATCCGCCTTTTGGTGGTCGTTCTCATCAATCGATTGCAATATACCCCACCCAGATGTATTTGGTGCGCTGGCGGCGATAAAACTGCCGTCCACCGGATTGATAAAGTGTTTATCATCGAGGTAGAGGGGCAGTCGCTATACTTTCAAGAGATTGCGCGTAAACCCGGAAGGAGCGAGATGGCCAACAAAGTCACCCTCAAGCAGATTGCCCAAGAGGTGGGGCTTTCCCCTTCGTCGGTCTCGCTTGTTCTCAATAATCGGCCCTGTCGCATCTCGGAAGAAAACCGCAAACTCATCAAGGAGGTTGCGGCGCGCAACCACTATGTTCCCAACCAGATCGCGCGCAGCCTGGTCATGCGCGAGTCGCGCACCCTGGGCCTTATCGTCCCCAACATCGAGAGCCGCTTTTTCGCCTCGCTCGCCGGCAGCTTGGAAAAGCGCTGCCGCGAGGACGGCTATGCGCTCTTCATTACCAGCTCGGGCGGAAGCGCCGATGACGATCTGGAGCTGCTGCGCCAGCTGGTGACGCGCGGCGTTGATGGCGTCTTCCTGGTGGTGGGTGACGAGTTCTCCGATGACCGCGCCCTGCGCGAAGAGGTCAGCCACCTGCCCATCCCGGCCGTAATGGTCGACCGTGCCATTGAGGGGCTCGAGTGCGACAAGGTGATGTTCGACCACGAGATGGGCGGCTATATGGCCACCCGCTATCTGATCGAGCAAGGCCACCGCCGTATTGCCTGCCTGGTTAATGCCCGCCGTTCCAATACGGGTCGCAAGCGACTTGCCGGCTATGAGCGCGCGCTGCGCGAGGTTGGCCTGCCGATCGACGCGCGTTTGGAGTTTGAGAGCGAGTACTACATTCCGAGTGCCTACGAGGCCTCGGAGGCAGTGCTCGCAACTGACGCCACTGCCGTGTTCGCAAGCTCGGATAACATTGCCCTCGGTTTGCTCAAGCGCTTGCACGAGATGGGGAAGAGCATCCCGGGCGATATCTCGGTGGTGAGCTATGACAACTCGGCGGCCGACGTTCTCTTTGAGCCGGCACTGACCGCGATTGAGCAGGACCCTGGTGTCCTTGCGGAGCATGCTTTTGGCTGCATGTCCAAGCGTCTTGCCGGTAGGGGCGGCAGGCGTGCCGAAGAGGTCGTTCTGGAGCCGGAGCTTATCGTTAAGGACAGCGTGCTCGAGCTTACTAAACACAACTAAACACGTTTACCAATTTGCAGAGACCGAATGTGGAGCACCTGTGACAATCAACGCCGCAGGTGAATGTTGCGTTTTGTCGTTCCGTACGATCAATACAGATGATAAAACGTTTTTTCACCGTGATAAAACGTTTTAGCAAATATACTGGTCCCAACGAATGGTTGCCGTATCGGAGGGTGACCGCGCAGCGAAGGGACATAAACAATGGCTAAAACTCTGGGAACGCCGTGGCAAAAGCTGGGCCACGAGGTACCGGCTTCCGAGCTCGAGGGCGTCGATCTGTATTGGCGTGCATCGAACTATCTGTCCGTCGGCCAGATCTACCTTCGTTCTAACCCGCTGATGCGCTCCGACTTTGTCGACGAGAAGACCGGCGAGACGCGCGACTTCGGTCGTCCGGACGTTAAGCACCGCCTGGTCGGTCACTGGGGCACCACGCCTGGCATCAACTTCCTGTTCGGTCACGTCAATCGCCTCATTGCCGACCACAACCAGAATGCCATCTTCTTGATGGGCCCGGGTCACGGTGGCCCCGCCGGCACCGCCCAGTCGCTGCTCGACGGTACTTACCGCGAGATCCGCCCCGACATCACTGATGACGAGGCCGGTCTGCAGAAGTTCTTCCGCCAGTTCTCCTACCCCGGCGGCATTCCGAGCCACTTTGCGCCCGAGACGCCCGGCTCCATCCACGAGGGCGGCGAGCTTGGCTACACGCTTAGCCACGCCTACGGTGCCGTCATGGACAACCCGAGCCTGCTAGCCGTGGCCGTGGTGGGCGACGGCGAGTCCGAGACCGGCCCGCTCGCGACTTCTTGGCAGTCCAACAAGCTCGTGAACCCGGCAACCGACGGTATCGTCCTGCCGATCCTGCACCTCAACGGCTACAAGATCGCCAACCCCACCATCCTCGCCCGCGTGTCCGACGAAGAGCTCACCAAGTTCTTTGAGGGTATGGGCTATAAGCCGCACTTCTTTATCGCCGGCTTTGACGACGAGAGCCACGCAAGCATCCATGAGCGCTTTGCCGCCCTGTTTGAGCAGGTCTTTGACGAGATTTGTGACATCAAGGCCACCGCGCAGGCCCAGGCTGCCGCGGGCGAGACCGTGGTCCGCCCGGCCTACCCCATGATTGTGTTCCGTACGCCCAAGGGCTGGACCTGCCCCAAGCAGATCGACGGCAAGAAGACCGAGGACTCCTGGCGCGCCCATCAGGTGCCGCTGGCAAGCGCCAAGGACACTCACGAGCACTTCCGCGTGCTGCGCGAGTGGCTGCGCTCCTACAAGCCCGAGGAGCTCTTTACGCCCGAGGGCCAGGTGCGCCCCGAGGTAACGGCCTTTATGCCGACCGGCGAGCTGCGTATTGGCGCCAACCCCAACGCGAACGGCGGCAAGGTGCGTCGCGAGCTCGAGCTGCCCGATATCCACGCCCACGAGATTCCCGTCGCCGAGAAGGGCCATGGTTGGGGCTCCACCGAGGCTGCCCGCGTCTTTGGTGAGTACACTGCCGACGTTCTGGCCAAGAACATGGACGACTTCCGCATCTTCGGTCCCGACGAGACCGCGTCCAACCGCCTGCAGGCCGCTTATAAGGTGACCAAGAAGCAGTGGGATGCCGGCTTCTACGAGGACGAGGCCAACGACGAGCTGCTCGCTGGCTCCGGCAAGGTTGTCGAGCAGCTGTCCGAGCACCAGTGCGAGGGCTTCCTCGAGGCCTATGTGCTCACCGGCCGCTCCGGCGTGTGGAGCTCCTACGAGAGCTTTGTCCATGTGGTCGACTCCATGGTCAACCAGCACTGCAAGTGGCTCGAGGCTACCAAGCGCGAGATTCCGTGGCGTGCCCCCATCAGCGGCCTCAACATTTTGCTGTCGAGCCATGTTTGGCGTCAGGACCACAACGGCTTCTCGCACCAGGATCCCGGCTTTATCGACCTGCTGCTCAACAAGGCCAACGACACGCATATCGTGAACGCTTACTATCCGGCCGACGCTAACATGGCTCTCGCCGTGGCCGAGCGCGTCTACCAGTCCACCGACTGCGTCAACGCGATCTTCTGCGGCAAGCAGCCCGCCCCGACCTTCCAGACGGTCGACGAGGCAAAGGCCGAGCTCGCCGAGGGCGTCGCAAATTGGGAGTGGGCATCGACCGCCGACTCGCTCGGCGAGGCCGACGTCGTGGTCGCCACGTGTGGCGACGTGCCGACGCTCGAGGCTCTGGCTGCAACCGATATGCTGCGCGAGCTGGGCATCAAGGTATGGTTCGTCAACGTGGTCGATCTGCTCAAGATTCAGAACGTCTGCGAGAACGACCAGGCTATAAGCGACGAGCGCTGGGCTGAGCTGTTCGGCTGCGGCGAGAAGCCCGTGCTCCTTGCATTCCACGCCTATGCCGGCACGATTCGCCGCCTGATCTGGAACCGCCCCGGCCACGACGCCTTCCGCGTTCACGGCTACGAGGAGAAAGGCTCCACGACCACGCCGTTCGACATGCTGCGCCTGAACAACATGGATCGTTGGGCTTTGGCCGCCGACGTGCTGCGCATGGTCGACGCCGATAAGTTTGCCGAGCAGATTGATGAGTGGGAGGCCTTCCGCACCGAGGCCTTTGAGTTCGCGTGTGACGAGGGCTTCGATCACCCGGCCTTTACCGACTGGGTCTGGCCCGACGCTGCAGCTGCAACTGCTGCCGACGGCGCGCTTTCCGCAACGCAGATGACCGCGGGCGACAACGAGTAAGTGGGCATCCGGGACGGTCTCGCGCTGGGGCCTTGCCCGGCGGGGTGGCCTTGCTCCGGGAAGTGGGCTTCGCGAACTTCCCGGAGCATCTCCTATGTTTTACCGCT
>CABPDL010000073.1:0-4848 GCA_902406375.1 uncultured Collinsella sp.
TGCCCGTGGTTCTGGTGTTCCAAGTGGTTATCGCCGCCGACCGTCACATTATGGGCGCCAACCGCAACGGCCGCGCGTGGAACGTGCTCACGTGGGCGACTATCGCCGTGATTACGGTGCTGACGGTCGTCATGTTTGTGCTGCAAGCGATGGGCTACAGCGCTTAGCGCCTCTTTTGGACTCCAAACAGGCCGCAGCGATGGACTGCGGCCTGTTTTTTGCCCGCTATAGGGCGTTAGTTATATGGCAGTGGACAAAAAATGCCAAATATGAGTACTGTTGCCTTGCCGATAGCATTTACGACCAAGAAAATAATGAACATAGTTAAGAATCTGTTTATTAAAAGCGGGTCTCCAAGTCCTAAGCCGGCCATTCTGGTCAACTGGAAGGGTCGCGCGCTACCGCAGGGGCGCCATTTTGGGTGGTTTTGCCTGCTACTAAAATGGTAACAGTACTCATATTTGCCACTTTTTGTCCACGACCTCTTGGAGTCGGCTCGAAAAGAGTGATTTTGGGTTGTTTGCTGCGGATGTGGGGCTTGGAAACAACGCTCGGGGTGGCGAGGCGCCCAGAATTCGGTCGCAAGGAGGGCGTTCCTCGGCTGTGCCAGGAGTGTCCCTAGGTGCCGGCACATAAGGAACGTCCCTAACTGCCGGAGGGGGTGCCTGCCGTGGCAGGCACCCCCTCCGGATGTGGGAAGTTTGCGCTGCAGGTTACTTGTCGGTGCCCAGCTTGTGCGGCTTGAGAGCGAGCGCATTGACGAGCGCGTCGGTGGCAGACTTGACGGCCGCCGGCTGCGGATCGTTGACGTGATCCTCGGGATGCACGGGCAGGTCCTTCTTGACTGCATCGTGGATCAAGTTGAGGTACTCGGTCACGCCAGTGGTCGACAGGTGCGTGCCATCGCCATCGAACAGGTCGTTGCGATTGGCACTGTATCCGTACCAGTCGATAACGCGCACGTTCTTGTAGCGCGTGGCGGCGTTGGCGATGGCCTGGTTGGTAGAGCCAACCCACGGCTGCGGGCTGCGCGTGTTCACAAACACCACAATACGCTTATCTCCTGCATCGGCCATGATGGCGTCGATCTGGTCGTCGGTTACCAAGCCATTGGTTCCCAGCGCAAAGACCACGATCTTGCCGGCAAGGTTCTGTTGGAGATAGCCCTCAAATGTCGCGCGGCCCGCATCAAACTGGCGGCCCTTTTCGGCATCGATGTGACTGTGGGGGAACACGCCGTCAAAGGAATCGACGGCGCGCAGCGACACGGAGTCACCGATCATCAGCAGGTCGTAGGAGCCATCGGGGAAGCCGTCGTTGTCCTTGTCGGTGTCGTCGGCTGCCTGTTGGTCCGTTGGCGCGGTGTTCTTGGCTTCCTTGTTGAGGACTTCGGCGCCCTCACCGCTCAGTGCAGACGTCTCGGGCACAAAGACCAGGCCGCCCAGTGCAACGACCAACACGACAGCGCAGGCTGCGCAGACAGGGACGTGCGCGCGCACCCAGTTGGCGGGCGTGGTGGTGCCGTCGCGGAACTCGGATACGGTGCGCCCAAAGGCGCCCTTTCTAAACGGCGTCTCGATAAAGCGATATGAACATTCGGCTACGGCGACCACCAACAACACCTGCAAAATGTACTGCCACCACGGCGTATCGTTGATGTTGGCGACCGGGTTCATGAGCAACAGTAGCGGATAGTGCCACAGGTAGATGCTGTACGAGCGCTTGCCAACCCACACGAGCGGCTCGGCGGACAGTGCGCGGGCAACCATTCCCTGGGGCTGCACGCAGGCCGCGATGACCATGAGCGTGAGGATGGAGCATAGCAGCGTGCCGCCGCGATACTGGAACGCGGTGTAGCCGTTGGTGAGCGCGACCATGGCGGCAAGGCCAACCAGACCCACGACGCCCAACACATCGATGGATGCGGGCGAGGACCAAAAGCGCACGAGGGCGCTCGGCTGTGCCGGGACGGTCTCGGCTGCGTTGTCGGCCTTCTCGCCAGGCTTGCCCTCGGCGTTCTTGCCGTGCTTGGCGGCGCCAGCCAGGCGATTGAGCCCCAAACGATGAGCGAGACGCACCGGCGCCAGGTCGCGATCGGGGATAAAGGCCATCCAGGCGCCCAGCAGCAGCGAGAAGACGCGGGTGTCGGTGCCGTAGTACACGCGGCTGGGGTCGGCGGCAGGGTTGTAGAGCACCATCATGGCAAGGGCGGATACCGCTGCGAGTCCCAGGACCACACGGCGCGTGTTGGGTTTGCTCACATGCATGGACACCATGGCAAACAGCAGCGGTGGCCAAACCAGGTAGAATTGTTCCTCGATGGCGAGCGACCAAAAGTGCGTAAGCGGCGAGGGGTCGCCCAGGGCGTTGAAGTACGAGACGTCCTGCATAATCTGCCACCAGTTGTTAAAGAACAGCAGCGACGGCAGAATGTCGGGACGCATCTTGGTGAGCATCACGTGGTTGAAGACGGTGCACAGCGCACAGGTTACAACCACAACGGTCACCACGGCGGGGACCAGGCGACGGATGCGGCGGATCCAGAAGCTCTTGAGGTCGATGCGGCCGGTCTTAGCGACTTCGTTGAGTAGCAGGCGTGTGATCAGATAGCCCGAAAGCACAAAGAAGATCGTGACGCCAAGCAGGCCGCCCTGAGCCCACGTGAGGTTGAGGTGATAGAGCACCACTGCGACGACGGCAAGCGTGCGCAGGCCGTCAAGGGCAGGGATGTAGCGGGACTTGGGGCGAGCAGGCGTCTGCTCCGCGGCGGGAGTGTTGGCGCGGCCCGCGTTGTTGGCAGAAGCGCGATGGAGGCTCGCGGTGCGTCGCGGCTCGTTGGCACGGCGTTCGCCCTTCACGCGTTCGTGCGGCGCCGGCTCGTTGCCCGTGCGGCGTCGACCGCGCGAGCCCGATTGCGAGAATTGTTCCATAAAACATCATCCAATGACGAGAATAATCAGCACGTATTCATTGTAGCTGCCTGCCCCTGTGAATGCTTGCTGCTGGCGTAAGCTCAAGCGCGCGTCCACATCAAAGTGGACTAAAGTTAAAGGGGGTGCGAGAGTGCACAATCGTTGGTCGACGGTGGGCGCAAAGCCTGAAGACGAGGAGGTTTCCATGGCGGATCACAGCATCGTTGCGGTGTTCGGCAGCATGAACATGGACCTTTCGGTGGCGTGCGAGCGCATGCCGCGTGCGGGCGAGACGGTCGATGGCAGCGGTTTTATCACCAACGCCGGCGGTAAGGGAGCCAATCAGGCCGTTGCCGCTGCGCGCATGGGTGCGCGCACGTGCATGATCGGCGCTGTTGGGCGCGATACCTTTGGCGATGCGCTCGTGGCAGGGCTCCAGGATGCCGGCGTGGGCGTTGAGTTCGTGGCGCGTCGCGATGACGTGGAGACCGGTACCGCGACTATCATTCGCTGCGAGAGCGACAACCGCATCGTGCTGTCGCCGGGCGCCAACCATGCGCTTGCGGGCGAGGACGTTGCCCGCGCACTGAGGCGCTTGGTGGCCGACGAGCTCGACGGCGATGCCAGCGAGATTGCCCCGGCTGCCGGAAGCGTCTTTATTGCCCAGGGCGAATGTGACCTTGCAGCGACGGCCGAGGCGCTTGCTTGCGCTCACGAGCTGGGGTTCTATACGATCTTTAACCCGGCGCCCGCCTGCGACCTGCCGGCAGGAGCGTGGCCAGCGGTCGACCTGGTCTGCCCCAACGAGACCGAGTGCCAGGTGCTGACGGGCATTCTGCCCACGGATGATGCGAGTTGCGTCGCCGCGCTCAATGCGCTGCTCGACAAGGGCGCCGGGGCTGCGGTCATCACGTTGGGCGGCGCCGGCTCGGTTACGCTCGGCGATGGCGGTGAGCCGCTGCGCATGCCGGCGCTTTCGAGCGCGGTGGTCGATACGACGGCCGCGGGCGATACGTTTATCGGCGCGTTGGCGGCGGCTCGTCTGGAGGGCCTGCCGCTCTTTGAGTGCATGGCCGCGGGTACTCGCGCCTCGGCGGTGACGGTGTCGCGCCTGGGCGCTCAGCAATCAATTCCCACGCGTGCGGAAGTCGAGCACAAGTTTGATTTAGACGGTTTGAATGTAGACGGAGAAGCGGAGTAGAACAATGGCAACCAAGAAGCTGATCCTTGATCTGGATATGGGTGTGGATGATGCGATGGCGCTCGCCTATGCCATCGCAAGCCCCGAGGTGGAGCTCGTCGGCATCACCACGTGCTTTGGTAACGTGCGCGTCGAGCAGTCGGCGCACAACTGCTTGGCGGTGCTCGACCTGTTGGGTCGTCCCGAGGTGCCGGTGTACCTGGGCGCCGATCGTCCCATGAAGGCGACCGAACCCTACACGCCGCCGGCGTCCACCACGCTTATCCACGGCAAGAACGGTATTGGCGGCGCAAGCGTGCCCGCCTCGCCGTACGAGCCAGTGGGCGCGACGTCGGCCGATGGCAATGCGGCGGTCGATTACCTGATTGATGCCGCGCGTACCTATGGTCCCGATCTGGTCTACGTTGCGACCGGCCCGCTCACCAATCTGGCGCTTGCCCTGGAGCGCGATGCGGCGGCGATGATGTCCATCGGCCGCGTGGTCGTGATGGGCGGTGCGCTTACCGTGCCCGGCAACGTGAGCGCGGGCGCCGAGGCCAACATGGCGGGCGACCCCGAGGCTGCCGACGCCGTGTTGCGCTCGGGCCGCAAGCTCACCATGGTGGGACTGGACGTGACGCATCGCGTGGTGCTCACGCGCCGCGACGTTGCCGGCTGGACAGGCTCGGGCACCATGGCGGGCTGCGCATTTGCGAGCATGGTCGAGCACTACATTGGCTCGTACGAGATGAACGC
>CABPDL010000074.1:0-4706 GCA_902406375.1 uncultured Collinsella sp.
TTGACCGCGGGGCCCATCTTGCCCTGGCACATCGCCCAGCCCGCAAGCTCGGCATCCCCAGCCAAATTGGAAGTTACGCGATCAATAATCTGCTGGTAATAGCTCTGGTCGGCGCCAAAGCCGCAGGTGCCAAACAGGAAGACGCGCTTGCCGTGCAAGGCGGAAAGCAACGCCGCGACCGAAGGCGTGCACGCGCCCTTGTCGCACCAAAAACCGACGAGCACCGTGTCAGCCGCGCAGGCGCCCTGCGCCTCGAGCGCAACCTGATCTGCATCCGCATCGTCGCTCAACGCCGCGGCATGGACAAACTCAACACCCGCAGCCTGCAGAGCGCGCTTGATCGCGCCCGATACCATCCTGGTATTACCGCTCTTGCTGTTAACCACCAAAGAGCACGTCATAGTCACGTTGCCTCGTTTCCCCCAAAACTAAAGCCACTAATGCAATTTATTAAAAGCATATCTTAGTACTATCGACGCAGATGTAAACCATCTGCCGCTAATCGGCAGCCCCTACTGGGCCCTACTGGGCAAACTGGCTACGATAAAGCTCGGCATAGAAGCCGCCTGCCGCTAGCAGCTCGTCATGCGTGCCGCGCTCGATAATCTCGCCATCGCGCATTACCAGGATGCAGTCGGCGTTGCGAATCGTCGACAGGCGGTGCGCCGCCACAAAGCTCGTGCGACCGGCCATGAGCTCGTCAAATGCCGCCTGCACCTGCAGCTCGGTACGGGTATCGATGCTCGAGGTGGCCTCGTCCAGCAGCAGAATCGCCGGATCGGTGAGCATGACGCGCGCGATGCACAACAGCTGCTTTTGGCCTTGGCTAAACGTGCCGCCGTCCTCACCGATGACCGTATCGTAGCCGCCTGGCAGCTGCACGATAAACTTATGCGCATGCGCGCGCTTGGCCGCCTCGATAACCTGCTCGCGCGTGGCATCTGGGCAACCGTAAGCGATGTTTTCCGCCACCGTGCCCTCAAACAGCCAAGTGTCCTGCAGTACCATGCCAAAGGCACGGCGCAGGCTTGCGCGCGTGTAGTCACGCGAGGAACGGCCATCGACCGCGATGCGACCGGCATCGATATCGTAAAAACGCAGCAGCAAATTGATGAGCGTTGTCTTGCCACAGCCCGTGGGGCCGACGAGGGCAAAGCGCGTGCCGGGCTTGGCATCGATGCAGATATCCTGCAGCAGTTTGCGGTCGGGCACGTAGCTAAAGTCCACATGCTCAAAGGCAACCTCGCCCTTCGGGGCGGCGAGCTCAATGGCATCCACAGCGTCGGGCTCCTGCTCGCGCGCATCGAGCAGCGCAAACATGCGGCGCGCCGAGGCGTACGCGGTCTGAATCTGCGTAATAACGTTGGTGACCTCGTTGAACGGCTTGGTGTACTGGTTGGCGTAGGACAGGAAGATCTGCACGCCGCCCACCGTAAGCGCCGCCGGCACACCCGTGATCACGCCCACGCAGCCGATCACGGCGACCACGGCGTAGATGATGTTGTTGATAAAGCGCGTGCCGGGGTTAGAGAGCGAGCCCATAAACTGTGCGCGCTCACCTGCCGTATAGAGCTCGGCGTTGAGGACATCGAAGCGCTGCTGAGCGCTCGGGCCGTAGGCGAAGGCGTCCACGAGCTTTTGTTCACCAACATACTCCTCGATATGACCGCCAAGTTGGCCCTGGATGCGCTGCTGTGCCGTAAAGCTCTTGTTGGAAAGCTTGGCGATGGCGCCGGCTGCAAAAATGGAAAGCGGCGTGACGAGCACCACCACGAGCGTCATGGCCAGGTTAATGGAGAGCATAAACGCGAGCGTGCCCACGATGGTGATAACGCCGGTGAAGAGCTGCGTGAAGCCCTGCAGCAGACCGTCGCCCACCTGGTCGACGTCATTGACCACGCGGCTCATAAGGTCGCCGTGGGCATGGCTGTCAATAAAGCTGAGCGGCATACGGCTGAGCTTGTCGCTCGCCTCCACGCGCATGTCACGCACCGTCTCGTAGGACAGGCGGTTGACGCAGTAGCCCTGCAGCCACTGGAAGGCTGCGGCACCTACGACGACAATCGCGAGTTTGGTGACAAGCGGCAGCAGTGCATCGAAATTCACCTGGCCCGCGGCAACGATCAGGTCGATGCCCTCGCCAATGAGAATAGGCGTATAGAGCTGTAAGATCACCGAGACGGCGGCGCTCACAAACGACGCCGTAAACGAAATACGGTGCGGACGGACGTAGCCCAGCAGGCGGCGGGTCACCGCGCCCACGGGATAGCGCTCAGGGTCGCCGGGCTGGCGCGGACCGTCGCCCAGGTCGTTGAGGTTATCGTTACCGGACACATTGGCCGTCATCGTGGCGACCGAACCGGAGGAAGTGTACGGATTCATTTAGCAGCCCTCCTTTGCGCAAGTGGATGCCGGGGCAGCCGGGGCGGACGCGGGACTTGGGACGGACGCGGGCGCCGCGCTCCCCTGCTGACCCTCGAGCTCCTCGCGACGAAGCTGCGACTGGCAAATCTCGCGATAGAGCTGGCAGGTCGCGTACAGCTCATCGTGCGTGCCCAGGCCCGCGACCGAACCGTGATCGAGCACGCAGATCATGTCGGCGTCGCGCACGGTCGAGACGCGCTGGCTCACGATGACGGTCGTCAGCGGCAGCCCGCCCTCGGCGGCACCGCGCACGCTGCGCTCGCGGATGGCGTGGCGAAGCGCCGCGTCGGTCTTAAAGTCGAGCGCCGAGGCAGAGTCGTCCATGATCAATATCTGAGGCGAACCCACCAGGGCGCGCGCGATGGTCAGGCGCTGGCGCTGGCCACCGCTAAAGTTCTTGCCGCCCGCCTCGACCGGGGCGTCGAGCCCCTGCGGCTTGTTGCGCACGAACTCGCTTGCCTGCGCCATATCGAGCGCCGCCCAGAGCTCCTCGTCGGTTGCCGCCTCGTCGCGCCAGGTCAGGTTGCTGCGGATCGTGCCGCTCACCAGCGACGCGCGCTGCGGGACGGTCGCGACCACGTGGCGCAGTTGGTCGAGCGGCCAAGCGCGCACGTCGGCGCCCATCACGCTCACACTGCCGGTGCCCGCATCGTACAGGCGCGGGATGAGCGAGACGAGCGTAGACTTACCGCTGCCCGTACCGCCGATAATGCCAAGCGTCTTGCCCAGCGGCAGTTCCAGGGTCACATCGTCGACGGCGTTGGCAGCGCCCGCGCCAAACGAAAAGCTCACATGGTCAAAGCTCAGCGCGGAGACCGGGGCGTCGACGTCCGTCGCGAGTGCCTGGGGCAGCGCGACCGGCTGGTTGCCCTCGTCGGTGATGCTCGGCACGCAATTGAGCACCTCGTTGATACGCGACGCACTGGCGCTCGCCTTGGTAAAGACCACAACCAGGTTGGCGACGTACACGATGGAGGTCAGGGTCTGCGTCATGTAGTTCACAAACGCCATGACCTGACCCTGCGTGAGCTCACCCACGTTGACCTGGATGCCACCCACCCACAGGATGGCGCACACGCCCAGGTTCATCACCAAAAACGTGACGGGATTAAGGATCGACGAGAGCTTACCCACCGCGATGGCAGTATTGGCCTGGTCATCGGCAGCTTGGGCAAAGCGCTCGCGCTCGTGGTCCTCGCGCACGAAGGCGCGAACCACGCGAGCGCCTGAAAGGCCTTCGCGGCAGATAAGCGCGATGCGGTCGAGCTTTGCCTGCAGCTGCTTGTAGTACGGGATGCAGCGCGCCATGACAAACCAAAACACCAGGCCGATAGCGGGCGTGCAAATCAAAAAGATGATGCCGAGCTTAAGGTCGATGGCAAGGGCCGCGCACATGGAGCCCACCGCTAGAAAGGGCCAGCGGATGAGCATGCGCACACCCAGCGCCACAGCAAGCTGCACCTGGTTGACGTCGTTGGTGATGCGGGTGATAAGCGACGGCGTGCCAAAGCGATCGAGCTCGGCGTAGCTCAGCTTATTGATGTGCTCGTAGAGCGCGCCGCGAATGTCGGTGCCCATGCCCTGCGAGGTGAGCGCCGCCATCTTTTGGCAGACGAGCGTAAACGAGATGCCAATCACAGCCATGGCGGCGAGCACCATGCCGTAGTGGACGACGGCGTTGACATCGTGTGCGCCGATGCCCTTATCGATCATCTGGGCAATCACCAGCGGCGTAAGCAGGTCAAAGATCACTTCGATCAACTTGCACGCAGGGCCAATCACCATATAGCGACGAAACTTGCCACCAAAACGCCTGAGCAGCTCAATCATGTATAGGCGCTCCCTATCGTCATCCACATTCAATTCGAACCATGATAGTACCGCCACCCCAAAAGAAGCGTAAACAACTCGTCATTTCTAACGGGATTCAGTTTTCAGAGGAGCATACGCGCACACCCAGCCAGTGGCGGGCCAATCGCTTGGTATACTTACATTAGTGCTACCAAGTTAGTCGCCGACCCTTGAAATGAGGTGCCGAGATGAACGACATTCTCGCAAGAAGAGCAAGACGAGCAACTGTGGGCATCGCCCTTTCCGCGGCACTTGTCGCGGGAATCGCCCCCGCAACGGCGATAGCGGCAGAAACCAGTTCCCCCACCGGTGCAGTTGCCTTGCAGACGGAAGATGCGGCCGCCGCAAGGGAAAAAGCGTATGCAGCCATGCAGGAAGCGCTCAAAAACCTCGAGGCCGCAAAAGACGCCGCAAGTCCCGAGAAAATTGCG
>CABPDL010000075.1:0-4701 GCA_902406375.1 uncultured Collinsella sp.
TGGAGCTGCCGAAAAAGGCGGCCGGCAGCCGGGAGATAGCCAGTGTTTAAGCGTTTAAAACCGCCAAACAGCCCCTATTTCACCGCAACTTAGGGGGCAGTGCTGTTATCTTTGCACGTGCCGTAGCACCTCAACGGCGGCGCTTACCTCTATCGTGCGGCGCTCGAGACCGCGGCGGATGGCCTTGAGGCGATTGCCTGCTGTTGCCCATGCGCTTTGTGAGAGGATTTCGACTGCCTCGTCGACGAACCCATCGAGACGCGACGCATCGAACCAATCGAGCGAGTCAGCAAATGCTAGCTGAGTGGAAGGGTCCGGACCAAACGGTTTGGCGGCAAATCCAAACTCCTCGGCAACGAGCACGGCGGTTGGCACGTTGTACCACAGGCAATTGCCACTATCGAACAGCGGTGCAGGCCGCATTTCCAGCGTGTCGACATTGCGGATGATGCCGAAGTTTCGCCAGTGGCGGTCGCTGTTGGCCAGGAGGGCATCGCAGACAATCATCTGCGACATGGATTTTCTTACCGTGGCTTCGTCAGCCCCGTGTCTGCCAAGAAAGCGACAGTATCGACCGTATGTTGAGTTTCCTCGCTGGCCACCGAGTGCGTCCCTGATATAAGCGGCCGGCACGTATTCCTCACGACCATTAAGAAAGTCATCGCATAGGCATACGGGCCCGTCGAACATGCGCTCGACCGTATAGGGAACAAACTCACCTTTGGATAGCAGACGCCGATGTAGGGCTGTTGCAACCGCCTCGTTAAACGGTCGCTGATCGTCCATTCCGCATCCTTTGACCAGGATGCGAACGCCATTGCGGATCATCCAGGATTTGGGGAGCTCGCCCTCGGACGTATTGTCAGGATTTTTGAGTCCGATGCCCTCAAGCCAGCCTGAACGATGCTCGGGTGCCGACCGTTCAAAATTGTTTTCGAAGTAATTGAGGTGCTGCCAATTGAGCTCGTCGCAGTCGACCGGTCTTAGCCAATAGCAATCCGAAAGCGAAAAACCCAGGCAACGAACGGGCACTTCAATACCGCTGTCAATTCCCAGCTCGCGATAGCGCGAGATGAGTCCGGGGCGGACGTCGGGCACCGACCGGTGACTCCACCACGTGTTGAGTGCTCGTTTATTCACCGTTGGAGAGGAACTCGAGCACGTGCCAAACGGCATCCTTCGTGCATCGAGTATGTCGGCAATTTCAAAGGAAAACTCGCGTGTTGGATCAAACGAGACATGCGCGACCTCGTGGTCGGCTGACATCAACGTGAACTTGCGCCCTACGTCAGCTGCGGGACGGCGCCCACGCTTACGGACCTTTTGATAACCAATCGCGGAATCGTACTGAACCATTTTCCGCCCACCGACGATATCGCACGCGAGCGTTCCCGATGCAGCCAGTTGCGATATACGGGCCTTCGTAACGCCCAGCAGGCGCGCGGCGTCACCCATGGTTATATAGTTGGAAGTACTCATCTGCTGCATCACCTCGTTAAGTATTCTAATCGTTAAATATAGAAAGCGCAAACATCATAATACTTAACAAAGTTGCGGTGAAATAGGGACTGTTTGGCGGTTTTAAACGCTTAAACAGTCCCTATTTCACCGCAAGTTATGGAGGGGATGGGGCGAGGTGCTGCTATTTGATGGCTGTCGTAACGGTGCCGCCGCCGAGGACGATGTCGCCGCGATAGACTACAACGGCCTGGCCGGGGGCGATGGCTCGTTGCGGCTCGTCAAAAGTTAGCAGCATTTGCCCGTCTTCGTCACGCGTAAGGGTCGCTGCCTGGTCTTTCTGACGGTAGCGGTACTTGGCACCTACGCGAATGCCGCCGGCATCCAGCTCGGCCTCCATGCGTGCGTCCGGCGCGCTCCAGATCCACTCATCGGCCGTGAGGGCAGCGGCGGCCAGGTCCTCGGCCTCGCCCAGATGCACGGTGTTGTTAGCGGCGTCGACGCCCGTCACATACACGGGATGCGCCATCGCGACGCCCAGGCCCTTGCGCTGGCCGATGGTGTAGCGCAGCGCGCCGTTGTGGCGCCCGACCACGCTGCCATCGCGCCATACGATGTCGCCCGGTGCAGCGGGATGTCCGCAGCGGCGCTCGATATAGCCCGCGTAGTCACCGTCTGGAATAAAGCAGATATCCTCGCTTTCGGCCTTCTTGGCGTTGGCAAAGCCCTGCTCGGCGGCAATCCGGCGCACGTCGCGCTCTTTGTCCAAGCCTGCCAGCGGAAAGATTGTGCGTGCCAGGCGCTCTTGCGTGAGCGAATACAAAAAGTAACTCTGGTCCTTTTTAGGGTCCTCGCCGCGGTGCAGCCGCCAGGTGCCGTCGGATGCCTGACTCGTTTTGGCGTAGTGACCTGTGGCGACGTAGTCGCAGCCCATGTCCAGCGCCGCATCGAGCAGCGCGCCAAACTTAATGTGGCGGTTGCAGATGATGCACGGGTTGGGCGTCAAACCCTCCTGATAGGCAGTCACAAATCGCTCGATAACATTGCGGTCGAAGGTCTGCTGCAGGTCGAGCACATGGTGGGGTATCCCCAGGCGCTCGGCGACGGCCTTTGCATCGGCGATGTCGCGGTCGACTTTGCTCATACCCGTTGCAGGATCGGGCGCGGGGCAGGTGAGGCGCATGGTGGCACCGACGCATTCGTAGCCCTGGCGCTTGAGCAGATACGCGGTCACGCTGGAATCGACGCCGCCACTCATGGCGACGAGCACGCGCTTGTTGTGCATGGGGAGGTTCTCCTTGGTGGCATGTGGCCAAAAAAGAAAAGCGGCGCGGGAGGCTGGTTCCGCGCCGCAGACATTGTAGCAAGTTCGGACGTCTCGTGGGACACCCTGATTGGATGGGCTCAGGCTGCCGGGAGAGAGGAGACCGGCTCGTCCCTGGGCTCAACCTATGGGCGACAGACCTTAGTCCTGGAACAGTGCCGTGGACAGGTAGCGCTCACCGGTATCGGCGAGCAGCGCCACGATGGTCTTGCCCTCGTTCTCGGGGCGCTTGGCCAGCTGCAGTGCGGCCCACACGGCGGCGCCGGACGAAATGCCCACGAGCACGCCCTCCTTGTGGCCCACGGCGCGGCCGGTGGCAAAGGCGTCGTCGTTCTCGACGGGGATGATCTCGTCATAGATCTGGGTGTCGAGTACGTCGGGCACAAAGCCGGCGCCGATGCCCTGGATCTTGTGCGGGCCGGCCTGGCCCTTGGAGAGCACCGGGGAGGTGGCGGGCTCGACGGCGACGACCTTAATCTCGGGGTTCTGCTCCTTGAGGAACTCGCCCACGCCGGTCACGGTACCACCGGTGCCGACGCCGGCGACGAAGATGTCGACCTTGCCGTCGGTGTCGTCCCAGATCTCGGGGCCGGTCGTGGCCTTGTGGATGGCGGGGTTGGCGGGGTTCACGAACTGGCCGGCGATAATGCTGTTGGGCGTCTCCTTCTGCAGCTCCTCGGCCTTGGCGATGGCGCCCTTCATGCCCTTGGAGCCGTCGGTGAGCACGAGCTGCGCGCCATATGCCTGCATAAGCTTGCGGCGCTCGACAGACATGGTCTCGGGCATGGTGATGATCACCTTGTAACCGCGAGCCGCCGCCACCGAGGCGATGCCGACGCCGGTGTTGCCGCTCGTGGGCTCGATGATGGTGTAGTCGCCGCCGCGCACGAGCTTGCCGGCCTTCTCGGCCTCGTCGATCATGTTCTTGGCGACGCGGTCTTTGACGGACCCGGCGGGGTTGAAGTATTCCAGCTTGACGAGCACGCGGGCTTTGAGGTCCTCATCGGCCTCAAAGTGAGTGAGCTCCAGAAGCGGGGTGTGGCCGATAAGCTGATCGATGGACGTGTAAACCTTGCTCATGGTGAACCTCCAAAGTGTTCAAATGACTGGATACCGTGTGGTTTTACGGTGTGTGTAACAGCGAAACCCACAAACCTTATAGGTTGTTCGTTTTGCTGTTGGCAAGCATAGTAGACAGTAAAGCCTAGTAACGCAATAGGAAATAGAAGATTATTACGAGTCGATTAACCAGCTTGACGGGAATAGGTATTTTCAAAACCAATTTTTCGGCTAGAATTTCTACGAATTAAAAGACCGAAAGGCAGCAATATATATGTTGGTTTCCACAAAGGGCAGATATGCCCTGCGCGTTATGGTCGACCTGGCCGAGCACCAGGCGGCCGGCCGCATTCCCCTCAAAGAGATCGCCGCGCGTCAGGGGATTTCGGAGAAGTATCTGGAGAACATCTTGGCTACGCTCGTCCGCGCCAATATGCTCTCGGGCATGCGCGGCAAGGGCGGCGGCTATGTGCTCACGCGCCCGCCCGAGCAGTACACGGTGGGCGAGATCTTGCGCCTGACCGAGGGCAGCCTGGCGCCGGTCGCATGCCTGGACGGCGACTGCAAGGGCTGTTCGCGTTCGGATGAGTGCCCAACGCTCGACGTGTGGAAGAACCTGGACAAGCTCATCAACGACTACCTCGATGGCGTGACGCTCGATGCGCTCGTCGCCCCCAACGAGGGCTACGACTACGTCATCTAGTCCCACCTGCCATTTGGGGACGGGGTAGAAATGGTAGATTTTCTTGCCCTCTGAGGCTTGGCAAATGACAAGGCCGCCCATCGTTGCGATGGACGGCCTTCGTTTCAAGACTTTAGTCTGCTGGCCGCGCAGCGCCCAGCTTTAAACCACCCGCTAC
>CABPDL010000076.1:0-3745 GCA_902406375.1 uncultured Collinsella sp.
AACAGAGGCACATATCCCAGCGCCGCCGCCTCAATCATGCGGGGGCTGATATTTTTTAATGAAATAGGGACTTTGCTGATGCTGCCTTGGAAGCTGTGTATGTAACTTTGGTCAGCCAGTGATACATCGCCGGGGCCGGGGTGCCTGCTTTGTTTTGAGAAGTTCGCGGAGCCCACTTCTCAAAACAAAGCAGGCACCCCGGCCCTCGTCCGTACGTATTCTCCGCTGGGCGAGCCGTAGGCGCCGCGCACCGATGCGCTAAAGTGACGGCTTGAAATTGGTGCTATATTTAGCTCGAGTTGTTAAGTGTTAGTACGGGAGTCTGATATGGGGCTGTTCAAGAAGAAAAACCCGCAGGATGCCTTTGATCCCGATGTGTTTACCATCACGGACACGATTTTGGACCCGCCGCGCTTTACGTTTTTGCCGGCTATCTACCAGGATGCCACGCGTCGCAAGTGGGCCGTGCATCAGCGCGGCGCGACCCCGAGGATTTTTGACTACGCGGATGTGCTGCAGTGCGAGGTGGTGGAAGCTGGCAATCCTGAGGCCGAAGAAGTGGCCTCGAAACAAGAATTTGCCCAGCGTATTCTGGCAAATCCTGCCAAGGCGGCAAAAATAAATGCGGCAAAGCGTAATATGTGTCTTGGTATGGGCGTTATTGTGGCGGTTCAGACGGGAAAAGACGAGGTTTCCAACTTGGAGATTCCCGTTATGACCGATGAAGTCAAACGCGATTCAAGCCTGTATAAGTCGTATCGGAATGTCGCCGAGAAGATCAAGGCCGAATTTGATGCCATGGGTGGTCTGGCCTAATTTTGGCGACATACGTTTCTGAACGAGGAGTCTGTGCAATGGCAGGCGAATCTTATGCAATTCCCCCCAAAGATCGTGCTGTTGAGGGGATTCTTTGGTATATCCAGCACCATCAGCTTGCCGGCGGCGATCGCCTGCCGGCCGAGCGCGTGCTGTGCGAAGAGATTGGCGTTTCGCGTACGGCGTTGCGCGCCGGTATCACGCGGCTCATCTCGTGTGGAACGCTCGAGAGCCGTCGCGGATCGGGTACGTATGTGTGTCCTCCCAAACCGCTCAATATCTTTCAGGAAACGTATAACTTCTCCGATGCTGTGCGGACTGCCGGCCTGCACCCCTCTTCTCGTCTGGTTTCCACCGGGGCCATCGAGGCGGATGAGGCGCTTGCCGACAAGCTTGGGGTTGCTGTAGGCGCTCCTTTGCTCCGCATGCAGCGTGTTCGACTTATTGAGGGCGAGCCGGCGTCAATCGAGACGGCTCACGTTAACCTGTCCCTGTGCCCCGCGCTTCCCGATCACGATTTTGAGTGTGAGAGCCTTTACGATGTCTTGCTCAAAGAAGGTGGCGTGCGCGTTGAGCATGGACGTGAGCATATCTCCATCTCGCGTTTGAACGCCGAAGAGGCCGAGTTGCTCCAGCAAGAAGAGGGAACGCCGGTGTTCTATGAGAGCACGATAGAATTTGATAAGGACATGCGTTTTGTGGAGCATTGTAAATCGGTGATTTTGCCCACAAAGTTCCGCTTTGCCGATAACGGCGAAAAGAACGGCATGAGGAGCGTGGCAGGTGAACAATGGCTGAAACAGTAGATGCCACCCCGGTTTATATGCGCATTCGACGCCGCATCGAGGAGCGTATCGAGCGCGGTATATATCCTACGGGTTCCATGATTCCGTCCGAAAAGGACCTCGCCGAGGAATTTGGTACGACGCGCTTGACCATCCGAAGCGCTGTCGATGAGCTGGTTCGGCGTGGGCAGATTCGACGCGTCCGCGGAAAGGGCGCGTTTGTGGCACAGAAAGTGCCCGTTGCCTACGAGCGAACGGGAGGCTTTCGCGAATCGGTTCGTGCTTCGGGCGGCGAGCCGTCCGTCCGCATCCTCGCGCGTTCCAAGCGTTATGCGGGCCCATATTATGCCAACCTGTTTGGTATTGCCGAGGACGATTTACTGTATTCGATTCGGCGTTTGAACTGCGTCAACGGCGATCCCGTATCGATTGAGATGGCGTTCATCCCGTGCCTGCTGTTTCCCACAATCGAAGATATTGACGTGTCGGTCTTCAGTTTGTACGAGACCTATGAGATGTTGGGCCGAAAGCCGGTCATGGCACAGGAAAAGCTCGATATCGAAGCGCTGGGCGCGCGAGATGCCGGCCTGCTTGGACTGGAGCAGGGCGATCTTGCCTTGACGCTTGAGTGCGTGAGCTTCGATGCGAGCGGCCAGGCGATCGAGTACGTCAAGTCGTTTAACCGCGGTGATGCGGGTGGATATACCTATACGTACTAGCTGGTTTTTTGCATAACGGGCTGAAAAGCTGACGGAATTTTGATTCGTTGAGCAGACTGCATATACAACCTTACATGGCTCAAAATCGACCGTTCGCCGATGGGGATAAATTAATCGACAAAGAGGTATCAAAAAGCCGTAACCTGTAACTGTAATTGATATCAAATACTAATGATTTGTTACGAGGTGAGACGATGAAGATGCTCGATTACGTTCAGCTTGCCCATGTGCGTATGGGAGAGAACCTCGAGCGTTCGTCTGAGCTGGTAGCGAAGCTCGTTGATATTTTCCAGTCCGGTTCTTTTAACGCACTGCGCATCGTTGCTTCGGGTTCGTCGCGCCATGCCGCCGATTGCGCCCGCGATTACCTGCAAGATGCGCTGCAGATGCAGGTGTCCGTTGTAACGCCCGAGGCCTTCGTCGATTTTGAACACACCTATCCGCAGCATGCGCTCAACATCGCCGTCTCGCAGAGTGGCTATTCGACCAATACGATTGCGGCGCTCGATTACATGCGCGCACACGATATGGCTGCAGTTGCGCTCACGGCAAACGTCGAGGCACCCATCAAGGAACACGCTGACATCGTTATTGACTACGGTGTGGGCGTCGAGTCGGTGGACTTTGTAACTCTGGGCGTCGAGGTTCTCGTTGAGTATCTGGTGCTCTTTGGTATTTACGGCGGTCAGGCGCGCGGAACGGTTGACGCCAAAGGCGTTGCCCAGCGTCTTGACGACCTGCGCGAGGCTATCCAGGCCAATGCCGTGATGTGCAAGACCGCCGAGGCATATGTCCAAGACCACATGCTCGAGCTTTCTGAGCACACGCCCGCTATGGTCGTCGGCAACGGCCCCAACTATGGTGTTGCCGAGGAGGCAGCGCTCAAGCTGAGCGAGACCATCAAGATTCCTGCCATGCATCACGAAGGCGAGGAGTTCGTCCACGGTCCCGAGATGCAGATCGTTCCGGGCTATCTGGTGTTTATTGTCGACGATCCGCAGGGGTCGGAGCGTCTTGCGAATATCGCCGATGCGCTATCGAACGTTACGACAAAAACGGTGCTGCTCACGGCCCATCCCAAGGATGGGGCTCACGAGGTTGTGGTGCCTCAGGTGGCTCCGCTGCTCAGCGCAATTCCCAATCTCGTGTTCTTCCAGACGATTGCGGCAATAATCGCCGAGCGTCTGAAGTCATGGGACGTTCACCCGTATCTCGATGCCGTCTCCAAGCAAATGGAGGTCAAGGCAGAGGGCTACGAAGAGTCAGTCAATGCGCTTAAGGCCAAAGCGGCTGAGTGTTACGGAATATAAGCGGGTTTTGATGCCCGTTGGCATGGGGGATGTGGAAACAACCCCAGAAAGGAGAGACAAATGAAGGAAACCGAGAAGATCGAGATCATGCATTTCGACCAGGAGGGCTATCTCG
>CABPDL010000077.1:0-3610 GCA_902406375.1 uncultured Collinsella sp.
AGATAAAGTGAACGTGCAGATTCGTAACCCACTCGCAACCGTTCTATGGCACGATATTGAACGAATGTATGCTATGCGCCCAAATCTTTTGGGCAGAGTGGGAGACAGTATGGTCAAGCTGTACGAGGACGGCATCTACCTGCGCGGCGGCAGCGAGGTCGTGCCTGCGGCCGAGGCTGCTGAGCGCGGCATTACGAAGACGCCCGAGGATGCCAAGCGCGGAACCATCGCGTATTCGATCCTCCAAGCACACAATACGTCCGGCGACCCCGAGGCACTCAAGATTCGCTTCGACGCCATGGCGAGCCACGACATCACCTTTGTCGGCATCATCCAAACGGCGCGTGCCTCGGGCATGGAGCAGTTCCCGCTGCCCTACGTGCTCACCAACTGCCATAACTCGCTGTGCGCCGTGGGCGGCACCATCAACGAGGACGACCACGTCTTTGGCCTCTCGGCTGCCAAGAAGTACGGTGGCATCTTCGTTCCGCCGCATATCGCCGTTATCCACTCCTTTATGCGTGAGAACTTCGCGGGCTGCGGCAAGATGATTCTGGGTTCCGACTCGCACACCCGCTACGGCGCTCTGGGCACTATGGCCGTGGGCGAGGGCGGCGGCGAGCTGGCAAAGCAGCTGCTGCGCGACACCTACGATGTCGCCTATCCCGGCGTCGTCGCCATCTACCTCACGGGCGCCCCGCGCCCCGGCGTCGGCCCGCACGACGTGGCGCTCGCCATCATCCGCGCCGTCTTTGCCAAGGGCTACGTCAAGAACAAGGTCATGGAGTTCGTGGGCCCCGGCATCGCGAGCATGACGACTGACTATCGCAACGGCGTCGACGTCATGACCACCGAGACCACCTGCCTGTCGAGCATCTGGGCAACCGACGAGGACACGCACGCGTTTTTAACCATGCACGGCCGCGGCGACGACTATCGCGAGCTCAAGCCCGCCGATGTCGCCTACTACGACGGTTGCGTCGAGGTCGACCTGTCGAGCATCAAGCCCATGATCGCCCTGCCGTTCCATCCTTCCAACGGCTTTGAGATTGACGAGCTCAACGAGAACCTCGAGGACATCCTTCACGAGGTGGAGCTCGAGGCCGCTAAGATCGGCGAGGGCAAGACGCACTTTAGCCTGCTCGACAAGATCGTCGACGGCAAGCTGCACGTGCAGCAGGGCGTTATCGCCGGCTGCTCGGGCGGCAACTACGACTCCGTGGTCCAGGCTGCCCGCGTGCTCAAGGGCGCCAACACCGGCTGCGGCGAGTTCTCGCTGTCGGTCTATCCCACGAGCCAGCCCGTGGCGCTCGAGCTTACACGCCGCGGCTATATCTACGACCTTATGGAGGCTGGCGCGATTGTGCGCACGGCGTTCTGCGGCCCGTGCTTTGGTGCCGGCGACACGCCTGCCAACAACGGCCTTTCGATCCGCCACACCACGCGCAACTTCCCCAACCGCGAGGGTTCCAAGCCGGGCAATGGCCAGCTGAGTGCCGTGGCCCTGATGGACGCCCGCTCCATTGCGGCGACGGCTGCCAACGGCGGCGTCCTGACGCCGGCGACCGATCTGCCCGAGGAGACTTGGGACGAGGCCTGCGAGTACACCTTCGACGACGCTCCCTACAAGAAGCGCGTGTACTGGGGCTTTGGCAAGGCGGAGCCTGCCGACGAGCTGGTCGAAGGCCCCAACATCAAGCCGTGGCCCGCGATGGAGCCCCTCGGCGACGACATCCTGCTCAAGGTGTGCTCCAAGATTATGGACCCGGTCACCACGACCGACGAGCTCATTCCTTCGGGCGAGACGAGTTCCTTCCGCTCCAACCCGCTGGGCCTGGCCGAGTTTACGCTGAGCCGTCGCGATCCGGCCTACGTGGGCCGCTCCAAGGAGGTCGACGCCGTGGAGAAGCGCCGCGTGGCCGGAGAGGCCGCGGGCGACCTGGCGGCGCTCGATGCCGAGCTTGCCGGTGTGTTCGAGGCGCTGGCTGGTGCGGGTGTCGCGGCCGATGCCAAGGCGACCGAGTACGGCTCCATGCTCTATGCCAAGAAGCCCGGTGACGGTTCTGCCCGCGAGCAGGCCGCGAGTTGCCAGCGCGTAATTGGCGGCCTGGCCAACATCGTCCACGAGTACGCCACCAAGCGCTATCGCTCCAACGTGATGAACTGGGGCATGGTGCCCTTTCAGATGGAGGCCGAGCCCAACTTTGAGGTGGGCGACTACGTCTTTGTGCCGGGTATCCGCGCCGCGCTCGACGGCGACCTAAAGGACATCGCCGCCTACGTGGTGCGTGCCGACGGTGCGGTCGAGCAGATTGAGCTCTACATTGCCGATATGACGGCAGAGGAGCGTGCCATCGTCAAGGCCGGCTGCCTGATCAACTACAACAAGTTCAAGGCCGCTGCCGAATAACGCACTTAATTGTCCGCCCGGGGCTTACCCTTTCGCGCCCGCTCACGCGCATCGCGAGGGTCGCGTTCGGGAAAGGAAAAGCCCCGGGCTACATTTCCGCGCTCTCGTTGGGTCTTGAGGGACGCTAATAAATAGACTTGCTTGATGCCGCCTCTTTTTATTGGGGCGGCTTCTTTTTGGACCACCACAAAGGTGCCTGTCCGGCGGGTTCTTATTTCGATGGGGTCCAGGTTATCTCATCGTCAAATAGCCAAGTGCGTGCTGAGCCGCTGTCGCGCGCTGTCTGCGGATCGGGCTCGCAGGTTTGTTCGTAGGCATCCTCGGTACACCGATCCATAAAATCGACGACTGCCGTCTGGTCGCCTTCCATGACGTAGATTACGTCGCCATCCGAGATATAGACCCCCGGCCCTTCGTTGTCCACGTAGCCGGGGTCGTATGAGACGTTGCACAGTCTGCTCCCGTTTGCCGCATCGAGTTCAAGGGTCGAATAATACCCGCCATTCATTTGGCCTTTCTTGGCTCGATATATTGCGGCGCCGTACCACCGCGTAAACGTTTTGCCTTTGAGTAAATTGGTTGCCTTGCCGATAAGCTGCTCATCTTGGGTATAGCGCGTGGCCCCAAGTTCGATTCGGGGATAGTTGCTGACCCCAAGCGCTGCGGGCGTACCGTCGAAATCGACGGTGATTGAATCGGGTTTGACGATATCGGTGAGGATTTCGATGGGGTAGCTTATGGTTTCAACCGCCGCCTGCGTCGCCGAGGCAGGGAGAAATGCGAGATAGATAATGCCTACGCCGACTGCGGCAATCGCAAACGCTAAGACGAGCAGGCCGATATAGGTGGAGCGTTTCACGGCGGGTACCTCGCAAACAGCATGCATTCATTAAGATAAGTGATACCAGCTTACGACAATATTCAAAAGAAAGCGACCGCCCGGAATGAGAGGGCTAAAAGGCCCTATTGGGCTTCGATTTGGGATCGCTAAACGTAGACTGGGCTTGATGCCGCCTCTTTTAATCGGGGCTGATTCTTCTCTGGACCACCACAAAGGGGACAGGCACCTTTGTGGTGGTTTGCATGTCATAAGAGCACTCAGAAAATCTTATATATAGAGACTTAGATTTGTGTATAAGATCGCGCAAAGCTGGCAACAATACTTCTCGAACAACGTGAAGCCGCCCCGTAGGGCGGCCG
>CABPDL010000078.1:0-3521 GCA_902406375.1 uncultured Collinsella sp.
ATGCGGCGCAGCGCGTCGGCCAAGAACGTCGACATGGCGCCCTGCTTGGTCTCGGAGCCAACCTCCTCATTATCAAAGCAGCAGAAGACCGAAACGTCGTGCGCGTTCTCGGCACCCAAAAATGCCTGCAGCGAGGTGTAGGCGCAGGCCAGGTCGTCGAGCTTGGGCGTCGAGATAAACTCGTCAGCCCAGCCCCAAATACGTGCATCCTGACGATTGACCAGGAACAGATCGCGACCCAAAATCTGATCGGGCTCAACGTCCAGCTCGTCGGCAATCAGGGCGTCAAAATCTCCCTGCTTAAGATCACCGGCGCTGATGAGCGGGCACAGGTCGACGGCGCGATTGGGAGCAAAGCCCTCGTTAACGCCGCGGTTCATATGGATAGCAAGACTCGGAATGATAGCGACCTCGCGCTCGGTGGCGAGCAGGCGGCTCTCAATACGGTCGCCCTCGCGCACCAGCACGCGGCCCGCGAGCGCCAGCGGGCGGTCGAACCAGGTGTAGTCGATCATGCCGCCGTAGGCCTCGGTGTTCAGGCGCAGCATCTCGCCCGCACCGTCGAGCTCGGGCACGGCCTTGACCTTAAACGTCGGCGAGTCGCTGTGCGACGCCGTGAGCTGAAAATGATAGTCACCGGCAACGCCGTCCTCGCCCCACGTCGCGGCCAGGTCCTCGCCCACCTTAAAGGCAACGACGCTCGAGGTGTTGCGCTGCGTGTAATAACGCCCGCCCGGTTCGATATCCCACGCCGCATTCTCGGGCAGGTAGGTAAAGCCCGCCTCGTCGAGCTCGGCCATAATGGTCGCCGCCGTATGGAACATGCTGGGGCATGCCTCGATAAAGTCGATAAGGTCGTTGGCGGCCTCGATATCGTCGGCCGTCACATGCACGCGCTCGGGCGTTTCCTGATCCGTCATGCTCTCCCCTTTCGCTGGGTTGATGGTCCCCTCCAGCATACCCCGCCACGCCAGTGCCGCACTCTTCATTCCGTGCTTAATTCCGCACCGCTCACCAAGTTGAGCCATCATGCCCGCGCTCCTTTTGCGACAATTGCGCTAACAGGACGAGAGGAGCCGTCATGAAGCCACGTAACATTGCCATCGCCTGCGGTGTCGCGGGAGCCGCCGTCGGCCTTGCCGCTGCCACCGGCATCGTTTACCGCAAGCAAATCAAGTCCGTCGCGTCGCTCAAACGCTTGACCGACTATGCGGATGGCTATGACCTGTACGCAATCGACATCGCCTACGACTACGATCTTGATCGCATCATCGCCGCTGGCGTGTGCGACGACCAGGCCTACATCGATGCCGTGGTGGCGCAGGTGCTGCCCGGTGCGCCGGCACATGTCCAGGCGCCCCAGTTTGCCTGCAGCGCTTTTGCCGCCGTAGATGCCGAAGGCCGCGTGCGCACCGGTCGCAATTACGACTTTAAGGACGACACCTCGGCGCTGCTGGTGCGCAATCACCCACGCGGCGGCTATGCCTCCATCGGGTTTGCCGCCCTTAACAACCTGGGCGATAACACTCCGCTTGACTCCGTCGTCGGACGTGCCGCCGCACTCATGGGCCCGTTTGCCCAGCTCGACGGTGTTAACAAATGCGGCGTGTCCATTGCCGTACTCACTCTGGATTCCAAGCCCTGTGACCAGGACACGCAACGCCCCGTCATCAACACTTCGCTCGCCATCCGTCTGGTGCTCGACCGCGCGGCCACCACGCAGGAGGCCGTCGACCTGCTTTCTGCCTACGACATGCACGCCATGGCCGGACGCGACTATCACTTCTTTATCAACGACGCCGCCGGTGACGCGCGGGTGGTGGAGTGGGATCCGCGCGATCCCGACCGTGCATGCAAGGCGACGCCCGTACGCCAGGTCACGAACTTCTACGCCTGCTATGGCGACGAAGTGCTGCCCAACCAAAAGAATGGCGAGCTGGGCCATGGCAAAGAGCGCGCCATCGCCATCGCCGATGTCCTTGACGCCCATGTCGGTGCCCAGGACGAAACGATTGCCTGGGAAGCCCTGCGAGCCGCAGCGCAAGAGCCCAATCCGGAAGACATCACCAGCAATACGCAATGGTCGGTCGTCTTTGACAATACCGAGCCCGCTGCCGCCATCACGCTGCGCCGCCGCTGGGGCAACGTCGATGCCTTCGCACTGTAAGGAGCCAGGCCCGTCGACCTTACGTTCCCTGACGTTGCTTACATTTCTATACGCTTGAGCTAACACGTTTTACCCCCGTATCAACAGCGTGCGGGGGTAAACTTATGCGCATGTTATAACTTGCCCGGAAGGATTCACCATGCTTAGGATCGGTCTTCTTACTAGTGGCGGCGACTGCCAGGCGCTCAACGCCACCATGCGCGGCATTGTCAAAACGCTTATGACCAATAGCGAAGAGCCTATCGAGATTTATGGCTTTGAGGACGGCTATCAGGGCCTTATCTACAGCAGGTTCCGCGTCATGACGCCCGCCGATTTTAGCGGTATCCTCACCCGCGGCGGCACCATCCTGGGCACGAGTCGCACACCGTTCAAGCGTCTGGATACCCCCGAGACCGATGGTGTCGAGAAGGTGCCGGCGATGGTCCACACCTATCATAAGCTGCAGCTCGACTGCCTGTTTATGCTGGGCGGTAACGGCTCCACCAAGACCGCCAACCGCCTGCGCGAAGAGGGCCTCAACGTTATCGCCCTGCCCAAGACCATCGATAACGACACCTGGGGCACCGAGCTGACGTTTGGCTTTACGAGCGCCATCGACGTCGCCACCAAGTGCATCGACGACATTCACACCACCGCCTCGAGTCACGGCCGCGTGTTCGTTATCGAGATCATGGGCCACAAGGTTGGCTGGATCCCGCTGTACGCCGGCGTCGCGGGCGGCGCGGATGTCATCTTGATTCCCGAGATCCCCTACGACATGGACAACGTCATCAAGACCATCGAGCATCGCATGGAGACCGGCAGCCGCTTTACCATCGTAGCCGTCGCCGAGGGTGCTATCTCCAAGGAGGACGCGGCGCTGTCCAAGAAGGAGTACAAGAAGAAGCTCGCCGAGCGTACGAGCCCGTCAATCGTGTACGACATCGCCAAGGAGATCGAGGCCAAGACCGGTCGCGAGACCCGCGTCGCCATCCCCGGCCACACGCAGCGCGGCGGCCAGCCCGACGCCCAGGACCGCATCTTTGCGACCCAGTGCGGCGTCGAGGCAGCGCTCGGCTGCCTACGCGGCGAGTTTGGCTACATGATTGCCCTGCGTGACGGCAAGATGTGCCACATGCCGCTCGAGGAGGTCGCCGGCAAGCTCAAGTATGTCGACCCCCAGAGCGATCTGGTGCGCGAGGCCAAGGCATTGGGCATCAGCTTCGGCGACGAATAGCCTCGGCTGGAATCCACCCCCATCGGAGGCCCCAGGGCTTTCCTCCCAAATCGTCCTCGGACATGTCAGGACCCCGCTGCGCGCTTCGCGCGGCCTTTTCCTTCGTATTAGACTTTTATTTAGAGATTGACTATA
>CABPDL010000079.1:0-3477 GCA_902406375.1 uncultured Collinsella sp.
CGGACTGGTCGCGCGAGTTGACGTAGATGACGGTCTTCTCCCCCGTCGCCACGATTGACACCAGGCGATTTTCGCGGCTCGCAAGGTCACGGTCGTCCTCGAGTTGCAGGTTCTCGCGAACGGTCTCGTCGACCACCGTCCTGGTAATCGGCAATACACGAGCAAGCTCCGCCACGACCGGGGCCGTCGCGGTAGCCGTTGCCGCCATGACAACGGGGTCGCCCAGGGCTTTGAGAATATCGGGCATGTCGAGGTAGGCGCTCCGGTCGCCGCCTTTGGCAAGACCGGCATGGTGTGCCTCATCGATAACGACAAAGCCAATACGTCCAGAACGTGCAAAGCGATCGCGATGGATAGACAGGAACTCCGGCGTCGTGAGAACGATGCCGGTGCGGCCCGAAGCCAGGCCGGCAAACACGTCATCGCGCGCTGCCTCCACGGTCTCGCCGGTCAACACGCCCACGCCAATGCCGAGCGCAGCCATCGTCGACGAGAGGTGATAAGCCTGGTCGGCAACGAGCGCGCGCAGCGGATAGACAAAGATGCTCGCCCGCCCACGAAGGACCGCCTCGCGCGCGGCGTGCACATGGAAGATGAGCGACTTGCCGCGCCCCGTCCCCATAACGGCCAAGACGCTCTGGTGGTCGGCGAGCGCGTCGAGTGCCTCGACCTGCGCGCGATGCGGCTGGTTCGAGCCGATAAAGCTATGGATAAGCGAGCGCGTGAGCTCGGTATAAGAAAGCTGGGCGAGCGTCTCACGTTTACGCGACTCCAGGCGCAGGCCAGAATCCGCTGGTTGCACGCCGCGGCGAAGCTCACATGCCGGATCGTCGATATTGGGCGCCGCGGTATCGCGCACCAAGACATCTTTAATCATGAGCTTGGGCTTCACACGTCCCTGCCAATGTTCGGCCACGGCCTCGAACACCAAGTCGACGGCACTGTCGCAATTGATGAGTTTATCGATCTGCGGCACGCGGAACATGATGGCCGGCACGCTCGCGGCGCCATCGGTCGCCACAAAGCGCATGTGCTCGCCGGTTTTGCCCACCACGGCGCGATCGCACATCGTCACGCCCTCGGCGGCCAGAAGCGGCACCTTATTGCCCTGGCCAAACGGCTCAAGACGGGAAATCTGCTCGATGGTCTCGATATTCAGCTCGGAGAGGTCAACGGTGGCGGCAACCTCGTCAGTGTCCTCAAAGTCATCGGCAGGAAGCTCCGATAGCACGGCCGAAAGGCGACGGCGGAACTCATCGAGCTTGGATGCCTCGATGGTCACGCCCACCGCACCGGCATGCCCGCCGCGACGAATCAGCAGGTCGGAGCAGCGTTCTACGGCGTCGAACAGGTTGACTTTGCCCACCGAGCGACCCGAACCGCGAGCGATACCGTCCTCGATCGAGAACAGCAGCGCCGGCACGTGATAACGGTTGGTCAGGCGGCTCGCCACGATGCCCTTGACGCCCTCGTGCCAACCTTCGCCGCCCACGACAATCGCGCGCCCGCCGTCATAAGTCTCCTCGACCTTCGCCATGGCATCGCGCGTAAGCTCGGCCTCGATCTCGCGGCGTTGGCGATTGATTTCCTCGAGCTCGGCGGCAAGCGCGCTCGCTTCGATGGGGTCGCGGGCAAGCAGCAGGTCGAGCGCCAGCTTGGGATCAGCCATGCGGCCGGCAGCATTCAGACGAGGGATGAGCGAAAACGACAGGCCGTCGGCCGTAATGGTAGAAAGGTCGGCCTTGGCAAGTGCGGCAAGCGCGATATAACCGGGGCGGGCCGTCACGCGCATCTGCTGGATGCCCTCGGCGACCAGTGCGCGATTCTCGGGCGTGAGCGGCATCATGTCGGACACGGTGCCCAGCGCCGCGACCTCTATCAGCGAACGCCAATACGACGGCTTGCCCAAACGCTCGCCCAGGACCTGTACCAGCTTAAGCGCCACACCGGCACCGGCAAGCTCGCGCGAGGGGCCCTCGTCCTCGAGCTTGGGGTCGGTCAGGGGCACGCCCTGCGGCACCTGGTCGGACGGCTCGTGATGGTCCGTGACCACCAAATCAATCCCCAGGCTCTCCAGGTAGGAGACCTCTTCCTTGGCAGCAATACCGTTATCGACGGTCACAATCAGGTTGGGTTGAGCAAGCTCGTTGACGCGGTCGAGCGCCGCACGCGACAGGCCGTAGCCCTCGTCAAAGCGGTGCGGAATAAACGGCGTGACGTTGGCGCCAAACGAACGTAGCGCCTCGGTCAACAGACAAGTCGACGTAATGCCGTCGACGTCAAAATCGCCAAAGACGGCGATACGCTCGTGGTTGCGAATAGCACGCTCAACGCGGTCGGCGACGACCGCCATGCCCGGAATAACAAGCGGGTCCGCCCAGTCGCGATCGAGCGAAGGCGTCAAAAACAGCTGGCCTTCCTCGATGGATGTAATGCCGTGCGCAACCATAATGCGCGCCACCAGCCCGGGTATGCCCAGACCAGCCGAAAGCTCCTTTTCGAGCTCGGGATTTTGCTGAGCGACCGCCCAGCGATGCGTCGTCTTAAGCGATGACATAGGCGCCCACCCCCGATAGGGGCAGGTCGCCGCGATACCTCTCACGGTTCATAGCGATGAGTCCTCTGTGTATGCCCGCTTCGGCAGGCAGATCTGTTGAACGGATTTATTATACCGTGCGGCACGGACGCAGAGCCTCGCGGCACGCCCTGGTTTCGGTAAACGAGGCCGGTAATAGCCTCGAAATAATCGAGCGTTTCTGACGCACGGACGCATGCGAGCGTCTAGCATATCCATTCAAAACGGATTCACGAGCAAAGGGAGTCACAAGAGCATATGAAGCAATGGGTTGGACTGGGCAAGTTTCTTGCGGGGCACATGCAGGTCATCGTTCCGATTTGCGTGGCACTCGGCGTGCTCTTTCCCCAACAGATTGGCGTACTCAAGCCCATCGCTCCCACCTTGTTTGCCTTTATGACGTTTCAGGGTGCGCTCAGCAACACCTTTCACCAGGTAACCGAGGTGTTCCGCCGTCCGTTGCACCTAGTCTTGGCGCTGCTCGTCTCGGCGGTGCTTATTCCCATCGCGGCGTATGCCATGGGGTCACTCTTCTTTGGCTCCAACCCCAACCTTGTCTGCGGCATTGTGCTCGAATACAGCGTGCCCGTGGCCGTCACCGCTTTTATGTGGATCAGCATGTTCGGCGGCAACGGCCCGCTCGCGCTCACCATCATCCTGACGTCCTCGGTCATCTCACCTGTGACGATTCCGCTTACGCTCAAGCTCCTGCTGGGCGCCACCGTCTCGATCGACGTGCCGAGCATGATGCAGAACATGGCCTTTATGATCGCCATCCCCGCTGTGCTCGGTATTGCCATCAATGAACTCACGCGCGGCTGGGGCCACGAGAAACTCTCTCCCGTGCTCTCGCCCGCCTGCAAGTTCATGATGATGGGCGTCATCGCGTCCAACTCCACCGC
>CABPDL010000080.1:0-2705 GCA_902406375.1 uncultured Collinsella sp.
GGCCCGTGGGTTATACCCTAAGAGCAAACCACCCTTTTTAAGGGTGGTTCTGATTTGAGTGGTCGGGACGAGCGTTCAAAATCGCTCATGTTTGTTCTAGAATGTTCGTATAGTCACATTTACGAACAGGAGCGAACATGCACATCTATTCTGTCAACGATCCCGAGTTCAAATCCTATGGCAACGTTTGGGATGACGTTCCGTCCGAGCTCACGTCGCCCGTGCTCGAGGCGCTCTCTGCCACGCCCATTCCCGAGGGCAGCAAGTACGTAGCAAGTGCGCCGGAGCTCGAGGGCGTCAAGGATGCCGACAAACTGGGCTTTCTCATGTTTGGCGGCCGCCCCTTCCAGCTCGGCTGGTGCAACGGCCACAACACACGCCTCAACTGCCTGGAGTATCACCGCGCCAGCGAGTTTAACCTGGGCGCCCGCGACTTTATCCTGCTCGTGGCGCATCGCTGGGAGATCGAGGACGGCAAGCTCGACACCGCGTGCGTCAAGGCGTTCCGCGTGCCGGCGGGTACGGTCGTCGAAGTCTTCAACACCACGCTCCACTACACGCCATGCATGGTCGACGACGGCGGCTTCCAGGTAATGGTTGCGTTGCCCGCCGGCACCAATGGTCCGCGCCCCGAGGCCGCAGCCGACGTGCCCGCGGTCGGCGACAGCTACTGCTACTGGAAGGCTGACAAGTGGGTCCTCTGCCACGCAGATAGTCCCAAGGCTGCCGAGGGCGGCTACGTGGGCCTCGTCGGCAAGAACCTCGACATCACCTGTGACTAGCATCTTCCGTCTCGATTTGTAACATCTAGCGGGCTAAATCGTCTCTACCTGTTACAGATTTAGACAAACTGCGGGGGGCTGCCCGAAAATCTCGATCTGTAACACCAAGCCCGGTTTTGGCTGCCTACCTGTTACAGATCGAGACAAACCGTCCCCAACCACCACAAAGGTGCCTGTCCCCTTTGTGGTGGTGTGGGGCGGCGGTATCAGAAAGTGTCAGGCAGGGGCGGCTGCCGGGCCGCCGTGTGCGAAAAGAAGTGTCGGCCTGCGTCGTTGCCGTTGAGTAGCGCGCTGCTTACGGGGATACTGAAACCACGACAAACAGCGTGTGAAAGGATTGATGCATGGCTTTCCGTAAAGACTTCCTGTGGGGCGGCGCGACGGCTGCCAACCAGTGCGAGGGCGCTTACGACGTGGATGGCCGCGGCCTGGCCAACGTGGACGTGGCGCCGCACGGCCCCGAGCGCTATGCGGTGGTCTCCGGCCAGCGCAAGATGCTCGACTTCGAGGACGGCTATTACTACCCCGCGCAGACCGGCATCGATTTCTATCACCACTACAAGGAGGACATCGCCCTCTTTGCCGAGATGGGCTTTAAGACCTTCCGCATGAGCCTGGCCTGGACCCGTATCTTCCCCAACGGCGACGAGACTGAGCCCAACGAGGCCGGCCTGGCCTTCTACGAGGACGTGTTCCGCGAGTGTCAGGCGCACGGCATCGAGCCGCTCGTGACCATCACGCACTTCGACTGCCCGATTCACCTTATCAAGGAGTACGGCGGCTGGCGCAACCGCAAGCTCATCGACTTCTACAAGAACCTCGCGACCACGATCTTCACCCGCTACAAGGGCCTGGTAAAGTACTGGCTTACCTTCAACGAGATCAATATGATCTTGCACCTGCCGTTTATGGGTGCCGGTCTGGTCTTTGAGGAGGGCGAGAACAAGGAGGCCGTCGAGTACCTGGCCGCCCACAACGAGCTCGTCGCTAGCGCTTGGGCAACCAAGATCGCTCACGAGATCGACCCTGAGGTCAAGATCGGTTGCATGCTTGCCGCAGGTAGCTACTACCCCTACAGCTGCCGTCCGGGCGATGTGCGCCAGGCGCAGATTGACAACCAGAGCAACTATTTCTTCGTCGACGTTCAGAGCCGCGGCTACTACCCGGCCTATGCCGTCAAGAAGCTCGAGCGTCTGGGCATCGATGTGGGCATGACGGATGAGGACCGCGAGATCCTGGCCGCCAACACCGTCGACTTCATCAGCTTTAGCTATTACAGCACCCGTTGCTCCGCCGGTGCCGATAACCCCGATGTCGAGCGCACCCAGGGCAACGCCTTCGCCGGCGCCAAGAACCCCTACCTGCAGGAGAGCCAGTGGGGCTGGGCCATCGATCCGCTGGGCTTCCGCATCACCCTCAACGACCTGTACGACCGTTATCAGAAGCCGCTGTTTGTGGTCGAGAACGGTCTGGGCGCCAAGGATGTTGTCGAGGAGGATGGCTCCATCAACGACGACTACCGTATCGACTACCTGCGCCAGCATATCGCCGCGATGCGCGATGCGGTGACCGAGGACGGCGTTGACCTGCTGGGCTACACCACCTGGGGCCCGATCGACCTGGTGTCTGCCGGCACGGGCGAGATGTCCAAGCGCTACGGCTTTATCTATGTCGACCGCGATGATGCGGGCAACGGAACCCTCAAGCGTTCCAAAAAGAAGAGCTTCGACTGGTACAAACACGTCATCGAGACGAACGGCGAGGACCTGGCCTAAGGCTTCCCAACAACCATAGCCTCCTAACCAAAACGCCCGGCGAGCAGTTAATGCCCGCCGGGCGTTTTGTTAAAAGAAGTGAAAGCACTCATTGGGGACGTACTTAAATGAGTGCCCGCAGAATGAGAGTGGATAATCTCCCGTTTTT
>CABPDL010000081.1:0-2541 GCA_902406375.1 uncultured Collinsella sp.
AGCTCGCTTCTGCCGAGCGCTTCTACGAGCTGCTCATCGACGTCCTCAAGCGCCTCGCTGCGTAAAGGTTGCGCTAGCAGCAGTCCGAGCCACGTGCTAGCGGATTGCAAATGACATTATGAGAGGGGGCATCTGAGCTTTTGCGACGGGTGCCCCCTCTCTTCTTTTAAGAAATGGGAAATTGATTGGCGTCTAGCCCATATCCGCCTTGATGAGGTCGATGGTGCGCTGGCAGTTTTCGCGGACGGGGCCGAGCATATGCTCGCGCAGGTCCGCCATGCCGGGCAGGTCGGCATATTCGTCCATGACCTCTTCCATGCAAATGGGTACCTCGTAGGCGAGGTCCATCATGGCCGCAAAGCAAAACTTCTCGGATAGCCCGGCATCGGTAAGCGCCGCCTCCAGCGCGGGGTCGCCCATACCGTGGTATCGGCGGATAGCGCCTGGACCGATGCGTCCCACACGGTTTTCGCCGCCAACGCTCATGGCAAGGCGCGCTCGGCGGCGCATGCGCTCATATGCCAAACCCGATGCGACATCGTACATTCGAGCCATCATGGCTGCGCCGTCGTTTCCAAGGAGCAGGGAATAGTTTTTCGCATGCGCATCCGGTGCGCCGATAATGGCGTTGAAGAACAGTATTTGCGTAAACAGATACAGGTTAAGTTGATGGTGGCTCGTATTTATGAGGAGCTCTTGAATGTCGCGGGTGGTCGGGCCGCCGTCTGCCGTGTACTTTTGGGCGGGCATCACCCCAAGTGCCTGGCAGAGGTCTTCTTGATGTAGACGCCTGATCGTTCCGTCTTCGACTTTCATGCGGTCATAGCGCTCAACAATGAGGGCAGGTTCGTCCTCAAACATACGATATTCGACGTTTGCCGTTGCGATACCGGCGCGCTGGGCGCTTTTCATGCAGACAAACTCATTGAGAGCCTCGAGTTTAAATCCGATAACGCCATTTTTGAAAATATGCGTCGTGGGCGAGGAGCCCACACATTCGCACCAGCGACCGTCTATGAGTGCGAGTGCGAACTTGCCCTGGTTGCCTCCAAGTGACCAACTTTCATCTAGACCCATCCACGATGCATCGCGGTCATCTCTGATCGACTTGAGACGCAGCGCAATCTCGTGATCGCCTATAGGGCGGTATTCGCTGGTGCGATGCAGGACGGCGTTGACGTCTTCTTCGGCACAAAACTGCACTCCACCCGGACAGTCAAGTCCGATATGGCTGAGTAGCGCAACGGCATTGTTGGGTCTAACGTCGAATTCGGCAGCAATCGCTTTTCGCTGATCCTCGCTGTCGGGTAGAAGGCCAAACAGGTACGGATTCATGACCTGTTGTCCGTATGTGCGATTCGATACGGGTATGTTGGTCGATAGGGCTGGCCCGTCATAGTCATGATCGTAGGTAAAGCTGATAAGACCGTTCTCATCTTGCGTGAGCGTTCCCGCAGGTACGCCGCAAATAATGGTCCGAAGTGATGTTCTGGCCATTGGCTATTTCCCGTCAGGCTTTGGTTGGACAGATGCGTTTGCGGCAATCGAGACTCCGAGATTGGACATGGCGAAATCTGCGAAGGCTTTGTCGTAGAGTTCAGACGTAAAGGGGGCGTCTGCAAGAACCGGAATGGCGGCGCAGCAACGGTAGCTATGAGAGGGACGTTGAGCGCGATGGCGTCTGGGGGTACTGTGAGGTTGCAAATCGGCACGCGGAACGTTGGCTGATTGCTCATTTTTCGTTTCGCCTATATCCCCTTGAGCGGCGAGCGCCAGTCCGAGAGCATTGAAGATTGCCAATAGCTTGTCGAGTCGAATGCCGGTGGCATCTCCTAGCTCGAGCGATGCGAGCAGGCGCTCCGAAACACCGGCTTTTTTAGCGAGCGCCGCACGGGTGATTCCCTGTGCCTCGCGTGCCTGGCGCACGTAGATGCCAGCTTGGCGCGGTGTGGTGATGGGAAGGGTATCCACGGCGATCTCCTAACGTGCAGACTTTTGCATATTAGTATGACATGCAAAAGTCTGCACGAATAGGCATTATGCAAAACTCTGCATGAGACCCCTACATTGACGTTGGCTTATGAGAGGCGTTTTTTATATCGTGAGGATCCCCAGATGCTCAAGTAAGATCTTAAGCCCGATGAGGACGAGTACGACGCCACCCACGATGGTGGCGGGTTTTTCGTAACGCGCGCCAAAGGTATGGCCGATCGCTACGCCGGCGACGGAGAAGATAAACGTTGTGACGCCGATAAGCGATACAGCGGGAACGATGTCAACCGAGAGCGCCGCAAACGAGATACCTACGGCTAGGGCGTCAATCGAGGTGGCAATGGCAAGAATCAGATATTCTGCCAGGTCAATTTTTTCAGCATCCTTGCCGTCGCCCTCATCCTCGTCTTCGGTAAAGGCTTCCCACAGCATTTTGCCGCCGATAAAGGCCAATAGGATAAAGGCGATCCAATGGTCGATGGGTCCGATGATGTCCATGAATTGACTGCCGAGCGCCCATCCGATTACGGGCATGCCGGCCTGAAAGCC
>CABPDL010000082.1:0-2312 GCA_902406375.1 uncultured Collinsella sp.
TTTGTGCTGATCGGCGAGACGCTCCACGGCGACTACAACCAGATCGTCAACGACGAGATGCTCGACTCCTGCACCAACTACGAGTGCTACAAGGGCCTGTACTCCAGCTTTAACTCGGTCAATATGTTCGAGATCGCGCACTCGCTGCACCGCCAGTTTGGCGGTGACCCGTGGTGCATTTATCGCGGCAAGCATCTGCTGTCGTTTGTCGACAACCACGATGTGCCGCGCCTGGCGAGCATCCTTACCGACAAGTCCTGTCTGCGCCCCGCTTATGGCATGCTCTTTGGCATGCCGGGCATTCCGTGCGTCTACTATGGCAGCGAGTGGGGGATTCCTGGCGAAAAGGGCGGCCCCGATGGTGACTGGGCGCTGCGACCTGCGCTCGATGAGCCTGCGCCCAACGAGCTGACGGCCTTCATCAAGCAGCTCGCGCACCTGCGCTCGGCAGACGACGCGGCGGCCCGTGCCCTCAACTATGGTGCCTATCGCAACGTGGTGATTCAGAACAAGCAGCTGCTGTTCGAGCGCGCCTGCGACGACGCGACGGTGCTCGTGGCGGTCAATGCCGTGAACGAGCCCTATACCTTTGGAGCCGGCGAGCTCAACGGCTCCTTTGCCGACCTACTTGCCGACGGCGCGCCCACAGTCGAGCTAACGGGTGCCCTTGAGCTTGCACCCTACGAGGTGCGCTATCTGTTGAGGGCCTAGGCCATGGCTGCGTCCGACGAGGGCTATCAACATATTGAGCATGGGTTTGAGCCTGTGTTCGACCAGCACTCGCGCGTTTTGGTGCTCGGATCGTTTCCCTCGGTGCTTTCGCGCGCCAACGCCTTTTATTACGGCAACCCTCAGAATCGCTTTTGGCGTGTGATGGCCGCGTGCCTCGGTGTGCCCGTGCCGCCCAACGAGGGAGACTCTTTGGCGAGCGGCGAGCCCGCGACGCTCGACGCCTCGGTTGCTGCCAAGCGGGCTATGCTGCTCAACGGCGGCGTGGCCCTGTGGGACGTGATCGAGAGCTGTGACATCAAGGGCTCAAGCGACGCGAGCATCAAAAACGTCGTTCCGGCGCATGTCGAGCGCATTACCGATGTCACGCCGATTGAGGTCGTTATCTGCAACGGCGGCGCGGCCGGGCGGCTCTACAAACGCTATCTACAAGAGCGGACGGGGCTACCCGCCATCGTGCTGCCGTCGACGAGTCCTGCCAACGCGGCGTGGCGTTTGGAGCGGCTTGTCGAGCGTTGGAGTGAAGCCGTTGACTGGGCTGTTATTTAATTTAGATTTTTGTTTGAGCGTGGGCGCCCAGACGTTTCAGAACGCCTCGCCAGATCGGCGCGGGCACGGCTGGCTCGGTGCAAATCATGCCGTCGGCGTCGACGTCCTCGGCATTACCACCACCAAGTCGCTGCGCATGCTCAACCGAACAGCCCATACGAACGGCGCCTACGAGCTTGTCCATCGCTTCCGAAAACGGTCGCCGCAAGAGTCCCATGCGCGGTGAGTGACGAAGCGCCGCGAAGCCGCTGCCGGTACAGACGACAACGCCGCCGCACCATGACAGCCCACGAAGGTCGCACGTCGCTCGCAGACGCACGACGAGCCCGTGTGCTCGCTCGAGGCCGCCGACGTCGGCCTGGACAACAACATAGGCACGCGTCCCTGCGCCGCCAAAGCGGTCGAGCATCTGCTTAATGGGCGCCATCGCTTCATCATTGGGTGCATCTTCAATGGCGAACACAATGCCATCGGCGGCACCGGCAACGCTGCCGGAATCATCCGCCTCCAAAACGACCGGGTGGGGGAGCACAGTGCCGGAAAGCTGTGCATAGGCGGCGATGGCATCCTGCAGGTCCCAGAGCAAAAACTCAAGATCGGCGCTCTCGGAAATACTGACAAACGCGATGTTATGCAGTGTTTTTGGTACATCGCCGCGTGCGGTCGTCTCCATGCCGTCTCCTTTCCGGTTGGTTTCCGTTTAGGTTACACCGTCCGGCGGCGCCCCGCCGCGCTATCCTAGTGCAACCCTTACGAAAGGAACGTCATGCGTCTGCCCATGAACACCTCGCTTGCCACGCTTAAGCCCTCCGGTATCCGCCGGATCAACGCGCTCGCCGCCCAGCATCCGGGGTGCATCGCGCTCGCGCTAGGCGAGCCCGATTTTCCCACGCCCGATGTGATTAGCGCCGAGGTGACTGCTTCGTTGGACCGCGGCGACACGCACTATCCGCCCAACAACGGTCGCCCCGCCCTGCGTGAGGCGTTATCTGCCTACATGGGGGACGCGGGCCTTATGTTTTCGGCCGACGAGG
>CABPDL010000083.1:0-2097 GCA_902406375.1 uncultured Collinsella sp.
CAATGAGGAAATTCGGCAGGAACTAACGACAGCTGTCGAGAGTCCCTTGGAGACGGAGGAAAACGGATCATTTAGAACTGGCAAGGGCATGGTTTAATCGCGCGATCCACCCCAGTCTGGCGGCTGCCGATTCGGTGCGGTTCGAAAGGGTTATTCGGCGCCATGGTGACCGGTGGTACTCTTGTATCCGTTTGAAATCGAGCGAAGGAGTGCCGCTATGGAGCAATCGAGCCTGTTTGGTGACGGCGTGGACATCGATACCGAAACGCCCGCGAGCGTGGATGCCGCCGCACCGGCCGATGCCCGTGCCCAGGCGGCGGCGCGTGCGGCCGAGCTGCGCCACGAGCTCGATTACCACGCCTATCGCTACTACATGCTCGATGCGCCCGAGATCACGGACGCCGCCTTTGACAAAATGCTCGTTGAGCTGCAGGAAATCGAGGCGACCTACCCCGACCTGGTGACCCCCGACAGCTATACCCAGCGTGTGGGCGGCTACGTGAGCGAGCAGTTTACGCCGGTCACGCATATGGCACGCATGTACTCCATGGACGATGCCATGGACCTGGACGAACTCGACGCGTGGCTCCAGCGCGCCGAGGATGCGCTCGGTGCCGGCAGCGTCACCTATACCTGCGAGCTTAAGATCGACGGCCTGGGCGTGGCCCTTACCTACCAAAACGGCACCTTCGTACGCGCCGCCACGCGCGGCGACGGCACCACGGGCGAGGACGTGTCGCTCAACGTGCGTACCATCAAGGATGTGCCCATGCACCTGTCCGAGCCTGCGCTCGCCCACATGGGTGCCGACCGCGAGCGCACCATTGAGGTGCGCGGCGAGGTCTACATGCCCAAGGGCAGCTTTGTGCGTCTGAACGACGAGGCCGATGCCGAGGGCCGCGACCCCTTCGCCAACCCGCGCAACGCCGCCGCCGGCAGCCTGCGCCAAAAGGACCCCAAGGTCACGGCGCGCCGCGACCTGGCTACCTTTATCTACGCCATTGCCGATACCGATCCGCTGCACGTCCACAGCCAGCGTGAGTTTCTCGACTGGCTGCGCAGTGCCGGCTTTAGCGTCAACCCCAACGTGGCACGCTGCGCCACGCCGGCCGAGGTCCACGAGTTCTGTGCCCAGGCCCTCGAGCATCGCGGTGACCTGGACTACGACATCGACGGCGTGGTCGTAAAGGTTGACAGCTTCCAACAGCAGCTCGACCTGGGCTTTACCGCCCGTGCGCCGCGTTGGGCCATCGCCTTTAAGTTCCCGCCCGAGGAAAAGCAGACCGTCCTGCGCGAGATTCGCATCCAGGTGGGCCGCACCGGTGTGCTCACGCCGGTCGCTGAGTTCGACCCGGTGACGGTCGCCGGCTCCACCATCGCGCGCGCCACGCTGCACAACATCGACGAGATCCGCCGCAAAAACGTGCGCGAGGGCGACACTATCATCGTGCACAAGGCAGGCGACGTGATTCCCGAGGTCGTGGGCCCCGTGCTCGACAAGCGCCCGGCCGACAGCGTTGACTGGCAGATGCCCGAGGTCTGCCCCGTGTGCGGCAGCCCCGTGGTGCACGAGGACGGCGAGGTGGCCTACCGCTGCGTGTCCATCGACTGCCCCGCACAGCTCAAGGAGCGCCTGCTCCACTGGGTGAGCCGCGGTTGCATGGACGTGGACGGCCTGGGCGACGAAATCGTCGACAAGATGATCGCCGCCGGCCTTATCCACGATGTCGCGGACTTCTACCAGCTCACAGTCGACGACATCGCCGGCCTGGACACGGGCCGCGTGTATGCCAGCTCCAACAGCAAAAAGGGCGTCAAGAAGGGCGATCCCATTCCGGTGGGCCTCAAGACGGCCGAGAAAATCATCGCCGAGCTCAACAAGTCTAAGAGCCAGCCGCTCGGTCGCGTGCTGTTTGCCTTGGGTATCCGTCATGTGGGCAAGAGTGTGGGCGAGGTCATTGCCGAGCGATTCCTGTCGATTGACAAGCTCATCTTGGCGAGCGAAGAGGACATCGCCGAGTGCGAGGGCATCGGTCCCAAGATTGCGGCGAGCGTCAAGCAGTTCCTGGCCGTGCCCGAGAACCTTGCCGTGCTGGA
>CABPDL010000084.1:0-1844 GCA_902406375.1 uncultured Collinsella sp.
CCGGCGACACCGACATCAACATCATCGACACCGCCGAGTTCGCGATCCCCGGCCTCGACGACGAGTTCCGCGTCATCGTGTCCCCGTGGATTCTGACGGTGCTCGTTACCGACCGCCTGGCTCGCTACTACGAGACGGTCACCAAGCACAACCTCAAGTATCGTCGCTACTATCACCAGTTCGACTACTAAAGAAAACGGGTGCGGGAACGCGCCGGGCTATTGAGAGGAACACAGAATGAGACAGTACATCATCGCCAGCCATGCGCACTTCGCTACCGGCATCAAGGAGAGCGTCGAGCTGCTCTCGGGCGCTCGCGACAACGTCCACGATCTTTCGATGTTCGTCGATGACCGTATGGACGTGGCCGAGGAGGCCCAAAAACTGCTGGCGGGCATGTCTGCCGACGATGATGTCGTTGTCTGCACCGATCTCTTTGGCGGCAGCGTCAACAACGAGTTCACCAAGATCGTCCAGACGCGTCCCCGCACGTACCTCGTTACCAACATGAACCTTCCTCTGCTCATCCAGCTGCTGTTCTCTGACGAGTCGGCGCCGGTTGAGGAGACGATTCGCGCCATCGTCGCTGCGGACGATACGCGCGTGAAGTTTGTCAACGACCTGCTGGTCGATGACGACGAGGAAGAAGAGTTCTAATCCGCAGCACCTATTGACATGCCGTAAGACGGCGCAAGACCTTTGGGGGGTCACATTATGATTCAGCTACTTCGCGTTGACCATCGCCTGCTTCATGGCCAGGTCGCAGTTTCCTGGGTTCAGGGCCTTGGCTCCAACTGCATCTTCTGCGTGGGCGATAAGGTCGCCAACGACCCGGTGTGGAAGACGACGCTCAAGATGGGCAAGCCTGCCGGCTGCAAGCTCGTCATCAAAGATATGGAGCATGCAATCGAAGCTATCAACTCGGGCGTGACCGACAAGTACAAGATGATCATCTGCGTCGCCACTATCGCTGAGGCAAAGCAGCTTGTTGAGGGCTGCCCGCAGATCAAGTCGGTCAACCTGGGCAATACCAAGCCCAAGGACGAGAAGCGTCCCGACGCTCGTCAGGTCTCTCGTCAGATTTTCCTGACCGCGGCCGAGGAAGCCGATGTGCGCGAGATGCTGGATCGTGGCGTTGAGGTCGAGATTCGACCCCTGGCCGATGATCCCAAGGTTGACTGCGCCAGCGTGCTCTAGGCGTTTAATTTCGAAGAGTCTGAGCTCTTCGTAGTGTCCTATATGGAAAGGGGGATGTATGCTTACCCAGGCAATCCTCATCGGACTTATCGCCGCATTTGGTAAGTTCGACTGCCAGCTCGGTACGCTCTATGCGTTCCGTCCCATCGTCCTGTGCCCGCTCGTGGGCCTGGTCCTGGGGGACCTGCAGTCTGGTCTCGCGATTGGCGCGAGCCTGGAGCTGCTGTTCATGGGCTCGATCTCCATCGGCGCCTACGTTCCGCCCGATGAGACGATCGGCGGCGTGCTTGCCTGCGCCTTCGCTATCCAGCTCGGCCAGAGCACCGAGGCAGCCATCGCGCTCGCTATGCCCATCGCCACGCTGTGCCTTGCCATCAAGAACATCCTCAACGCCGCCCTGCCGATTTTGGTTGACCGCGCCGATGTTTTCTCTGCCCAGGGCAACCTTAAGGGCGTCTATGCGATGCACTTCCTGATCGGTTCCACCGGTATCATCATGGCGTTCCTGTTGTGCTCGCTGTCGTTCTATCTGGGTGCTGACGCTATCCAGGGCGTGCTCGACTCTATCCCCGACTTTGTCCTTGCTGGCTTTGGCGTTGCCGCCAACATCCTGCCTGCCATGGGCTTCGCCATGCTCGGCCGCCTGG
>CABPDL010000085.1:0-1573 GCA_902406375.1 uncultured Collinsella sp.
CATATGGTTTGATGTTGGAAACATATGATTGCCGACAGGCCGTAGGTGACATTCGCCATGATATCGGAGGTACCAAGTATGTTTCGTGCTCCGTTAAACAAGTATCGGGCTGGTTAATATGGGCCGCCGTACTATCTCGATAACCCTTGCAGTGGTTTGCCTAGCTGTGCTCCTGGGCGCTATAGGGCAGTTCGCTATAAGTCGAGAAACATCCTATATGCAGGAATGTGCTTCCGAAGGCTTTGCCATTGACGGTTACTATCGGGATGACGAAACAAGTCGGGAAACCCTGGCTTTTCTTGAGGAGGACAACTGTCGATGGCAGCTGGTCGACCAAGACGGAATCTGCACAGACGGGCAGTTTAAGCGTACGGATGACCCCAACATCCTGATATTAAAGAAGGAAAACGGCGAAGAATTCGGTACGGTCCACGTGGCGTATATTTCGCGCCGACGCGATCAGGGCTTGCTCTACCTATTTAGAGATACCAAGGTGACCCGTTTTTATCTGGTGAGCACCGATCCGGCGTTTATGGTGGAGTCTGGCGATGTCGATGTGGACAGTTGATTCACGGCAATAAATCAGCGAGCGGGGCGCGGCCATGGACCGTGCCCCGCTATTTGCTCGTGGCCCGCGTCACGTCTGCGCCATGTCGTGACTCGCGGCTGCGCGCATCCATCCCACGTCGCGTATTACTGCACATCAAACTCCACGCGATCGAGCTCGGGCACATTGAGGTCGATGAGCTTGCGGGCTACACGGCGGTCGTGTGCCCCAAGCGCCTCGCTTGTCGTCACATGGGCGACAGTCTCGCGCTCGACGATACCCTCCTCCTCGCCTTCGGTGGCCGAGGTCTCGACGGCAACGGTGTAATCCTTAAAGCCCGGCAGCACCGCGGCAAGCTCGCGCGTGGTTTCGGTGACGCCATAGCCGTCCTGCACGCCGGCCTGCGCCGAGCCAATGGATCCCGCGGTCATAACGATGCAGGGGATGGCAAAGATCACCGTGCCCACGATGATGCGGCGGCGCACCTTGTGTGACAGCTCATCGACCTCGGCGTTTTCCTCGGCGGTCACAATGCCGTCGCCGTTGAGGTCGCGCTTGAGCGGCACGCGCAAAAGAAGCAGCACGGCTTCGGCAGCCAGTGCGATAAAGACCACGTTGATGCCAAACTCGTAGAGGGCCGAGAGAAACAGCGACCCGCTCGCGATGGCGATGCCATAGCCCGCCGCGCACAGGGGCGGCATGAGCGCGGTCGCCACGGCCACGCCGGCGATGAGCGTGGCGGGTTCCTGGTCGCGCGAGTTGCCCAGTCCGCCCGCAAAGCCGCCCGCGAGCGCGACGGCAAGGTCCCACACAGTCGGTGTCGAGTTGTCGATGATGGCGGCCGTGGTGGTGCCAAGGGGCGAGAGCTTAAAGTACAGCGTGGACGTGATTAGACAAAAGACCATCTGCAGCGCGAGGCCGGCAATTGCCTCGACGGCAATCTCGCGGTCGAGCGTGGCAATGCCGTATGCCATGGCAAGGACCGAGCCCATGAGCGGGCAGATGAGCATGGCACCTACAATGGCG